>NZ_FNOA01000005.1:0-322665 GCF_900106885.1 Pseudomonas sp. NFACC14
TCGATGCCGCTGAATGTATCCCCCGCGGCGAAGCCTGTATGTACGCCGGTCTTCAGGTTCAGGGTGACGCTGCTGGCGTCCTCGTAACTGACGATGTCCACACCGGCACCGCCAATCAATTGGTCCGCGCCATTGCCGCCGATCAGAACATCGTTACCGACGCCGCCGGTGATGATGTTGTCCAAGGCGTTGCCACGACCGACGAAGTTGCCCGCACCGGTGTAGGTCAGGCGCTCAACGTTGGCTGCCAACGTCAGGTCGCCCAGCGTCGTGCGTACTTCATCGTTGCCTCCGTCAACCAACTCGGAGACTGTCACGCCCGTTCCGCCGACGATATACACATCATCACCAGCCCCACCCTGAAGGGAATGCCCACTGGTCTGGGCGGTCAGCGTGTCGTTGAAGGACGAGCCCACCACGGTTTCTATAGCCGTCAAAGTATCGCCCTGCGCATCCCCTCCCAGGCCAGTCCCCGTGATCAGGCTGACTGTCACCCCAGCGGTCGAATTCGCGTAGGACGCCGTATCGATACCTGTCCCACCATTGAGGGTGTCCGCACCCGCGCCACCCTCCAGCCAATCATTGCCATCTCCGCCACTCAACGAGTCATTCCCTTCCAACCCGTACAGCTGATCCGCACTCGTGGTACCCACCAGCGTGTCCGCACCCGATGTCCCATTAATCACTGCCATTTTTTCTTCCTTGCCCTGTTGATGAATCGGTTGTGCGTCAGTGGAACAGCAAAGCCTCATCCTTCCCGGAAGGCCCGCTGGGCGTGGTCGCTGATCGGTTTAAGCAAATAAGACATGACGTTCCGGGAGCCGGTCTGGATCATCGACTCCACGGGCATCCCCGGCACCAGGGCGAGCCCCTGAAGCTTTGCCAATTCGCTCTGAGGAATCCTGATACCCGCCCGGTAAAACCCAATCCCGGTACGCTCATCCTGAATCAAATCCGCTGACAGGCGCACCACGGTGCCGGTCAGTTCCGGGGTGGTGCTGCGGTTGAAGGCGCTCAAGCGCAAGATCGCCGACTGCCCGACCGTCAGTTGGTCGATGTCCTGGGCACTGATCTTCGCCTCCACCAGCAACTCATCATCGGCCGGTACGATTTGCATCAGTCCTTCGGCGGGGGAAATCACGCCGCCAATGGTATGCACCGCCAATTGCTGCACGCGACCGGCGATGGGAGAGGTGATGTCGATGCGTTTAAGCTGGTCGCTGGCAGTGATTTCCCGCTCGATCAGTTCACCTTGCCGGGCCAGCAGATCCCGCAGTTCCTGGGACACTTCACTGCGGAAGGTCTGGTCAACCTGGAGTCGTTGCAACTCGGTTTCGGCGATCTTGCCCCGCGCCTCGGCAATCGATGCCATGAGCTGGCCCCGTTCTCCACGCAACCGGGCAATGCCCCGGGCCAGGGCATTGACCCGATCGAGGGTCATCATGCCTTTGTCGAACAGTTTCTTGACGGCCTGGTATTCACTGTCGATCAGCTCGATCTCTTCTTGCTTGGTTTTCTGCTGAATGTCGTGGCCGGCAATGGTTTCGTTGAGTTGCTGGATGCGCTCGCGCAGCTGTTTCTTCTGGCCGTCTCGGGAGGCGCGTCGGTCGAAAAACAATTGCTGCTCGATAGCCATCACAGCCTTGGCCTCATCCACACTCATGCGAGCCAGCAACTCTTTGGGCAGCGGGACTTCGCTGGCGTTGTCCCGCTCGGCCTCCAGGCGAGCCAGACGGGCCCAGGCCTGATTCAAGGACTTACTCACAATGGCTTGGCTGGCGGCCGGCAAGGTTGCGTCCAGGCGCAGCAGCACATCTCCTGCCGCAACGGTCTGCCCTTCCTTGATCAGCAATTCGGCTACCACGCCGCCAGTGGGATGCTGGATGGTCTTGACGCTACCCTCCACGGCCACCACGCCCGTGGCGACGACAGCGCCGGACAGTTGGGTGCACAACGCCCACGTCAGGCTGCCGCCGAGCAGCACCACCAACGAGAGGCTCCCCCAACGCAAATGACGGGACAAGGAATGGGTCAGGCTGGCTTCTTGATCGGTGTGCATCAGTTGGATACTCCCAATTCCACGACATTGCTGGAGGGACGGGAGGTCGCTGCAGGCGGTCGTTTAAGGACGACATCCCTGGGGCCGAAAGCCGCCTGCACACCGTTCTCGAGAATCAGTACCTGATCGATCACCGCCAAAATGCTGGTGCGATGGGCAATCACCACCACGATTGCGCCGCGAGCCTTGAGCGCCAGGATCGCCTTGGCCAGCGCTTGCTCGCCGTCGGCGTCGAGGTTTGAATTCGGCTCGTCCAACACCACCAGGAACGGATCACCAAACAGCGCCCTGGCCAATGCCACTCGCTGCCGTTGCCCCGCCGAAAGGTTGACCCCACCCTCGCCCACTTGGGTTTCGTAACCCTGGGGTAGTTGCAGAATCAGCTCATGAACCCCGGCCGATTGCGCGGCACTGACAATCGCACCGTCCTGTGCTGAAGCGTCCAATCGTGCGATGTTCTGGGCGACGGTTCCGGCAAACAGGCCAACGCTTTGCGGCAGATAACCGATCAACTTGCCTCGAGCCTGCTCAGCCAGCAGGTCCAACGGCGCCCCATCGAGCCGGACATGCCCCCGCGCCGGTGCCCATGCGTTGACCAACACACGCGCCAATGACGACTTGCCCGATGCACTCGGCCCCACCACACCGACAGCGGTGCCTGCGGCGACCATGAAGTTGATATTTTGCAATGTCAGGCGCTGCGCGCCGGGCGGCGCGGCAAAAACACTTTCCACCTGCAAATGGCGATGGGCAGCGGGCAGTTCAGTCTTGCTCTGGGTATCCGGGAACAGAGAGAACACTTCCAGCAGCTTCCTCCAGGCGATCTGGGCACCCAACAGGCTGCGCCACGTGGCAATGACCTGCTCCGCCGGTGCCAGGGTTCGCGCCACAATAATCGAGGCCGCAATCATCGTGCCGCCGCTCAAGTCGCCTTTGATCACCAGCCACGCGCCCAGGGCCAGGGCGGCCGATTGAACGACCTGGCGCAGGGTTTTGGAAATGCCACCGTAAAAGCCGCCGATGTCGATCGAACGTCGTTGCAGGGTGATGAAGGTGCTGTGATTCTTCTGCCAGATGTTCGACGTGTCAGCCACCATGCCCATGGCCTTGAGGGCTTCGGCGTTCTGGTGGGCTTGCTGGCCCAGATGATTGCGCCTGTTCAACGCCTCGGCTGACGCCTGCATCAATTTGCGGGTTTGCCGGTCAGTGGTGACGGTCAGCGCGATGAGGATGGCCATCAGGCCGGCGGCCAAAAGACCGAACAGCGGGTGAATGTAAAAGCAGACCGCGAGGTAAACCGGCATCCAGGGCAAATCGAAAAAGGCCACCAGGCCCGGACCACCTATGAAGTTCCGGATCTGGTCCAGTTCCTGGGCCGGTTTCAGGGCATCGCCAGTAATGGGCGTTTTCAGCGACACACCGGCGATCACATTGAAGACCTTGGTGGACAGTGCCAGATCCAGGGAAGAAGCGATTCGCACCATGACCCGGGAACGAATGACATCCAGCAGGCCCGAAAGCGCATAGACCCCCAGCGCCAGCAAGCCCAGCGCCACCAATGTCGGCACGCTCTGGCTGGGAATCACCCGGTCATACACTTCCAACATGAATACGGGGCCGATCAGCGCCAGAATATTGATCACACCGGAAAACAGGGCAGCGCCGAGCAGCCCCCGACGCAGTAGCGATTTCAATGAAGGCGCGACGACAGGCGCGCTGACCGCGTTATGAGGTTTCAACTGGTATCCGTCCCTTGGTTTTCGTGACATCCCTGTCGTCAGTCAATACAGGCTTGATGACAGTCGTATGGAAACTTGACGCTCTTTGAGCGATTTGGACTGAAGTGCAAATTCCGCACCAGCTACCCGACAAACGGTCATCCGTTCAAAATTCACCCATAAAAAAACCGACGCCCAAGACGTCGGTTTTTTTTTGCAACAGCCAGCTATCAGGTCATCTGAATGATGGTCTGCATGATGGTGCTCTGGGTGGAGATGGTCTTGGCGTTCGCCTGGTAGTTGCTCTGGGCCTTGATCAGCTCGACCAGTTCGTTGGTCAGGTTGACGTTGGACTCTTCCAGGGAGTTGGAGACGATCGAACCCAGGGTACCAGTGGTGGGGGCGTCGTAGCCCGGGATACCCGAGGCGAAGGTTTCCTTCCAACTGGTGCCGCCTACTGGCTGCAGGCCTTGCTCGTTGGTGAAGCTGGCGAGGGCGAGCTGGCCGATCGGCTTGGTCTGGTTGTTGCTGAAGTTGGCCAGCAATACACCGCTACCGTCGATGGTCAGGTTAGTGATCTGACCGGTGGCGTAACCGTTCTGGGTAGGGATCGACCGCGCGGTGTCGGCGTTGAATTGAGTGGTATTGCCCATGGAAATCGTGATGGTTGGCGCACTGGCGGCGCCGTTGGCGGCCCATACGCCGTTGGTCACGGTGCCGGGAACCCAACCGGTCAGTACCAGATCACTATTGACCGTCGCTGGCGGAGTGGTGACCGTGGTCAACTTGCCGCTCGAATCGAAGTTCATGGTCGAAGGAATCGGCGCGGTCGCACCGGTCGTGGTCGGCAAGGTGCCGTTGAGGTTACGACCGTCGATCAAGGTATAGACGTTCCAGGTGTTGCCGGCAGTCTTGACCATGTACTGGTCCATGGAATGCTGGTTGCCCTGGGTGTCGTAGACCGGGGTGGTGAACTGCTTGGTGAACGTAGCGGTGTCGTTCGGATTGAACGCCGCAGTGATCGCCGGCGCTGTCGAGTTCAGGTTAATCGTCGAGGACACCAGGCTGGTGGCAGTCGGCGGCAGGTTGGAGGTGTCGATGCGCAGGTCGGTCAGGATACCGTTCTGGATCTTGCCGTTGGCGTCCACACCGTAGCCCTGAAGGCGCGAAGTACCGTCAGTGTTGGTGATGAAGCCTTCCTTGTCGGTCTTGAACGTACCGGCACGGGTGTAGCTCAGGGAACCGTCGTTGCTCAGGACAAAGAAGCCCTGGCCCTGGATGCCCATGTCCAGCACGTTGCCGGTGTTGTTCACGTCACCCTGGCCGAACTGCTGGGAGACGTTGGCCAGGCGCACACCGTTGCCGACGGTCTTGCTGCCCGAGCCCAGCCTGGTGGCCGAGTAGACGTCTTCGAATTCCGCGCGGGACGATTTGAAACCGGTGGTCGCCACGTTGGCGATGTTGTTGCCGGTCACGTCCAGCTGTTTGTTGGCTGCATAGAGACCGCTAAGGCCGATGTTAAAAGACATGTTGACTCCTTTTGCCGGTTAGTCGGCTCTACATACCAATAGTTTGTACTTTGGACAGGGCAATGCTGCCCAGCCCGGCCAGGTTGAGCATCAGCTCACCGCCCGTCTGGCTGATGGTCACGCTGCTGACCGTGGCCGGCAGGTTGGTGATCAGCGACGTGGCCTTGCCGTCGATGGTGGTCGAGGCGGCGAAGGTGTAAGTGCCCGACTCAACGACCGTGCCCGCGTCGTTCTTGCCATCCCAGATGAATGCCGAGTTGCCGGCGTTCTGGCTGCCCAGGTCGATGGTGCGAACGGTCTTGCCGTCCTTGTCCACGATCTTGACGGCGACGGAGGACACCGATGCCGGTACCACCACCGTACCGTTGAGGCTCTTGGAGGTATCGACCACAGCCTTGTCACCCGGGGCGATGACCGAGCGGCCCACCAGCGACGAGGCCTGCAAGGCCTGGGACGAGTTGTAGTTGCCGGCGATGCCGCTCACCGTCTCGTTGAGGGTGGTGATGCCTTCCAGGCTGCTGAACTGCGCCAACTGGGCAACGAATTCGCCGTTGTCCTGGGGCTCCAACGGGTTCTGGTTCTTCAGTTGGGTAACGAGCAGTTGCAGGAACGCATCCTTGCCCAGTTCCTTCTTGCCGGTCGCCGCACCTGTCATTGCCCCGAGGGCATCGGAGGTGTTGTTGGTCTTGACCGAGGAGTTGGCCAGAATCTCGTTGAGGCTCAAACCGCTTGTAGTGTTGGTAACGCTCATGTGACTCGCCCCTTATCACTGACCGAGGGTCAGGACCTTCTGCATCATGGCTTTGGCGGTGTTCATCATTTCGGCGTTGGTCTGGAACGAACGACTGGCGGAAATCATGTCGGCCATTTCTTCGACGACGTTGACGTTCGGGTAGTAGACATAACCCTTGGCGTCCGCGGCCGGATGGTTTGGCTCATAACGTGCTTCGAGGTTGCTCTGGTCCTCGACCACGCCAAGCACCTGTACGCCCTGCCCGGCCGCTTCCTGGTCCTGGAACAGCGAGTCGCTGCCGCCGGACTGGCCGCCCTGGAACATGGTGGCGAACACCGGGTGGCGGGCGCGGTAGGTCTGGTCGATGCTCGACGAAACGGTCTCGGCGTTGGCGATGTTACTGGCGACGGTGTTCAGGCGAGTGGTCTGGGCACTCATGGCACTGCCGGCAATGTTGAATACGCTAGCAATCGACATGGCTTACTCTCCGCGCAGGGCCGATACCAGCCCTTTGAACTTACTGTTGAGCAGGGTGAAGCTGGCCTGGAAGTTCACGGAGTTTTCCGCATAGTTGGACTGTTCCAGTTGAGCGTCCACGGTGTTCTGGTCGATCGACGGCTGCATCGGCGTGCGATACATCAGCGACTCGTCGCCATTACCCAGGCCTTCGGCTTCGATATGACGGCTGTTGGTCATGTTCAAGGCGAAGTGACCGTTCTTGGCCTTATCGTTCTGTTCGGCGAGCACCTTGGAAAAGTCCAGGTCCCGCGCCTTGTAGTTTGGGGTGTCGGCGTTGGCGATGTTGTTGGCCAGGACTTCGGCACGCTGGGCGCGGAAGCTCAGGGCCTGTTCGTGGATACCGAGCGCTTTATCGAAGCTGATGCTCATGTCGGAAACCTTTGGGTGACCAGAATGTACGTACGACGGCTAAAGCAAGCGCCGTGCCATTTCCAAAAACCCCATAAACTGGGGCTTTGCGGGCACCGGCAAAGCGGCAATGCCAGAAAAGCGGCAACGGGTTTCCGCTTACCTGCCGCTTTTCTGCCGCTTTCATCAGGCGACGCGAGTCAAAATGTGGGAGCGAGCTTGCTCGCGATAGCGGTCTGTCAGTGACATGGATTTTGGATGGGCCGCCGCTATCGCGAGCAAGCTCGCTCCCACAGGGGATGGTGCCGGCGGCAGGCAAAAAAAGGAGCCCCTTGGGGCTCCCGTTTTTTTTGACAACACCCGCGAATCACTTCGCCTGGTAGATGATCCCCGGGCTGCACTGGACCATCTGGTAATGATCCGGCAAACCGTTCAACGCCTCGGAGGCGCCAAGGAACAGGTAGCCGCCTGGCTTGAGCGTGCCGTGGATGCGCAGCAGGATGTCTTTCTTCACTTCGGCGGAGAAGTAGATCAGCACATTGCGGCAAAACACGATGTCGAACTTGCCCAGGCTGGCGTAGCTGTCCAGCAGGTTGAACGAGCGAAACTCCACCCGGCTCTTGATCGGTGCCTTGACCACCCACTTGCCCGGCCCTTTCGGGTCGAAGTAGCGTTGCAGCCGGTCCGGCGACAAACCCCGGCCGATGGCCAGGCTGTCGTACTCGCCAGTCTTGCAGTTATTGAGCATGGTCCCGGACAGGTCGGTGGCGACGATCTGCACACCGCCTTTCAACTGGCCCAGGTTGGAACGCTCGAACTCATCGATGGACATCGACAGCGAATAGGGTTCCTGCCCCGACGAACAGGCCGCCGACCAGATCCGCAGGCGCTGGCCCGGGCTGGCCTTGATAGCGGCCGGCAGCACTTTGTTCTTCAGCACTTCGAACGGATAGGTATCACGAAACCACAGGGTTTCGTTGGTGGTCATGGCGTCCACCACCATCTCGCGCAAGCCGCTGCGCGGTTGGGTCTGGATACGCTGCACAAGCTCGCCCAATGACTTGAGGCCCTGTTGCTCCATCAATTTATTGAGACGGCTCGACACCAGGTATTGCTTGTTTTCACCAAGCAAGATGCCACAGGCTTTTTCCAGGAAGACCCGGAACTGTTCGAAATCCAAATTACCCGTAGACAAGATACCGCCTCTTTCATCGTGTTGACTTGCCGGGCGCACAACGCGCCCGACCTTTACTTTATTCTGCTGACTTGATCCGATCGACGACCCGGGACGCCAGGTCGTCGGGACGGAATTTCGCCAGGAAATCGTCGGCACCGACCTTCTTGACCATCGCCTGGTTGAAAACCCCGGACAGCGAAGTATGCAAGATGATGTGCAGCTTTTGCATGCGCGGATCGCTGCGGATTTCCGAGGTCAGGGTGTACCCGTCCATCTCCGGCATCTCGATGTCGGAGATCATCATCAGGAACTCCTCCTCGGGCTTCTTGCCCTCGTCGACCAGCGCACGCAGGTAATCCAGCGCCTGCCGCCCATCGTTCAACGCCACCACTTCCACACCGACCGTTTGCAGGCAACGGGTCACCTGCTTACGCGCCACCGACGAATCATCGACAGTCAGCACCCGCAGCGAAATCGCCTTGTGCTGGGTCTCGGCGTCTACCACACCCGCGGAAATCGCCTCCGGCGTGGGCGCCACTTCGGCGAGGATCTTCTCCACGTCGATGATTTCCACCAACTGGTTGTCGACCCGGGTCACAGCCGTCAGGTAGTGATCGCGGCCGGTGCCCTTGGGCGGCGGATGGATCTCCTCCCAGTTCATGTTGACGATGCGCTCCACCGAGCGCACCAGGAACCCCTGGGTCTTGGTGTTGTACTCGGTGATGATCACGAACGGATTGCTCTGGTCCAGCAACCGACCGGAACCGGTCGCCATCGCCAGATCGAGAATCGGGATGGTCGCACCCCGGATATTGGCCACACCGCACACGACGGGGCTGGACTTGGGCATCAGGGTCAGCTTGGGGCATTGCAGCACCTCGCGGACCTTGAATACGTTGATCCCGTACATTTGTTGGCCGTCGAGACGGAACAACAACAGCTCCAGGCGATTCTGACCGACCAGCTGAGTGCGCTGGTTCACCGAATCCATTACTCCCGCCATGCCCTGACTCCTACCTAACGCTAATGTGTCCGACGCGCATTCATCACTAAACGGCACGGGGCTTGCTTTTGAACCGGCATGAACGCACAAACGACATTTTCTCGACGCCTGACCACTCACTGCCGCCACTGGCTCGGTGCACTGCTGGCCGCCTGCCTGTTCGCTTCGGGCGGCCCTGCCCTTGCGGCGGCTCCGGTTACCTTGCCTGATCTCCTTATCGGCGTCACTCAGGGCTTTCTTGAATTCACCGTAGAAGACTACCTGGCAACCAGTCAAACCGAAGGTCGTTACGAAATCGAAGTCAACCAGCTCGACCCGCGCTTGCGCATGCCCATGTGTGACAAGGAATTGACTGCTTCCCTGGAGAGCCCGGCCCGGCCCCTGGGCCGTGTCACGGTGAAGGTTCGTTGCGACAGCGCCGCGCCCTGGACGGTGTTCGTGCCCGCTCAAGTGCGCCTGTTCCGGGAAATCGTCACCACCACGCGTCCGCTCAAGCGAGCCGGGATCGTCGAGCCCCAGGACGTGATGTTGCGCGAACGGGACATCAGCCAGATCACCCAGGGCTTCCTGACCTCTGTCGATCAGGCCATCGGGCAGAAACTTGTCCGACCAATGGTCGCCGATCAGGTCGTGACGCTGGTGCACCTGGAACAGGCCGAGGTGGTCCGCAAGGGCGACCAGGTGGTCATCACCGCCCGCAGCGGCTCACTGGCCGTGCGGATGCCCGGCGAGGCCCTGTCCAACGGCGGCATGCGTGAACAGATACGGGTAAAAAACCTCAATTCCCAGCGCGTCATCAAGGCGCAAGTGATGGCTCCAGGCCAAGTGGAAGTGGCGATGTAATGACCCGGTAGAGGAGGTAGAAAGCTGGCGCTTGATCCCGGTGTTCCCTAGACTGTGCCTTACGCAAAGGCAAGCGCAGACGTGCGCACGTTCATTGAATAAATGAGCCTAAAGTTTTTTTGGGAATGGCCGAAAACATGGCAAGCGTCCAAATACCCAGAGGTTTTTTACCATGGTCATCGATTTCAATCGTTTAAACAGCTCTTCACCGTTGACAGGCACTACGCGTACCAGCGCCGCCAAGGAAACCGTCGAATCCGACAAATCCGCGCCGGTGTCCACGCCAGCCGAAAAGGTCAGCAACGGGGAGTCGGTACACCTCAGCAATGAGGCTCAGCAGTTGCAGAAGATCACTGACAAGCTGCGCGATCAACCTGTCGTGGACAACGCCCGCGTGGCCGAGTTGAAAGCAGCCATCGCCGATGGCAGCTACAAAGTCGACAGCAACCGCGTAGCCAGCAAACTGCTCAACTTCGAAGCCCAGCGCTAGGCCGCCGCCTGCGCCAGGCTTTTGGACGCTAAGACCCAAGGCCAGCCATGCACGACACTCATTTATTGCAACTGATCATCGACGACTTCGTTCCAGCGCAACAACTGCTGGAGCTATTGCAGGCCGAATCCGTGGCACTGCACGGTCGTGACATGCCTTTGCTGGAAACCATCCTGGCGCAGAAACAGGCATTGATCATCTTGCTCGACCAGCATGGCCGCAAGCGCAGCGAGATCCTCGCCAGCCTCAACCTGCCCGCCAGTCATGACGGCCTTGAGCAGTTGGCCGCCCAGTCGACCCTCGGCGATCAGCTGCGGTCCCAGAGCAAGGTGCTCAACGACCTGCTCGCCCAATGCCAGGCGACCAACGCCCGCAACGGTCAGTCCATCCTGATGCAGCAGGCCGCCACCGCCAACCAGTTACGCATTCTCAACGGTGGCGAGATCCCGACGCTGTATGACGCTAGCGGTTCGACGGCTAGAATGGTCAAGCACCGCCCGCTCAGCCAGGCATGAAACGAACAATGCCTTCGCTCTATCAACGCGCGATACATGCTGGCAAAATGCCGGCCATTCGTAGTCGTATTTTGCCTGGAGATTGACCCACCGTGTTCAATGCCTCAAACGCGGATGACGCTCCGCAGCCCCCCAAGGTCCTCACCACGCCCCTGGAAATTTCTGGCAACCTGCGGATGCTGCAAGATAGCCATGACCCGCTGATCATTACCTTCCATGAACGTACCCAGCGCTTCCAGAGCTATCTGGTCAATGTCGATCGCGAGACCAACTCCATCGCCCTGGATGAAATGATTCCCCGGGACGGCGAGCGTTTCCTGCTGGCCGGCGAGCCGTTTCGCGTCGAAGGTTTCCATGACGGCGTGCGCATCGCCTGGGATGGCAAGGGCCCACTGACCATCGATGAATCCAGCGACGGTCGCTGCTATCGCGGCGCCCTGCCCGACGAAGTGGTCTACCACCAGCGTCGCAATGCCTTCCGCGCCGCCCTGAAACTGGCCCAACTGGTGAGCGTTGAACTGGGCGGCGAAAAGCTCAAGTCCCCCGTGGACGGCAAGCTGCTGGACATCTCCGCCACCGGTTGCAAGCTGCGCTTTGACGGCGACATCACCGAACGCCTGCAATTGGGCCAGGTGTATGAGCGTTTCATCGCGGCCCTGCCGTTTGGCAACATGACCGCGCCAGTCGAGTTGCGCTACCTGCATTTCGAAGAAAGGATCAACACCACCTTCGCTGGCGTACGCTTCCACAACATCAGCGGCTTGGTGCAGCGGCAGGTCGAGCGGTTCGTCTACCAGCTCCAGCGTGAAGCCCGACGCTTCGATAAAGACGACCTCTGATCGTCGAGCCATGAAAAAACGGGCAGTCCCTTGCGGTGACTGCCCGTTTTTTCATGCCCGTTTCAAGGCCTGGCCTGGGTAAAGCTGGGGGGCTCAGGCGCCTCGGCGTCAGCTTCAGCCACGGTCTCAGGGGCGGGCTCGGGCTCCGCCTCCGGGCTGGTCGGTGCCTGCATCTGCTCCTGCACCACTTGCTCATCCACCCGCGGATCGAGGCACGCCACCAGGGGCGAACTCGACATGCTGTCCGGCATCGCCACGTGATGCAGCGGTGCGTCATCGACCTGATGCAGGTTGGTCACCGCTTTCGGCCGGATCCGCCACACCAGCACCAGGGCGAAGAAGGCGAAAAAGCCGTAGAGCATCTGGCTACCGAACATCTTCATCAGCACACCCGCCACCAGCGGCCCGATACTGGCGCCAACGCCATAGGTCACCAATAGCATCGCGGTCAGGGACACCCTTCGATCCGCTTCGACGTGGTCGTTGGAAAACGCCACCGCCAGCGGATACAGACAGAACTGCACCAACGAACAGAAGAACCCGGCGACGAACAGCACCTCCAGCGGCACCGCCGGAAGGATCGCCAACGGCAGCGCACAAATCGCCAGGACCAGCGCAAAGCAGCGGATCAGCAGCGCCCGGTCGTAGCGGTCAGAGAGCCAGCCCAGTGGCCACTGCACCAACAATCCGGCAAAGATGCAGCTCCCCATGAACAGACCGACCTGCTCGGTCGACAGACCCTGCTGGGAGGCGTACAGCGGTGCCAAGCCATAGAACGAGCCGACGATCAGCCCCGAACCCAACACCGTGCTCAACGACTGCGGCACACGCTTGATGAAGAAACGTGGTTCCATGGGCGCCGGATGCAGCGCCGCCGGGTGAATTCGCCGGGTCAGCGTTACCGGCACCAGACACAGGGCGAAGCACAGCGCCACCAGCATCAGCAGCTCCAGGCCCAAGGCCGGGTGCATGACCAGGATCAACTGCCCCAGCACCAGCCCCAGGTACGAGGCGATCATGTAGCCGCTGAACACCACCCCGCGCTGCTTGGCATCGGCCTGCTCATTGAGCCAGCTTTCGATGACCATGTACTGGCACATCATGCCCAGGCCAACAATCATCCGCAGCACGACCCACGCCGGCAGCCAGTCCACCAGGCCATGGCCCAGCACCGCTGCCCCGACGATCCCGGCACAGGCCGAATAGGCGCGGATGTGCCCGACGCGGGCGATCAGCCGGTGGCCGATCTTGCCCCCCAGCACGAGGCCGAAATAGTTGGCGGCCATCAGCGCACCGACCCAGAGGCTGTCCACATGGTCGGCGGCCAGGCGCAAGGCCAGGTAAGTACTCAAGAGGCCAGAGCCGATCAACATCATCAGCGAGGCGAAATAAAGCGCTCGAAAAGGTTTCCAGATTTGGCGCATCGGCGTTCCGAGCGGCTCCTTGAGGTGAGTAAGGGCTATCCATTGAAGATAGCCCGAATGCAGCGGTTCTTTATGCCTGGGCCGCCAGGACACGTCGCTCCCAGGGGGTGATTTCATCGAAGAAGCTGGTCAGCTCCAGGGTCTTGGAAGCGATGTAGCCTTCGATGAACTCCGTGCCGAACAGTTCCTTCGCCAGATGACTACGCTTCAGACGCTCCAGGGCGGCATGCAAGGTACAGGGTAGCGAAAGATTATCCGGCACTTCGAATTCGCCCTGGATCGCCGCGCTCGGCTCCAGGCGATACTCGATCCCGTACAACCCGGCGGCCAGACTGGCGGCAATCGCCAGGTAGGGGTTGGCATCGGCCCCGGGCAAGCGGTTCTCGACCCGGCGGGCCACTGGCGAACTGGCGGGAATCCGCAGCCCGGCCGAACGATTGTCGTGGGACCAACAGGCATTGTTCGGTGAAGCGAACGGGTGGCACAGCCGCTGGTAGGAATTCACGTTCGGCGCGAACAACGCGGTGAAGTCCGCCAGGCAAGCCTGTTGCCCTCCGATGAAGTGCCGGAACGCGGCCGTCGGTTCACCCGCTTCGTCGCTGAAGACGTTGCGGCCGCTGTCCGCCTCGACGACACTCTGGTGGATATGCATCGAACTGCCCGGCGTGTGGGCCAGGGGCTTGGCCATGCAGACCACGGTCAGGCCGTGCTTGAGGGCCACTTCCTTGAGCAGGTGCTTGAACAGGAAAGTCTGGTCGGCCAGCAGCAACGGGTCGCCGTGCAGCAGATTGATCTCGAACTGGCTCACGCCCATTTCATGCATGAAGGTGTCGCGCGGCAAGCCCAGCGCCGCCATGCAGGCATAGACTTCGCTGAAGAACGGGCGCAGGCCATTGTTGGAGCTGACGCTGAACGCCGAGTGGCCGTCTTCGCGACGTCCATCCAGGCCCATCGGCGGCTGGAACGGCTGGGTCGGGTCCGGGTTGGGGGCGAACACGAAGAACTCCAGCTCGGTCGCCACCACTGGCGCCAGGCCAAGGGCGGCATAGCGCGCGACAACGGCCTTGAGCTGGCCGCGCGTCGAGAGCCGAGAGCTTTCACCGGTCAGTTCGTCGGCGTCGCAGATGGCCAGGGCCCGGGGCTGTTGGCTCCAGGGCAGGCGGTGGATCTGTTTCGGGTCGGCCACCAGCGCCAGGTCGCCATCATCACTGCCGTAGAAACGCGACGGCGGATAACCGCCCATGATGCATTGCAGCAGCACACCCCGCGCCAATTGCAACCGCCGGCCTTCGAGGAACCCTTCGGCGGTCATCACCTTGCCTCGCGGCACGCCATTCAAATCCGGCGTGACACATTCAATCTCATCAATGCCCGTCAGTCGCTGCGCGAGTGAACGCTGGCCATCGGTCGTCATGACGCAATCCTTGTTATGTGCGAGCCGCGAACGGCAACCCGTACAAAATAGGCTCCGGCTGTTCGGAATATCAAGCGCCCGGAGGCAATTAAAATCTTATGCAATACGACTGTGGGAGCGAGCTTGCTCGCGATAGCGTCGGCCCAGCCAATATTGAGTTGGCTGATACACCGCTATCGCGAGCAGGCTCGCTCCCACAGGGGATTTGTGTTGCCAGGGACACTCATGGAGGGCCTGTTCAGGGCAAGTAAAGCCGGAACACTCCACCGCCCAACACACCGCCATTGGCAATCTCGGTCCGCCCGCTCACGCCGCCACGCTGGTGCAGCCCGGCGATTCGCGCGGCGAAGTACAGGCCCAGCCCGGTGCTGCCGCTGCTGTGGTTGATGCCCTGCACATACTCGGCCTGACGCTCGATCATCTCTGGCGGGTAACCGTCGCCGTCGTCATTGATGGTCAGCACCAGTTGCCCGGCTTCGTCACTCACACTGATCAGCAGCGCCTGGCGCGCATGACGAATGGCGTTGTTGATGCAGTTGTCGAGCACCGAAGCCACCAGCTCGCGGTCGAAAAAGCCCAAGGGGCTGAGGGGATCGACATCGTAGGTGGCCATGATTCCGCGGCTGCGGAACACATCCTGATGGCCGGCCAGTTGCGCCTCGATGAAATCGTCCAGCTCGTGGTAGGCCGGGTGCAACGGCAACTGGTTGACGCCGAGCTTGTACAGCCCCAGCAACTGCACCATGAGGCCATTGAGGTGGGCGAACTCGAACTCGATGACACCCTGCTCCGAGGTCTGTCGCTCGGATTCGGGCAGGCGTTCGAGCCATTGCCCATGTGCCTGCATGAGCAAGGTCAGGGAGTTTTTCATGTCGTGCACGGTCGACGCGATCACCGTGGAAAAATCGAGGGCCTGTTCGCTGTCATTCATCGCCAAATGCCTTGCTTCGCAGTTTTTGATAACGCGCAAAACGCGCATCGGAGTCGGGCATCATGCCCACCAGTTTCAGGCAGTCGCGGCACTCCTGCAGCAGTTCCGACTCCACGCTGGTGTCGGTGCCATGCAGCAGCGATTGCGCCATGTTCAGGGCAATACTGATGTTCTTCGGTTGCATCTTCAGCGCACGGCGGAACAGCTCCCGCGCCTCCGGCAATGCGCCAGTCTTGTAGACCCGCACACCTTCGCGGTTCAACTCCGCGGCGGCATTGCCCTGATTGAGGATGTTCGGGTCGTCGGTGAGCTTGGCAATGCCTTGCATCACCGCCGGGTCATCACCGTAGATTTCCGCGCAGTTCTTGAGCATCGACTCCCCGGCGCTGGTCTGGCCAAGCATTTGCAACTGCTTGGCCACCAGCAACGCGGCCTCGGCGCTCATGAACTGCTCCATGCCATCGAGGCGCTGCAAGGCCTGCTCGGTGAGCTTCTCGGCGGTTTCGGCATCGTTGAGCAACAGGCTGGTGGCCTTCATCAGCCGCGCCCGGACCTGCAACCCCGGGTCGTTGAGGTTCTCCTTCGCCACGGCACTGAGGGTGGTGTTGATCTCCAGCCGGGTGCGGGTATCGAGGCCTTTTTCGCTGCCCTTGCTGATCAGCGCGTGGGCCAGGCCGAGGTTGCTTTCCGGATCCTTGAAGCGCGACTGCGCGCCCTGCCCGACCGCCTGGCGATAAGCCCGGGAAGCCGTGTCGTAGTCTTCGTTGGTCATCGCCAACTTGCCCAGCAACGACTGGCGACGCACGGCCAGCGGCGACAGGCGCACCGCCTCTTCCAGCACATGCTGCGCCTGCTTGGTGTCACCTTCGGCCATCAACACTTCGGCCATGCCGTCGTACAACGCCGGCATCATCGGAAAGACTTTCAGGGCTTTTTCATAAACCGCCTTGGCCTGCCCCACCTGGCCGCGCTTGAACATCAACTTGCCCAGCCCCGCGTAGGCCCACGGCAACGGGCGATCCGCCAGGATGGAGTTGTACAGCCGCTCCAGGGCCTCGTTCTGATTCAGGTCACGCAACGCATCGGCCCGATAACGCAGGCACAACGGCCCGTAGCGCGGGTCCTGCTTGCACAAGGCGATGCAGGCATTGAGCACTTCCATCGGCTTGCCACGATCGAGGGCCTGCAGGATCGGCTTGAGCAGGGTCTTGCGCTGCTCGAGCCGCTCCAGCCGCTGGGCCAGGCCGGAGCGGTTGAACGGCTTGGTCAGGTACGCATCCGGCTCATGCTCCAGGGCACTGAGCACCATCGCCTGGCTGGTCTCGGCGGTCACCATGAGAAACACACTTTCATGGCTGATCAGCTTCTCGACCATCAGGTCTTCCAGCACCTGCTGGCCATTCTTGCGCCCATCGCCCAGGTGATAGTCCTGCAAGATGAAGTCATAACGCTTCTGCGAGCACATGCGCAGCGCCACTTCACCGGTGTCGGCGGTGTCCACGTCCTTGACGCCCAGTTCACGCAGCATGGACCGGATCGAACTGCGGAAATCCGAGAAATCATCGACGATCAGAAAACTTTTTTGGTGGTACGCCAGCATCGAGGATGTCCAGGCAAGTAAGAAAATAACCCAATGGCATAACAACGAAACGCCGTGTCACAACCCCGAGGCGCGCAGATGATAGCCACCAGCCAGCAACGTTCAAGGGATTTCAGTAATCGCTTGGTCTGGCTGTGTCGTGACGCACATTGCGAGCCGTTTCCGCACGCCGAAACGCTGGAAAAACCAGGGCTCATCAGGGTATCGGCAGAAAATGGCGTTCCGTTAAGAGATTGTGCGGGCAGGCTCCGAGACCTATCAGCTACCTGCCGGGCATAGAACAGTTGAACCGGGGACATGGTTAACCTGTACCTGGTCGTGAACTTGAACAGCAAGGTTGGGCGGTTCAGCCTTTAATAAAACTTGGGCTAGGGACTGTAGGAGCTGTCGAGCGAAGCGAGGCTGCGATCCTTTGATCGTCGCCTGAAAGTCAACTTTCAGGTTCAGATCGCAGCCTCGCTTCGCTCGCACGCGCCTACCCAAAAACGGATTTGATCGGTCAACATTGATCAAATCCGCTTCTCTCAGCACCTATCTGGGGTCTACGACATCCAGCGCCCGGTTTGCCAACATCTGCCCCAGTTCAATCAGCTGTTGCAGTCCCAAGGCAAAATGCCGTCGAGAACCTTCCAGTTCAAACGCCAAGTCATTGGCCATGACATTGGCAGAAGCCAGGGTTTCGCTGAGGTTGGCCAGCAGGCTCTCAGCATCAATGCCCTCCACGACAGTGAATAGCTGGTCGGGAGATGACTTCTTGTCAGGCTGGGCTGGTTTGGGGTTCAGATAGGAATCGATGACACGTTCGGCGTTGGCGTCGGCCGCGATGTCCAGATGCAGCGGGGGAACGGGTGGGTCTGGTATGAGCTTGTCCATGGAATACCCCTAACGTAAATGGGAGCCGCCACGTTCGCTGCTAAACGAATGGGTGGCAGCCATGCGCAGGTTAGCAGACCGGTACGTTAGGAGACCGGCGCACCCGAAGATGCCCTGCGCACAGCAGCCATTAAACTTCGAGCAATAAAATGCCCGCACTGAATGGCAGTCACCATGCGCCTAACGTGATTCCGAGCTGCTAAACCCGACCGCTGGATTGGCAGCGGCGAACAAAGACTAGGCACCGGAATCGGCAGGCGCAAGGGCTTGGGATTTTCTAGGAAATGTCCTGCAAGTCAATGGGAAACGTCCCAATACAAGATATTTCGTTCTATCGAAACCGTCGGGTGCGTATCCTAGCCAGTGCTGGGCAAGGTGGTGCTTCGCTCGTAAAAAAGAAAGAAAGGAAATATGAAAGCAAGGGGTATATTTTATTTAAGAACAGAGCAATTAAATAAATCCACCCCTTTACCTTAATCATACTAGCCCTAGTTAGTTATAAAGAACCCACTCTCGGCGAGAGCACATCTTCCTCCGGCCCGCCAGAATCTAAAATAGGGTTCCAAATCAATATCGAACTTAAACAACGGCCGCCCAATATACCAAGCAAGATAATAATCCGCAGCCAATCCATAAAGCGCCTCAAACAGCGCATAAATTTGCTCAGTATCAGAAATCCGGCTTCCTCTGATCGCATCCCCGACCTCATCAAAAAACCAATAATGAGGAATGTCTTTTTGAAGCCAGCGATCCATATCGTGACTATTAACAAAAAGCACTCGGGCATCTTCACAAACACTGAGGATTTCGGAATCACCGAGAACCCCACATACTCTTTCTTGCTCCTTGAGCCACTCCCGACCTAGCTGAATTAACTCATCACTTCCAACTTTAAGTCTTGGCAAGAGATACAGAGAGGAGTCCATATCTCCAGAGGCAAGAACGCGCTCAGTTCTATCAACCAACGCTTCCGAGGATGGAAAATAACTAAATATACGTCGAATCTCCTCGGAGCCACTGTGCGCCTTCAACAATCCCAAAAAGTGGGACTTATCAAAAATCGCCCTATCTTCACAGAAGGCACACCAGTCCGACAACAAAGAATTCATGTTTAGTTCTCGCCAGTTTTTGGTAAAGGCGGCAATATATCTTCGCAACCATTACTCTTCGTCCCAGAACTCCCCTGGTGGTGCATATTCACCGTCCCTCAAGATAGCGCACCAACCAAAACTCCTATAAAACATCTCAAGATCAATTATTTCATAAACCCCACCCCCGATATCCTTCAGCGTAATCAGACCAGAAGCATGATGCGTATACTGACCACCCGCCCCTGCAACAGCTCTTAACTCCAATTCTTTCCGATCCCATCCCAACACCACTCCAGACGATTCAGGAATAGTTTCCGCAAAAAAAACCTCAAACTCGCTGGCTATCTTGCATACACAGGGAATCCGCTTCTGCCGAAGCAACTCATCCGTAACCAAATTCTTGGGAAATTCAATTTTCAACTTCACTACGAAGTACTCCGAGGCGCAACAACCTCACCTGTAGAATTTTCCTAAACAGAAAAAGGGCCAGATTCATCTAAGACCAGGACAACCAAATAAATCTGTCACCTTTCCCCTCGCACCCTACTCCGCAAAAAGAACCTTATCATCATAATTATAATAAATACTAATTTTCATCTTCTCTACATCTAGCGTAACTGCACACGAAGACCAAGCCTTTCCATTTTGGCACAATCCATTTTCAACATAATAGCGCCGAAGCTCAACCAATAGCTCTGTCAAATCTCCCACAGCCCTGCTGTCTGGATCAAACCAGCTTGAGCGGTTTGTCTTATCGAAATAATCAAACTCATAACTTCCTCCATCGCCCTCGGCAAAAAGTCTAGCTCTAACAACTATTTTCTGAGCCTCCGAGGGACCAGCATCCAATAAAAGCCGGCCAACTTTTTGATACAGCCCCTGCTCACTCATCAGTTCCCATTTTTAGGTGAATTTATAAAATCAACAATCACAGGACGTCCACCATCAATCGAGTATCTAACAGTTGAATCTATCCGGCCTGAGGCCAGGCATCTGCCCCCGGCCTCCTTCCGCCTGTCATTGTTTAACTGAAAAAAGGGGCCTGTAAACCTGCTCAAAAACGCTAACGACGCCCCAACAACTTCGACCAAAAACCAGCCTTATTCTCAACAACCACCGCAGTAGGCGCTTCAGCGTCCTGCCTGAGCGGGTGCGTACTCGGGCCGTCGGGCCTCAATAAATCCCCTGGATAATGTTCAAGCCCCAGGCACTGAGAATCATCCAACCCAAAAGCCTTTACCGCCGCCACGGCTTCCACGCACCAGCGACCGAAATACGCGCCGCCTTCAAAGTTCACGTCACCGTAGGTGTACCAGTAGGGATGCTTATAACTGACCGCCTGGGGATCGGAACCGGACTTCGCCCCGGTGCGTATTTCCTGATACCAGTGACTGACAAAAGCCTCCAGCTTTGAAGCTTGCGTATCCACCGACGCATCCACTGCCGCCAGCAATCGGCCATAGGGTTTGGGGTAAAGGAGAACGGCTCCCACTTTACGCTCGGGACTGCGACTCGCGATGATCCGGTCGAGCAGCACGTCCTCGCCTTCGTTGCCGATAAGGGCCAACAGCCTTCGCCATTGATCATCTGGTATCTCCAGAGCCAACCCCAAGCCGACCAGCCAGAAGCAGACGATGTAATGATCGTAGTTGACGCGCCAGCTGTGACGGGTGAGTTGTTGCTCCGGGGTCCAGACCGGCGCGCCCAAGCGTTCTGCCTCTTCCCAGGCATCCAGTAGCCCAGGGAAATAACGCGGCAGTTCAGCGACAGGGCATCCGGCAGAGTAGCGACTTAGCATCTGGTGCCAGTGGTCCTGGGCGATGGTGTAGACGTACTGTGGCGCGTAGTCGGGATCGCCCCCAGGGGAACGCGCGGTCTCCAACGTTTTGGCAATACGTTCGTCACCATACGCAACCCATTCCGACCAATAGCGGGAATCTCCCAGTGGCGCTCGAATCATTTAATCCCTCCCAACAGTTTGGATGCAGCAACCGGATCGGCCGTGAACTTCCCACCTTTATCCAGAACACCTACAGTAACGTTTCCGAAGGGGTCCGTATGAACCAGCCACTTTTCAACCCGGCCGGTCTGTAATGCATCCCTAATGCTGTCAGCCATTTTCCGGTTGCCACTGACCGACTCCAAAATACGATCATAATTTGTGGCAGTCCCCTGTAACCAGCTATCGCTCATCTGCAAACCATCCTTGGTCGGTTTCAACGTAGACGAGCCAAACTTGTATTCCACGACAAGGTAATCAACACCCGGCTTGTCGACCTTGTACAAATCATCAATACCGGTTTGACCAATATCCGGCGCCCGACCAACTTTCTCGGCGCCCGGCACCAGTGACTTGATCCGCTCGCCGCCCATGACATCGCCCACGATGCTCTTTTGTGCGTTGGTAAGAGCCCGGAAATCCATCAGAGGGGTACCGTTAGGGTTGAACTGCCCGCCACGGGCCACCAGCTTATCGAACTTGGCCAGGCCGGCCATCGCCTCAAGCCCTTCCGCCCCCACTTTGATTCCGGCTTTCGCCAGCGCCACGCCACCTTTCGCCGCCCCGCCAACCCCCGTGGCAATACTGCCAACCTGCCAGACGAGCTCGCCAATATCCTGGCCCAGTTGCACGGCGCGGTCGTCGCCGCCGTTTTCCAGAGCGTCTTTCACGCGGTCGAGTTTGGCGTTGAGTTCGTTGACCACGCCATCGCCGAACTGCTTGCGGGCCTCGGGGTCGTTGATCAGGGCTTTGAGGCCGTTGATTCCGTCAACCGGATGGAGGAGGAATTGCGCCAGGCCCTCGACGTCGCTCCAGCCCGCCTGTACCAGGCCTTTGCCCACGCCGAAGCGGGTCAGTACGTCTTGCTTCTGGTTGATGTACCCCCATTTGGCGATCACTTGCGCCTTCGCCAGCAGCCCATCGGCCTCGCTGTATTCCTTCTCGGCCTGGACCAATTGCTGGGTCGCCAGCCAGTTGTTGTCCACGGCGGCGCCGGCCGCGCTGGTGGCGGTGGCCGGGTCCAGCGAGGAGCTGGTGGCCGCCAGCCCAGTGACGATGCTGACAATCAGGTTACGCTTGGCTTCGCGCTGGGCTTCGCTTTCATCGGGGCTGGCTTCGGAGAACAGGCCGGTGAGCAGGCTCGATGCCGCCGCGCCCGCGGCGCCGCTGCCACAGCTCTGGCTGCTGGCGGCGGCCCCCGCGCAGGCGACGATGCCGTGCAGGGCGGCGTGCAGCGGCGAGCCTTCGGTGAGCTTGCCGTCCGCCACCAGGTCGCCGATGTAGCCGGCGCCCTGCTGTTGCACGTAATTGACCACCAGCCCTTGGACGAACGCACTGTTGCCGCCACTGATATTGCCGCTGGCCGCGCCTACCAGGGCGGTGGTGATCTGCCGGTAGGTACCGCCCGCGCCCCACTTGTCGGCAATGCCGCTGGCTTCGGCATTGAGGCGCTGAGCGTTGCCGAGCAGCGCCAGGCGTTCGGTGTCGGTGAGTTGGGCGTTGGGGTCCAGGGCCGCTGCCTGAGCCGCCTCGGCCTGTTTGCGCTTGAGGTCGACTTCCTTGGCCTTGTTGGCGAGCAAGGTGCTGGCCTCGTTGGCGAACGCTCCGACGATCTCGAAACCGGCACGGATTTCGTCTTCGTCGAAGATCGGCTTGAGCGTGTTGGTGGTGTCGCGGTCGCTGGAGACATCGCGGTTGAGGCTGGCGACGGTTTGCTCGCCATTCTTGCCGGTGCGCTTCTGTTGCTCGGCGTCGTTGCTGATGACGATGGTGCCGCCGCTGATGCCACTGCGGGTGACGCTGCTGGCGTCGTCGCTGGCACTGATGGCAATCGGCATGGTGGCGCTGAGGTCGTTATCGTTCTTCGGCAAGTCGGTGCCAGGAGTTTTCGTGCCGCCGCTGGTGGCGTTGCCCTGCTGGTCCTTGCCGACTTCGCGATAGCCGCCACCGACGCTGACGGTGCTGGCGTCGTACTCGGCCTTGTTCTTGATGTCGCGGCTGGTAAGGCTGGCGGTGACCAAGCGGTTCTTGCCGTCCTGCACCGCCTTGTCGCTGCTGGCGATGATGCCGCCAACCAGGTCGGTGTTGCCGCCCACGCGAATGTCGAAGCCGTCGTCCCCGGCCTTGATGCCCGATTGCTCGGTCACGCTGGCGTAGTTGGAATCGATATCCGTGGCACCGAAGCTGCCACTGGCACCGCTGACCGAACTCATGCCGTAGCAGAACGGCGGAATGCACAGGCTGATGCCAACGCCCAGGCTCTTCTCATCGACCACATAGGTGTTGGTGTCTTGCAGGCTTTCGATGTTCAGGTCGCCGCCGATGTCGGCCAGGACCTGTTTGCCGCTGGCCACCGCGCCTTTGAGGTTGGTGTCGCCGCCGGAGGCCAGCAGCAACTGGTTGCCCGCCTGGACATGGGTATTGGTGTGGGTGAGTCCATCGCCATCCGCCTGGCCGCGACTGCCGGATGCCCCCAGGTCCAGGGTGAAACCGTTGCGGGTGCCGCCCAGGGAAAAGCCGATGCCGATGCTCGCGCTGGTGCCTTTGCTGTCGGTTTCCTGCTTGTCGGTATTGCGCGCGGCGAGCAGGTTGATGTCACCGTCCGCCAGCAGGCTGGCGTTGCGCCCGGCCTTGATCTCGCTGCCTTGCACGGTGATGTCGCTGGCGGCCCCGGCGCCCGTGGCGCGCAGACGGATGTCATTGCCGGCGGTCATGGTCGAGCCGGCCGCGCTGTCGCTGGTGTAGGTGGTGGTGCTTTGGTTTTTCTTGGTGCCCAGCGACAAGCTGATGTTGATCCCGCCCGCCGAACCCGGGTCCATCGCCACGGCGGTCGCCGCGTTGTTGGCGGCCAGCACGGCGGTGGAGGCGGCCAGGGCCTTCATGCGCCCGTCGTCGGTTTTCTCCGACGCATGTTTCATTTGCTGGGACGTCTGGATCGCGCTGATCACCGGGTTGGTCACGGTGAGGGTGAACCCGGTCTGCTTGAACAGGGTTTCACGCTCGCGTTCGCGGGTGTTGCGCGCCTCGACGACGTCGATGGTCTGCGCCGTGACGTCGATGTTGCCTTGGGGCGCCGACACCTGGCTGCCCACCTGGCGATAGCCCTTGCCCGCCTCGATCAACACATCGCCGGCGGTCGAGCCGACGGTGCTGGCCGCAGCCGTGTGCTCGGTGGTGAGGTCCTTGACGCTCTGTTGCTGGGTCCCCAGGGTGACGGCGATGCCACCGCCGCTGAACAGGCCGCTTTTCTTCACGGACTTGTCGTGGCGCTCACTGCTGCTGGCGGTGTCGGCTTCGATGTTGACGTTGTTGTCCGCCACCAGAACCGTCTGGGTCGTGGACACCACGTTGCTGCCCTTGAGGTTGATGTCGCGACCGGCCTGCACATAGGTCTGCTCGCCGCTCAGGGTGGAACCTTCGACCGAGGTCTGGCTGATCGTGTCACGGGTGGTGGTGGTCTTGCTGGAGAACATCCCGTTGCTGCCTTTGACCTTGTGCGCTTCATCGGCGAACTGGTAGTTCTGGCCGGCGGTCAGGTTGACGTCGCGCTTGGCCTCGGCGAATACCGCGCCTTGCTCGCTGGTGACACGGGCGGCGCGGGCGTTGAGGTCCTGGCCCGCGCTCAAGCGCACGTCGCCCTGCCCTTGGACCAAGGAGCCGACTTCGGTCCGGCTGGCGTCCTTGCGCCAGTTGCTGCCGTTCCAGGTCAGCCCTTGCTCGTGCGCTTCGCCGACGGTGGCCAGGTTGATGTTCTTGCCCGCCTCCAGCAACGTACTGCCGCCCTTGCCGGCATTGACCACCTGGGCCCCGGTGAGGTTGAGGTCGTTGCCGGCGCTCACGCCCATCGTGCCCTGGGCGCCGCTGACGAACAGCCCGGCGACCCGCGACAGGTTGGTGCGGGTGCCTTGGGCACTGCTGCTGTCCCGGCTGCTGGAGATGACGTTGATGTCCTGCCCGGCCTTGACCGACAGGCTGTCCACGGCACCGATCAGGCCGCCGAGGTTGTTGAGGTTTTCCCGCGCGGTGAGCGACGCCTTGTCGGCCTGGATACGCCCACCGAGGTTCTCGATGTTCTGCGCGGTGATCGCCATGACGCTGCGCCCGGCGAGGCTGCCACTGTTGACCAGGTCGCCGGCGATGTTCAGGTTCAACTGCTGCCCGGCAATCAGGGCGCCGGAGCCGTTGAGGTCGCCTTCCTGGACCCGTACGTACACTTGCGGCACCAGCACGTTGCGGGTGTCACCGTTGGCCAGGGTCACCTGTTTCTGCACCAGCCAGACAATGTCGCTGGTCAACTGGGCCATCTGCGCGGAGGTCAGGGCCACGCCGGGCACCAGTTGCCACTGGCTGGCGACGGTCACGGCGTTGTCGATCAGGGCACGGTATTGCACTTCGTCATTGGCGTAGCCGTCGAGGAAACGTCGGCCGGTGAGTTGCGCCACTTGCTCGCGAATCAGCTTCTGCTCGTAGAAACCGTCGCCCAGACGTTGTTGCGTCAGTGCCGGGTCGACTTGCAGGCGCTGCAACATGTAGTCCGACGACAGCCAGGTGCGATAGCTGGCAAAACGCGGATCGGTTTCGATCAGGTAGCTGCTGGTGCTCTGGGGGTTGGTGCTGAACAGGCTGTTGTTCGGCAATGCCAGGGATGGCCCGCCGCTGCGGATCTGCTCGGCGACGCCCTTGCCGTTCAGGGTGGTCTGGGCCGCGACCTGAACGATGGGTGCCACTTGATAGGTCCTGTCGACCGGGGCGCTGACCGTGCCTGCGGCGGCTACCTGCTCGCTGAGGCCCTGTGTGGCACGGGCGCTGATCTGGGTGCCGGTCCCGTTGCCAGCGGCGTTCTGGGCGAACACGGTCGGTTGCAGGGTGATGTCCTGGATCAAAGGGGCAGGCGTGTAGGCCGTGACGGCTGTTCCTTGGCGGTCCCGGCCCTTGCGCTGGATGCGATAGAAATTCGTAGCGGTGCCACTGTCGGTGGTGGTGCGCTGGCCGGTCAATTCGGTGTTGGTCAGGCTGGCAATGTTGGCCTGCAACAACCCACCGGCAATGATGCGGCTCTTGTCGTTGAGCACATCGCCTGCGTTGATCTGCATCGTCCCGCCAGAGAGGATCTGCGCCGGCGCCGAGGTGGCGATCTGGGTTTCCTGGACCACGCGGGTGTAGTCGTAGCGGTTCCAGTTGTCTTTGCGCCCCTCAGGCGTGTAGAGGTAAAGGACCTCATCGTCACGCAGGGAAATCTGGTCACCCTGGTAGCGGTTCGGCGAACCGCTGAGCTGGAACTCCTGCAAGGCCGTGCGGCTGACTTCCACCTGTTGGGTGCTGAAGTGTTCGTTGGTGTTGCGCACGCTTTGCACATCGAGCGACAGGTTGCCGAGGGCCTCGATGGTCGCGCTGGCGTTGGTCAGCAGTTGGGCCCGCTCCTGGGCCTTGTCAGTGGCGCTCAGCGCACCGCCGATGGCGAGGTCCCCGGCACTGAAGATCAGCGCCCGTTCGCGGTTGTCCAGGGTGCCGGTGCCAATGTCCAGCGACTCGCGGGCGGCGATGGTCGCGGCGATACCGTTCTCATCGCGGTTGCTCAGTGTCGAGGTGGCGATCGCCAATCGATCACCGTACAGGCGCCCGGTGCCCAGATTATTCAGCGACAGCGCTTGCACACGCACTTGCTGGCCGTCGATCAGGCCACGGTTGGTCAGGCTGTCGTTGATGTTCAAGCGAACCTGGCCGGCGCTGATCTCACCGTTGGCGGTGTTGTCCAGCGTTTGCGAGTGCACCAGCAGGAGATTGCCCGCCAGCAGTTTTCCGCTGTTGTTGAAAGCCCCATCGGTGCTCAGGTCAACCTTGTTATTGGCCTGGATCTGTCCACTCAGGTCCAGGCCACTTTGCAGGCTGAACGTCAGGTCGCCCAGGCTCAGGGCCCGACCGGTGCCCGCGTAATAGGCGGCGTTGAGGGACAACAGGCTGCCGGCGAGCAAGGTCCCGTCGAGGTTGTGCACCGACTGGCGACGTTGCGCCGGATCGCGGTCGGTGATGGTCAGGCCCGCTCCCGAGGAAATCAGGCCGGCCTGGTTATCCAACGCCTGGCTGACGCCGATGGACAACCCTTGGTCGGCGCGCACGGCACCGGCCTGGTTGCCGAAGGTGTTGAGCGCCAGGCTCATGGTGCGGCCTTCGAGCCCCTGGTTGGCACCTTGGGTGGCGCTGTTGTCGAGCACGTCGGCAGTCACGCCCAGGGTGCCCGCGCTGCGCACCAGTCCGCCCTGGTTGTTGAGCGTCTCACCCAGCACCAACTGGACATCGCCGAGGCCCTGCAACTGCCCGCCGCGGTTATCCACCCGGGCGCCTTCGACCTGAACGCTCTTCTGGCCAATGATCTGGCCGCCGCTGCCGTTGGTCAGGTCGGTGGCCTTGAGTACCAGCGCGCCCTTGGCCCCGAGGAAACCGGCGCTGTTGTTGAAATGGGCGCTGTGGATTTCCACCGCGTCCTGGCCGCTGATGCCCTGGGTGGTGCCGGACTGAAGGTTGTTCAGCGCCTGGCTGCCGGTGTCGATGAACAGCCTGCCCTTGGCCTGGATCAGGCCCGCCGCGTTGCGCAACTCACCGCTGCGCAGGTCGAGGGTCGCGCCGGCATTCAACGTGCCCTGGCTGTTGTCCATCAGCAGGCCGTGGCTGTTCAGGTCCAGGGCCTGGCCACTGATCACCCCGCCCTGGTTATTCAAACCTTGGGCCGACAGCGTGATATCGCCCAGTGCTTCAAGGCGCCCGCCGCTGTTGTTCAGCGCATCCGCCGAGACACTGACCAGCAACCCGGACTTCACCGAGCCCAGCACGCCGTTGGTGTTGTTCAACTGCCCGGCGATGATCTGCATGCGCTGGGTCGCGGCCAGCGTGCCACCGATGTTGTTCAAGCAATCGAACGTCGCTTCCAGCTCACCGCCGGCACTCACCGTGCCTTGGGTGTTATCCAGCGCCTCGCCGCTGACCTTTGTCGTACCGCTGGCGGCCAGCGTCCCGCCGCCGTTATTGATCTCTTTGTCGGCCGTGACGGTCAACGCACCATTATCGGTGGCGAGGACTTTGCCGCCCTGGTTGTTCAACGTGCCGACCTTCAAGACCACCGCCGCGGGACCGCTGACTTGCCCGGCCTGATTGTCGAAGTGTTCACGGGCGGTGACCTGCAACGGTTGCGCGCCGGTCTGGAGAATGCGTCCACGCTGGTTGGACAGGGTCGTGGTGTCGAGCGTGATCTGTTGGCCTTGGGTCAGGCCGTCATCGACCACCACCTCACTGGCCTTGACGCTCAACTTGCCATTGCTCGCCAAGGTGCCTTTGCTACCGGCCAACTGGCTGGCCTGGATATCCAGGGTGCCTTGGCCGGCGTGCTCGACCTTGCCGTTGCCGTTGTCGAGGCGATTAGCGCCAAGCTTCAGGTTGCCGGCGTTGGAGGCTATACGGCCACCGCTGTTGTCGAGCGTGGCGGCGGCGGTGATCGACGTGTCGGCGGTCCCCGTCTGCACCAGTTCACCGCCGGCATTGGACACATCCCGCGCACTCAATTGCAGGTTGCCAGCGCTGACTTTGGCCGCATCGGTACGCAGGGTCTTGGCCGCTTTGGCGGTCAGCACCTGGGTCGCATCGACTTGGCTGCCACTGAGGTTGGCATCGCCGGAACTGGCCGTCAGAGTGACGTTGCTGCCCAGGGTCTGGCTGCCACTCAGGTCCAGGTCAGCGGCCTCGACGCCGACATCGCCGCCGGCAAGGTTCTGGCCTTGCGCCTTGATCGTGGTGGCCCGTAGCGCGAGGTTGCCACTCTTGCCCAGCTTGCCGTCCGTACCAACGCCCGCTGCCAGGCTCGAGGCCTTGGTGCTGCGAATGGTCTTGGCGGTGAGCGTGGTGTGGTTCTGGCTGGCAACGGTGCCACTGTTGTCGATGTCACCGACGCTGTCGAGCTTCAGGTCGCCCTTGGCGTAGAGCGTGCCGCTGTTGTCAACGCTGGCGGCGGTGATTTGCGTCGCCGTTGCGCTGCTGATCGCCCCCTGGTTTTGCAATTTGCCGTCGGCGCTGATCACCACCTCGCCAGCCATGGCGCCGATCTGCCCGGCATTGCGCACCCCCACGCCGGACTCCGTGCCCACCAGCATGATCTTCCCGGCATACATGCCGCCGAGCTTGGCGACGTCGATGGCAACGGTGGGTTTTTCTCCCTCGGTGCCCGGCAGCGGCGTGGCCTGGGTGTTGTCGGCATTGACCTGATTACGTCCGGCGGTGACCTTCAAGTCGTTGGCCCACACCCCGGCGTTGACCTGCACCGAGCGGGCAATCAGGTCCGTGTAGTCGGCCTCGCGGGCATCCAGGCCTTTGCCTTCGATGTTGATCGCGCCGCCCTGCACGGTGTAGCCCGTGATGCGACCGTTCTCCAACTGCGCGCGGCCGGTGCTGAGGGTGGCCCGGTCGGCGTTGATGAAGCCGCAACCGTTGCAAGTGATACCGGAGGGGTTGGCGATGACCACTTCGGCACGCTGGCCGGCGACTTCGACGTAACCGCGCAATTGGCTGGGGTTGCTGGAATTGACTTCGTTGAGGATGACCCGCGCGCTGCCATTGCCCAACATCGGGTTGCCTTCGATCCAACCGCCCAGTTTCGTCTGGCTGTTGCCTGTGCCGTTGTTGAGAATCACCCCCCGGCTGTCGACATCGAATTGGTTGTAGGTGTTGCGCGAGACCCCGCCGGCACTGGGCGCGCGGATATTCACCTGCGGCGTGCCGTTGGCGCTTTGTATCACCGTCGGTTGTTGGCCAGCCGGAGCGCCTGGATCGGCGACGATGGTGCCGGCCCAGGTCGGTGCGACGCTCAAGGACACCAGGCCGATCGCGGTCATCACGGCAAAGCGCAACGCCCTCAATGTCGCCGTGCAAGCCGCTGCGCCCGTCGTCGGCCCGGAGCGGGTCCCCGGCGCCTTGACCTGGCTGGTGACGTTCTCGGCTACGACCATCAACAGGCCGCGGGCCTTGTTGAAAACGATTCGGTACAGATGCTTGTTCATAGCAATTCCATTTGCGGAGCCTGCCCGCACGACCAGTGGTTGGAGTTACGCTTTGACTGCCAGCGGGTGGGCGGCAAACCAGGCCTGGGCCTGTTCGGGGATGACCCCGATCCCTTGGAATGTCTTGACCCGCAGGCCACGCTCGTCGCCTCGGTGATAGAGGGCTCGAGCGCAGCGATCGATGAAAAGGTGACGTTGCAACAAGCGGCTCAACACCGCCGTGTGGCCAAAGGGGGCGACCCAGTCGTTGAGCCAGAGACGTTCGCCGCTGTTCCAGTCCTCTTGGCTCAGCGCCAGCGGCGACTGGCGCAGGTAACGTTGCTCTGCCGCCTCGTCGAGGTTGAGCCAGGACAGGTAGAACACCGGCTTGCCGTGTTCAGAGCCGAGCACGAACTGGCGATGCTTGAGCGCCGGCAACAGCAATGTCGGCAAGGTGTGCAACGGCGCATCGCGATGGGCCTTGGAATGCATCCACAACCAAGTGGCGGAGCCGAACACCGCAGCTTCGCTCCAGGGTTCGTCGATCAGGCCAGGAGCGATAATGTCTAGCGTCTCGAACTGCATGGGATCACCTCAGAATGACCAGATGACGGTGAACGCGCTGGTCACGTTGGCCGTCTCGAAACCATCGGGTTTCTTCAACGGCGTACCTACCGACCAGTCATAGGACAGCCCCTTGTAACCGCCGCGTATACCCACCACGGCCCCCGCCAGGCGCTGGCCGATCAGGAACTCACTGGACTGGCCGCTGACTTCGCCATAGTCGATGCCGGTGTAGAGCTCCTGGCCGGTCTGGCCCAGGGACAGGCCGATTTCGTTGCGCAGGGTCCAGCCACGGTCGGCGGAAAGAATGTTTTCACCATCGAAGCCGCGCACGCTGTAGCGCCCGCCGATGGAGAAGCGGTCCTGGGGCACCAACGGCGTACGGTTCCATTGCGCGCGCCAGCCACCGATGTAGCGCAGGCGCTGATCGCCGACCTGGAACGGTACCTGCAATTGGGCATCGGCGGTGATGATCTGCGAGCGTGACGTACCGGCGTCGAAATCTTCCTCAGGTGCCCTGAGCGCGTCGTGGGCACCGGTGCCACGACGATAGGCAACGCCCAGGTCAAGAATCGAAGCGCCAATGAATTCCCGATGGTCCAGCCCCAACTGCCAGCCGGCCATGCGGCGTTTCTGGTTGCCGATTTCGGTGTCGTCGATGAAGTTCTCCGACGAGCGCGTCCACAGGCTGCCCCAAGCGGTGGTCTTGCGAACGGCGTCGCGGTACAGCAGGCGTGACAGGCGCAACTCGTTGTTACGACTCTCGCCTCGGTATTGATAGGACTGGTTAGCGCCGGCGACAGACTGTTCGTAGTTGTATTCGCTGCTGGTGAACCCCAACTGCCAGTAGCCGAACGGCAGCGAATAATGCAGCGTGTTGCCATCGGAACCGCGGTGCCCGGACTCGCCGCCGCCCAAGTCATGGTTGACGCTGGCGTAGAACAAATCGTTGAGCGACAGCAGGTTGTCCAAGGACAGCGATACGTTGCCCTGGTATTTGCCCGTGCTCTTGCTGCCGGAATTGTCCACCGACAGGCTCACCCGGGCGGGGAACCGCTGGCTCCAGGCGATCACCACATCGCTCTCACCGGGCCTGGCGTCGGCGGCACGGGCTGGCGCGATCTTGATGTCGGCCTCTGCGGTCGGCACGCGCTTGAAGTTCTCCAGCGCCTGTTCGATGTCGCGCAAGTTGAGCAGATCGCCAGGATTGGCCGGCATCGCGTTCCAGGCATTGGCGCGGGCGCTGGTACCCTCCTCGAAACGAATCTCGCGAATGCGCCCTGGCACCAGGGTCAACACCAGCACCCCGCTGTTCAAGTCCTGGGCTTCGGCGAGTACGCGAGTGGTGACGTAGCCGGCCTCGATGATCGCATTCTGCATGCGCTTCATCGTCAGGTTGATCCCGCCACCGCCGAGGCAACGACCGATGGCGGGATCATCCTTGGGATTGGCGGCGCGCAACGCCCACTGGAATTTTTCCGACGCCTCGCCGATCAGGCGGATGTCATTGATGGCAAAGCAGGGAGTTTCCTTGACGGGCAAGCGCCCGGCACCTTCATCCACGGGTGCCGACTGCAGACGCACGTCGGGCCGGGACTCCAACTGATCGCGCAAAACCCGTTCACGCTCTTGCTGGCGCAACAGTTCTTCTTCAGGTCCGGCCGCCTGCGCAGCGCTCCACGCGCCCGTCATCCACGCCGCCATCAGCAGCAAGGCGAGACGCTTGGCGTTCTGTGCGGATGAACGGGTTCCGCCAGCACAACGGCGAGGGCTGCTCGGTTTACGCGTTCGGCAGGGTGCGGCTGGCTGCATGTCACATCCTTGTGGCCTGAATCGAAGACACGGTAAGTCAGGACCGCCGGAAGCGGCATTGGCACTGACACTGATAAATAACGAGGTACGTAATCCATCGGAAACGAAGGAAAAGTCCTACAACGTACCGAGACGGTCTGATGGCAGAGAGGGGAGAAAGTTTCCCGTGACCGAAATATGTTCGATACGAATGGGTAAAAATGGGCAGTTGGTCACAGCTTGGGGGGAATGAGGCGCTGTGCGAGGCATGAACGGCAAGCCCAAGCCGAGGTTGGATCGTACGGGGGATGTGGGATTCAAGCAGGAAAAGTCAGCGGCAATTGCGCTAACCCACTGTTTATAATGGTGTCCCAGGGCAGGTTCGAACTGCCAACCTTCCCCTTAGGAGGGGGATGCTCTATCCAATTGAGCTACTGAGACACGAGTCGACCACGAGAAACGCGGTGCGCGGGACGGCGTGCATGGTAACGACCTGCCCTGCGTTTGTCATGTCGTCGCTGTTTTTTAAGTGTAGGCAAATGGTACCGCCTGGAAGACAGACAAGGCCTTAGCGGCCGAGGATGACCACCATTCATCTGTCCCAGGCTCGTTTATCCTAGTAAATCGGCCATTTGCCACTATCCTGTACAAGACAGGGACGGCAGGTGCTTTTGTCCATTTCCGTTATCCGCCAGACGGTATGGCACAACGACACAATTCGACGGTCACAAAATGCGAACCTGTTGTTTTTTTCCAACCAGTCCGCATTTTTTGATGAAAGGTGCTGGCATAACGCCTTTACCCGGATCAGAATTTGTCACAGAATTGGCGCCAATGATCTGGCAATTTTGAGGCATGATGCGGGCCTCTTAACAATTCAGGTTGAACATTTGGCAGTGGAGCTTGTCCTATCGACATCCTGCGGCCAATCCCGAGAACCGCTCCCCTGAACTAACCGGTTAAATAAATATGCGCCCAATGACAAAGGCAATTTATTCCAGCCGTACGGCTGACAAGTTCGTCGTACGTCTGCCAGACGGAATGCGGGAACGCATTGCCGAGGTGGCTCGTAATCATCATCGCAGCATGAACTCTGAAATCATTGCGCGCCTGGAGCAAAGTCTGATTCAGGAAGGTGCACTGGGTGAAGAGCTGAGCATGCGCCTGGACAGCCCGGAGCTGTCTTTGCATGAGCGCGAGCTGCTTCAACGCTTCCGACAACTCTCCCACCGTCAGCAGAACGCCCTCGTTTCGCTGATTGCCCATGACGTAGAGATGGCCGCAGAACCGACCTGATCACAGCCAAAACACTCAAGCCAGCCTCGTGCTGGCTTTTTTGTGCCTGGCGTTTGCCCAGGCCCGATAGAAGCAATTGCTGGTGACCTCATATCGGTCAATCACCCGCAACCCCATGTGGGAGCGAGCTTGCTCGCGATAGCGTTAGTGCCATTGCATAGCGGCTGGACCCGCCGGTTGCTCTTGCTTTGGACGCTCGATCTCGGCGCCCCACCAATCGAAAAAAGCTCAAAAAAAACGGCGCTTCTCATTTCTGAAAGAAGCGCCGTTTTTTTTCAAGCGAACAGTTCTACGCCAACAGGCGGGTTTCTCGATGAGCGACTCAGAGCAGGAAAATCGTCGCCAACCCCAGGAAAATGAAGAACCCGCCGCTGTCGGTCACCGCGGTAATCATGACACTGGCACCCATGGCAGGATCGCGCCCCATACGGGCCAGGGTCATGGGGATCAAGACCCCCATCAATGCCGCCAGCAGCAGGTTGAGCGTCATTGCGGCCGTCATGACCACCCCCAGCGACCAGCTGCCATAAAGCAGATAAGCCACCACACCAATCACCCCTCCCCAAATCACGCCGTTGATCAAGGAGACCGCCAGTTCCTTGCGCATCAATCGCGATGTATTGCCGGTACTGACCTGGTCCAGCGCCATGGCACGGACGATCATGGTGATGGTCTGGTTACCGGAGTTGCCACCGATACCGGCGACGATGGGCATCAGCGCCGCGAGCGCCACCAGCTTCTCGATGGAGCCTTCGAACAGGCCGATGACCCGGGAGGCGACAAACGCCGTGATCAGGTTGATCGCCAGCCAGGCCCAGCGGTTACGCAGGGACTTCCAGACCGAGGCGAAGATGTCTTCTTCTTCGCGCAGACCGGCCATGTTGAGGACTTCGCTTTCGCTTTCCTCACGAATCAAGTCGACCATTTCATCGATGGTCAGACGGCCGATCAGCTTGCCGTTCTTGTCGACCACCGGTGCGGAAATCAAGTCATAACGTTCGAATGCCTGGGCCGCATCGTAGGCGTCTTCGTCCGGATGAAAGCTCACCGGATCGCTGGCCATGACCTCGGCCACCTGCTTTTCCGGGTCGTTGACGAGCAAACGCTTGATGGGCAGCACGCCCTTGAGCACACCGTCGTAGTCGACCACGAAAAGCTTGTCGGTATGGCCTGGCAGCTCCTTGAGACGACGCAGGTAACGCAAGACCACTTCAAGGCTGACATCCTCGCGGATCGTCACCATCTCGAAGTCCATCAACGCACCGACCTGCTCCTCGTCATAGGACAACGCCGAGCGCACACGCTCACGTTGCTGGCCGTCGAGGGCTTCCATCAGTTCGTGGACAACGTCCCGTGGCAGTTCGGGCGCAAGGTCGGCGAGTTCGTCGGCGTCCATTTCCTTGGCCGCCGCCAGCAACTCATGATCATCCATGTCGGCGATCAGGGTTTCGCGAACCGAGTCCGACACTTCGAGCAGGATGTCACCGTCTCGATCAGCCTTGACCAACTGCCAGACCGTCAGACGCTCTTCCAGGGGCAAGGCTTCAAGAATGTAGGCGACGTCGGCGGAGTGCAGGTCATCGAGCTTGCGTTGCAGCTCGACGAGATTCTGCCGGTGGACCAGGTTCTCGACCCGGTCATGATTCGGGCCTTCCTGGCGATGCGTCAGGTCTTCGACGACCCGTTGGCGCTGCAGCAGCTCAACGACTTGAGCGAGACGATCCTGAAGGCTTTCCTGCGTTTTTTTTACTTCTACTTGGGTCATAGGCGAACTCCACTCCCAGCAGTGGAGCACGCCGGAAGGATCAATCAGTTAATTCATGATTGGCAAAACTAAATATTGAGTAACTACTGGGTAAGTCCATGGAGATATTCCAAAGCCCCGGCGGGGCTGACGGGCGCAATCATACACCGCTTGACGCTTTAAAACGCTAAAAAATCATGGCAAGAACAAGCGCTTGCGAGACAAACCTGAACGCAGGCTGAACCTTGCGCTTTACGACGACTTATCCGGAAAAGAAAACACACGCCTCGACAGGAATGCGGCGTCTACCCTGTTCTTCTGCACCGTCAAGGAGGACGACCGGATGCCCATCAACCACTACCTGATCCTGCTCGCCAGCCTGCCCTGCCTGCCTTTGTGGGCCGCCGGGCAAACCGTGCATCGCTGCGAAAGCATCGCGGGGCACGTGACATTCACCACCTTGAGTTGTGGCCCGGGTGAAGCCCTGTCACTCCAGCAGATCCATCCCTACAGCCCAGGTTCGATCGAGCCGACGACCGAGGCGATGCTGCCCGAAGCGGAGCGCTGGCAAACATCCGGCAACACAACCACCCGCAAGGAGCCGACCGTGGTCGGCCAGTTCCAGGACCGCTGCGGGAACCTCATCGATGCCAGGCAACGCCGCGATGCCATTCTGGAGCGACGAATCGTCGTTGGCATGAGCCAACAGGACGTCGAGAGCGCCCTGGGCAAGCCAGACTCAATCAAGATTCGGAATTCGAACACACGGTATACCTACAAGGCGAAGAAAGGTCGCAGCGCAGAGGTCGTGTTCGATGAAAGGGGGTGCGTGAAAGGCAAATCATAGACAGCAAAAAGCCCGCATTAAACGCGGGCTTTTTGGTGTTTGGTGCACTCGACAGGATTCGAACCTGTGACCGCTCGGTTCGTAGCCGAGTACTCTATCCAGCTGAGCTACGAGTGCAAGTGGTGAAAAAAATTATAGGTCGTCAAATCCTTTTGTAAAGCGCTTTTTTCAGTAATTTCAAACACTTACTGATCAAGCCAGGTTCTGACGCACTAAACGAATAATGGCGGAGAACGGGGGATTCGAACCCCCGACACCCTTTTGAGGTGTACTCCCTTAGCAGGGGAGCGCCTTCGGCCACTCGGCCAGCTCTCCGCAACACGGGGCGTATATTAACCACCTTCATCCCCGTTTGCAAACATAAAAATCGATAAAAATTAATGGCTTGGTTCGTCGTCCTTCTCTTTCTTGATACGCAGGTAGATTTCCTCCCGGTGTACAGCAACCTCTTTCGGGGCGTTGACGCCGATACGCACTTGGTTTCCTTTGACGCCGAGCACGGTCACGGTGATTTCGCCATCGCCAATAATCAGGCTTTCTGCACACCGACGAGTCAGAATCAGCATACCTTTCTCCTCACGCAATTCACTTAAGGGACAACAGTCTGCAAAAAAAAGGCATTGGACCTACAACCGAAACGGTCGAAGCCTACAGGCCTAGTATTGACCAGCGCGGGCAAAAGAACAGTTTTGGGACGCGCCATTCAGAAAAACAAAGGGCGCGGTCCAACCGCGCCCTCTGGATAACGCTTTACTCGCCCTGCTGGGCAGCAGCGTCGAGCTCGAAAGCCGTGTGCAGGGCGCGCACGGCCAGTTCCAGGTATTTCTCTTCGATCACCACGGAAACCTTGATTTCCGAAGTAGAGATCATCTGGATGTTGATGCTTTCCTTGGCCAGGGATTCGAACATGCGGCTGGCCACGCCTGCGTGGGAACGCATGCCGACACCGACGATCGAGACCTTGGCGATCTTGGTGTCGCCCACCACTTCCCGGGCACCGATCTCGCCAGCGGTCTTTTTCAGGATCGCTTCGGCAGACTGGTAGTCGTTGCGGTGCACGGTGAAGGTGAAGTCAGTGGTGTTATCGTGCGAGACGTTCTGCACGATCATGTCGACTTCGATGTTCGCGGCACTGATCGGGCCGAGAATCTTGAACGCCACGCCGGGGGTGTCTGGCACGCCACGGATGGTCAGCTTGGCCTCATCGCGGTTGAAAGCGATGCCGGAAATGATCGGCTGTTCCATGGATTCCTCTTCATCAATAGTAATGAGGGTGCCCGGACCCTCTTTGAAGCTGTGCAGGACGCGCAGCGGAACGTTGTACTTGCCGGCGAATTCGACCGCCCGGATCTGCAACACCTTCGAGCCGAGACTGGCCATTTCCAGCATTTCTTCGAACGTGATCTTGTCCAGGCGCTGGGCCACAGGCACCACCCGTGGGTCGGTGGTGTAGACACCGTCCACATCGGTGTAGATCTGGCATTCGTCAGCCTTGAGAGCCGCCGCCAGTGCTACGCCCGTGGTGTCGGAACCGCCACGGCCGAGGGTGGTGATATTGCCCTGCTCGTCCACGCCCTGGAAACCGGCGACAACCACGACACGGCCAGCCTTCAGGTCGCCGCGAATCTTCTGGTCGTCGATCTGCAGGATACGCGCTTTGTTGTGCGCGCTGTCCGTCAGGATACGCACCTGGTTGCCGGTGTAGGACACCGCCGGCACGCCACGCTTGATCAGCGCCATGGCCAGCAAGGCGATGGTCACCTGCTCGCCGGTGGAAACAATCACGTCGAGCTCACGGGGAACCGGTTGCTGGTCGCCGCTGATTTGCTTGGCCAGATCGATCAGACGGTTGGTCTCGCCGCTCATTGCCGACAGCACAACCACCAGGTCATCGCCCGCTTCACGGAATTTCTTAACCTTGTCGGCGACTTGTTCGATTCTCTCGACAGTGCCGACCGAGGTGCCTCCAAATTTCTGTACGATCAAAGCCATTTCAAAGCCGCCTCTGCCCATGAAGGGCGCCCAATAAATCACTCAAACAACGGCCGGGCTCGTCACTAGACCACGAGCCCGGCGACGCTGCCTTAAATACCCTGCTCTACGAATGCAACGGTCTGGGCCAGTGCCGCGTCCAGGGCGCCGACGTCGGTACCACCGCCTTGCGCCATGTCCGGACGACCACCGCCCTTGCCGCCCACTGCCGCAGCGGCCTGCTTCATCAAATCACCGGCCTTGAGTTGGCCAGTCAGGTCTTTGGTCACGCCTGCGACGAGAACGACCTTTTCCTCATGGACACTGCCGAGCAGGATCACTGCGCGGCCGAGTTTATTCTTCAGTTGATCGACCAGCGCCAGCAGCGCCTTGCCATCCTGGCCGTCCAGACGCACGGCCAGCACCTTCACGCCCTTGACGTCCACCGCCTGGGCCGACAGATCGTCGCCCGCGGCGCTGGCGGCCTTGGCCTGCAACTGCTCGAGTTGCTTCTCCAGCAGGCGGTTGCGCTCCAGCACAGCCGACAGCTTGTCGATCAGGTTGTCGCGACTGCCCTTGATCAGGGTTGCCGCTTCCTTGAGTTGTTCTTCGGCCGCGTTGAGGTACGCCAGGGCCGCGGCGCCGGTGACCGCTTCGATCCGGCGCACACCGGATGCTACGCCACCTTCGCTGATGATTTTCATCAGGCCGATGTCGCCGGTCCGGTTGGCGTGGATACCACCGCACAGTTCAACGGAGAAGTCGCCCATGCTCAGCACGCGCACGCTGTCGCCGTACTTCTCGCCGAACAACGCCATCGCGCCCTTGCGCTTGGCGGTCTCGATGTCGGTCTCTTCGGTTTCCACCGGGGAGTTCTTGCGAATCTCGGCGTTGACGATCTCTTCCAGCGCCTTGAGTTGCTCAGGCTTGATGGCTTCGAAATGGCTGAAGTCAAAGCGCAGGCGCTGACTGTCCACCAACGAACCCTTCTGCTGGACATGCTCGCCCAGCACCTGGCGCAACGCCGCGTGCAGCAAGTGCGTGGCGGAGTGGTTCAGCGACGTGGCATGGCGCACCTCGGCGTCGACATGGGCGGCCACCGGGGCGGCGATCATCAGGCTGCCCGAGGCCAGCACGCCGTGGTGCAGGAACGCGCCGCCGGTCTTGGTGGTGTCACGCACGTCGAAACGCGAGCTGCCCGCCTGCAGGTAACCGCTGTCGCCGATCTGGCCGCCGGACTCGGCGTAGAACGGGGTCTTGTCCAGCACGATCACGCCTTCCTGGCCTTCGCTCAGGATGTCGACCGATTGCCCGTCCTTATAGATGGCAACGATCTTGGCCGAGCCGGTGGTGCCGGCATAACCGGTGAACTCGGTGGCCACATCTACCTTGACCAGGCTGTTGTAGTCCATGCCGAAGGAGCTGGCGGAACGCGCACGCACCCGCTGGGCTTCCATCTCGCGCTCGAACCCTTCCTCGTCGAGGGTCAGGTTGCGTTCGCGGGCGATGTCGCCGGTCAGGTCCATCGGGAAGCCGTAGGTGTCGTACAGCTTGAACACCACGTCGCCCGGGACCACGTTGCCCTTGAGTTCGGCCAGGTCCTGCTCAAGGATCTTCAAGCCTTGCTCCAGGGTCTTGGCGAATTGCTCTTCTTCAGCCTTGAGTACGCGTTCGATATGCGCCTGCTGGGACTTGAGTTCCGGGAAGGCGTCGCCCATCTCGGCCACCAATGCCGCGACGATCTGATAGAAGAAGCTGCCCTTGGCGCCCAGCTTGTTGCCGTGACGGCAGGCGCGACGAATGATCCGGCGCAGCACATAGCCACGACCTTCGTTGGAAGGCAGCACGCCGTCGGCAATCAGGAAGCCGCAGGAACGGATGTGGTCGGCGACCACTTTCAGCGAGGCCTGGTTGTCGTTGGTGCAGCCGATGGCCTTGGCCGACGCGCTCAGCAGGCTCTGGAACAGGTCGATTTCGTAGTTGGAATGAACGTGCTGCAGCACCGCACTGATCCGTTCCAGGCCCATGCCGGTGTCCACCGACGGCGCTGGCAGCGGATGCAACACGCCATCGGCGGTGCGGTTGAACTGCATGAATACGTTGTTCCAGATCTCGATGTAGCGGTCGCCGTCTTCTTCCGGCGAGCCGGGTGGGCCGCCCCAGATGTCGGCGCCGTGATCGTAGAAGATCTCGGTGCAAGGGCCGCATGGGCCGGTGTCGCCCATGGTCCAGAAGTTATCGGAGGCGTAAGGCGCGCCTTTGTTGTCGCCAATGCGCACCATGCGCTCTGCCGGGACACCGACCTCTTTGGTCCAGATGTCATAGGCTTCGTCGTCGCTGGCGTAGACCGTTACCCAAAGCTTTTCCTTGGGCAGGTTCAGCCACTTGTCGGAGGTCAGGAAGGTCCAGGCGAAAGTGATGGCGTCACGCTTGAAATAGTCACCGAAGCTGAAGTTACCCAGCATTTCGAAGAACGTGTGGTGACGTGCGGTATAGCCGACGTTTTCCAGGTCGTTGTGCTTGCCGCCGGCACGCACGCACTTCTGGCTGCTTACCGCACGGGTGTAGGCACGTTTTTCCTGGCCCAGGAAGCAGTCCTTGAACTGGTTCATCCCCGCGTTGGTGAACAGCAGGGTCGGGTCGTTGCCCGGAATCAAAGAGCTGGAGGCTACTCGGGTGTGGCCTTGCTCTTCGAAGAAGCGAAGGAAGGCTTCACGGATTTCTGCGCTTTTCATTAGGTTCTTCCACGGAGGCTGCGGCCAAAGGCCTGTGCAAAACGTCAACAGACGAAGCAACGGCAAAGGGCCGCATTATATCGGCCCTGCGCGTGGGGTACAGCGTGTTTATACGATAGAAACTGTCAATTGCCCCGGTTAGCGGGTCATTGGCGAGAAAATTCGACGAAAGTGGCGACCACCTGGTCGATTTGCGCCGCGCTCACGTCCATGTGCGTCACCATTCGCAGGCGTGGCGCCGCGCTGAGCTTGACGCCCCGCTCATCGGCAAACGCCTTGATCGCCTCGGCCCGCTCACCCATTTGTACGTAGACCATGTTGGTCTGCACCGGCTCGACCTCGTAACCCGCCCCGCGCAGGCCCTCGGCAAGCCGCTGGGCGTTGGCGTGGTCATCGGCCAGGCGCTGGACCTGATGCTCCAGGGCATACAGCCCGGCTGCCGCGAGGATCCCGGCCTGGCGCATGCCGCCACCGACCATCTTGCGCAGCCGGCGAGCCTTGCCGATCAACTCGACGCTGCCGCACAGGACCGAGCCCACCGGAGCGCCAAGGCCCTTGGACAGGCACACCGACACCGAATCGAAATGTTGCGTGATTTGCCGGGCATCGACATTCAACTTGACCGCGGCGTTGTACAACCGCGCCCCGTCCAGGTGCAGGGCGAGGCCATGTTCCTGGGTGAAACGCCGGGCCCGGGCCAGATATTCCAAGGGTAGCACCTTGCCCTGCATGGTGTTTTCCAGGGCCAGCAGGCGAGTGCGGGCAAAGTGAAAGTCATCGGGCTTGATCGCCGCGGCGACGTGCGCCAGGTCCAGGGATCCATCCGCCTGCACCTCCAGAGGCTGGGGCTGGATCGAACCGAGCACCGCCGCACCGCCGCCCTCGTATTTGTAGGTGTGGGCCTGCTGGCCGACGATGTACTCATCGCCGCGCTCGCAGTGGGCCATCAACCCCAACAGGTTGCTCATCGTGCCCGTGGGCACGAACATCGCCGCGGCAAAGCCCAGGCGCGCAGCCAGTTCGGCTTCGAGGCGATTGACGGTCGGGTCTTCGCCATACACATCATCGCCGGTCGGCGCGCTGGCCATGGCATCCAGCATGCCGGCGGTAGGTTGGGTGACCGTGTCGCTACGAAGATCGATAACACTCATGAATCTGGCCTCTGGTGCTGGTGGGGGAATTCCCTTTCGAAGGGCAATTACTGCGGGCATGGTGAAGAATAATCAAGACTGATCGACGGAAAGCCTGAAGATTATCCAGAACGCCTGTGGGAGCGAGCTTGCTCGCGATGGCGGCAGCGCATCCAGCATCAACGCAAGCTGAACCACCGCTATCGCGAGCAAGCTCGCTCCCACAGTAGGTTATGTGTTAAAAATCCCCCCGCTGCCAAAAACCATGACGGCAAAACGTTCTCAGGGCGGGGTGTAACTCCCCACCGGCGGTAATTGCACGCAACGTGCATAGCCCGCGAGCGCTTGGTGGTACACCGCTTTTTTTGGGGTGTAGCGGCAAGGTCAGCAGACCCGGTGTGATCCCGGGGCCGACGGTCATAGTCCGGATGAAGAGAGAACGGGATTGGCACCCAAGGGCCGACTGCGACTGTCAGTGCGCGGCGTACCCTCGAATCCCCTTCGATTCATGACGCCCTGTTTTTCACACAAACAGGAACCAGAACATGCAACCCACTGCAATCGACAGCAAAAGCAAAAGTCATCCGGGCGAGCGCGTCGCGTTCATCCAGGCCTGCTGGCACAAGGAAATCGTCGACCAGAGCCGTAAAGGCTTCGTCGCCGAAATGATCATCCAGGGTTACCAGGAAAGCGACATCGACTTCTTCGAAGTCGGCGGCGCCTTCGAGATTCCGCTGCACGCCAAGCTGCTGGCCAAGTCAGGCCGCTACGCCGGCATCGTCGCCGCCGGCCTGGTGGTGGACGGGGGCATCTACCGTCACGAGTTCGTCGCCCAATCGGTGATCAGCGGCCTGATGCAGGTGCAGTTGGAAACCGAAGTGCCGGTGTTCTCGGTGGTGCTCACGCCGCATCATTTCCATGCCGGGGAAGAACATCAGAAATTCTTCTTCGAGCATTTCGTGCACAAGGGCCAGGAAGCGGCGAAGACTTGCGCCGATACCTTGCACAAGACCCGGGCGTTGCGTCGCAGTGAACAGCGGGCGGTAGCGGTCTAAAACCACTAAAAAACCTGTGGGAGCGAGCTTGCTCGCGATGACGGAGTACCAGCCACCTGCAACATTGACTGGAACACCGCCATCGCGAGCAAGCTCGCTCCCACAATGGTTCGGTGTAGGTTTCAGGCCAGGTTTTCGTCAGTCGCCGGTACGATCAGGATCCCGGCCCGCAAGCCATTCTTGACCTTGGGGTTCGGGAAGATGATCCGGGCACCCTCCTCTTCGATCACCCAGCGGGTCTGGGCGATGTCCTCGGCCAGCACATAACCTTTTTCAAGCTCGGAGAAGTTCTCGATATCCGCCGGCAGGTTCAGGCGGAAGCCGTCGCTGTGCTTGATGATTTCCCGCGCCACGCTGAACAGCTGCAGGCCATCCAACCCTTCGTCCAGCTCAGGCTCGTTGCCTTCGATGATCTGTTGCAGGCGGGTTTCCAGCAGGTTGACGTTGACCCCCTCGTTCTGCCCGAAGGGCCGGGCCTTGCCCAGCTCCAGGGTGAAGGACTCGGCGCCGAGCTGATCGTAGGTGTAGGCACTGAAGACAATGGACGGCTTGTTCTGCAGCAACACCGCCTCCATGCCCGCGGCACGCAGGCGTGCCAGCTCACGGCGTGAATGCGCGCGGCCTTCCTTCCATGGGTACAGGGCAAATTGCTCGATCTTCGAGCCGCGGATGGCGGTGTGCAGGTCGTAATGCAAGCGGCTGCGCTCCGGCCGACTGAAGAAACTGGCGGCCAGCCGCTCCAGCTCGCAGGCCCGCAGCGCTTCAGGACCACCACTGAGCTCATGGCGACCATTGAACAGCCGGTTGACGTCCTGCTCGACGAAACGCTCACCGCGCCGGATGGCCTCGGGGTTGCCGAACAGGAACAGAATGCGTGCCCGCGGCTTCAGGTCGCCACGGGCAATGTCGTGCAGCAGGCGGTCGAGCAATTCGATCGGCGCGGTTTCATTGCCGTGGATACCAGCCGACAGCAGCAGGTCCAGGCCGTTATCCCGGGCTTCGGGTGGCTTGACCTCCAGCGCGCCCTCGCTCAACCAGCGCATCCGTACGCCTTCGACAGTCAGTTGAGTCTTCTCCGCCGGTTCACGGCCGGCGAGGGTCAGTTCAAGCAGTTTGCCGAGGGCGAGCATAGCGCGGTTTCCTTAGTGGTCGTGGCCGCAATCCGGGCCATGGACATGGTCATCGTCGCCGACGTCCGCCGGTTCCATTTCCAGTTGCAGGCTGACCAGGTTGGTCGCCAATGGACGCAACAACAGGTTGGCGTATTCCTCGTCCCCTTCCTCGACATCGACGCCGATCAGCAACTGACCGCGGCCATCCTGCTGGATCCACAACTCCTTGCCTTGCCACATCACCGCGACACGGGTGCAGGAGGTTTCCAGTTGGGTGCCGTCGGTGTCTTCAAGGATCAGCTGCAGGGTATCGCTCATGTCTTTACGTTCTCGTCTGGGGATAAGGCAACGCGCCCTGCTTTGACTGTAGTCAGGTCGCGCGCGCTTTCAATTGATCTGGAAAGGATAAACCGCGCCAAGTTTAAGGATTTGTGTCAGTTCATCCAGTGCCCCACGGCATTCGAGCAGCAACTGCGGGTCTGCCAGGTCATTTTCGGTCATGCGGTCGCGGTAGTGCCGCTCGACCCATTGGGTCAGCGAATCGTACAGCGGCGCGGTCATGATAACCCCTGGGTTGACGGCCGCCAGCTCGGTTTCATTAAGGGCCACGCGCAACCTCAGGCAAGCCGGGCCGCCACCGTTCTGCATGCTTTGCTTGAGGTCGAAGACCTTCACTTCGCGAATGATCCCGCCAGCGCCCGTCAGGCCTTGCAGGTATTGCCAGACGCGTTCGTTGCTGCGGCATTCTTCCGGCACGATCAAGAGCATGGAGCCGTCGGGACGCGACAGCAACTGGCTATTGAACAGGTAGGAACGTACCGCGTCATCGACAGTAACCGCCGAACGCGGCACGCACACCGACTGAAACTTCCCACCGACCTTGGCGAGTTTGCTGCTCAACTCGGCCAACATCCTGTCGGTCTCGAGAAACGCGTCCTCGTGATAGAACAGCACTTCGCCATTGCCCACCGCGATCACGTCGTTGTGGAACACACCCTGGTCGATCACCGACGGATTCTGTTGGGCGTACACCACGCCCTCCTCCCGCAGCCCATGCAGGCGGGCAACGGCCTGGGAGGCTTCCAGGGTCTGGCGCGCCGGGTACTTCTGCGGTGCGGGATAACGGGTGTCGAAGGCGCTACGACCGAAGACGAAGAACTCCACGCCGGCCTCGCCGTAGGCGCGGCAGAAACGGGTGTGGTTAGCCGCGCCTTCATCGCCGAACTGCGCCACCGCCGGCAACGCGGCGTGGTGGGCGAAGTGCTGCTGGTCGGCAAACATGGCCCCCAGCACACGACTGGTGGTCGGATGCTCGATGCTGCGGTGGTACTTGCAGTTCAGGTTGGCGGCGGTGAAATGCACGCGTCCATCGGCGGTGTCGGCACTCGGGCTGACGGTGGCGGCGTTGGCCACCCACATGCTGGAGGCCGAGCAACTGGCGACCAACAGCGGCATCGCCTCTTTCGCGGCCTGCTGGATCACCTGGGCATCGCTGCCGGCAAAGCCCAACCGGCGCAGGGCCGCCACGTCCGGACGCTCCTGCGGTGCCAGCACACCTTGCTGGAACCCCATGTCCATCAGCGCTTTCATTTTCGCCAGGCCCTGCAACGCCGCTTCCTTGGGGTTGGAGGACTGCTGGCTGTTGCTCTGGGACGCGACGTTGCCGTACGAGAGCCCGCCGTAGTTATGGGTCGGCCCCACTAGACCGTCAAAGTTGACTTCATAGGATTTCATCAGCGAGGCTCCACGAGAATCTGTTTTTTATAGGCATCAAATAACAACCGCATCGCGGCCTTCGCGAGCAAGCTCGCTCCCACATGGATTGCGCAAGACCCTGTGGGAGCGAGCTTGCTCGCGATCGGGGTTCACACCATTCTCACACCGGGGGTCAGGGCAGCCGGCATGACAAGGCTTGGCGTCTCCAGGGAAGCCACCGGGTACGCGCAATAATCGGCCGCGTAATAAGCACTGGCGCGATGGTTGCCCGAGGCACCGACACCGCCGAACGGGGCGCTGCTGGCGGCGCCGGTCAGCTGTTTGTTCCAGTTGACGATACCGGCGCGGCTCTGCAGCCAGAATTGCTGGTAACGCGCCAGGGAATCGGACAGCAACCCGGCGGCCAGGCCATATTGCGTATTGTTGGCCTCGGCGATGGCCGCGGCGAAGTCCGTGTAGCGGATCACTTGCAGCAACGGCCCGAACAGCTCTTCATCAGGACGCTCGGCCACCGCCGTCACATCCAGGATACCCGGCGTCAGCAATGCCGCCTGGGGCTGCGGCTGGGTCATGGCCAACAGCGGCACGGCGCCCTTGCCCAGCAAATGGTTTTGCGCGTCCATCAGCGCCTTCGCCGCGCCCAGGGAAATCACCGAGCCCATGAACGGCGCCGGTTGCTGGTCGAAAGCACCGACTTCAAGGGTCGAGCTGACCGCCACCAGGCGCGCCAGCAAGGCATCGCCCCAGGCGCCTTCCGGCACCAGCAGGCGGCGCGCACAGGTGCAGCGCTGTCCGGCGGAAATGAAGGCGGACTGGATAATGGTGTAGACCGCCGCATCGACGTCCGCTACCTCATCCACCACCAGCGGGTTGTTACCGCCCATTTCCAGCGCGAGGATCTTGTCCGGACGCCCGGAAAATTGTTGATGCAGCAGATTGCCGGTGCGGCTGGAGCCGGTGAAGAACAGCCCGTCGATACCTGGGTTCGCTGCCAGGGCGATACCGGTTTCCCGCGCGCCTTGCAGCAGGTTCAGCACACCCGCCGGCAGACCGGCCTCGACCCAGCACTTGACCGTCAGCTCGGCGACTTTCGGTGTCAGCTCACTCGGCTTGAACAACACGCTGTTGCCAGCCAGCAGCGCGGGCACGATATGCCCGTTGGGCAAGTGACCGGGGAAGTTGTAGGGGCCGAAGACCGCGACCACGCCGTGGGGCTTGTGGCGCAGCACGGCGGTGGCGTCGCCCAGGGGGCCGCTCTTCTCGCCGGTCCGCTCGCGGTAGCTCTGCACCGAAATGGCGACCTTGTTGACCATGCTGGTCACTTCGGTCGCCGCTTCCCACAACGGCTTGCCGGTTTCTTCACCGATGCACTGGGCCAGTTCGTCAGCGTGGCTTTTCAGGGCCGCGGCAAAAGCTTCCAGCACCTGGATGCGTTCATCCAGCGAGCGCCGCGCCCAGTCCGGGAACGCCTGGCGCGCGGCCTGCACCGCCGATTCCACTTGCGCCGCCGTGGCGCCGTTGCCCGACCACAACACTTGCTGGGTCACGGGGTTCAACGACTCAAAGAGGTCGCCCTGGCCTTCCAGCCAGCTACCTGCGATGTACAACGAATTCATCATTTCGACTCCCGGGCAGCGGACAACGCAACGGCACGCACCTGGTCGCCGGCATTGAGTTGAAGACGTTTGGCGGTCAGCGGATCGACCACCAGGGTGCCTGCGGCGAAGCGCGCTGGTGCAGCGGTGATGCGGCAGTCTTCGCGCTTGCGGTTATGGATGAGGAAAGGCGTGGCGTCGTCGCCCGGCGTGCCGATGGCCAACACCAGCGCCTGGCTGTCGCGAATCGCGCGGATCTTGCCGGTTTCGCACTCCACCGCCGGGCCGGCGTCGAAGATGTCGACGTAACCCTGATAGCTGAAACCTTCGCTCTTGAGCATCGACAAGGCCGGTTCAGTGTCCGGATGAACCTGGCCAATCACGGCCCGGGCATCTTCGGACAGGAAACAGGTGTACAGCGGGAACTTGGGCATCAGTTCAGCGATGAACGCCTTGTTGCCCACGCCGGTGAGGTAATCGGCCTGGCTGAACTCCATTTTGAAGAAATGCCGGCCCAGGCTTTCCCAGAACGGCGAACGGCCGTTGTCGTCGGACATGCCGCGCATCTCGGCAATGATCTTGTTGCCGAACAATTGCGGGAACTCGGCGATGAACAACAGCCGCGCCTTGGCCAGCATCCGGCCATTGAGGCCATTGCGGTAGTCGGCGTGCAGGAACAGCGAGCACAGCTCGGAATTGCCGGTCAGGTCGTTGGCCAGGAACAGGGTCGGGATTTCCCGATAGATGTTCAATTCCTGGGAAGCGCTGACCGTCAGGCCGACCCGAAAGTTATACCAGGGCTCACGCAGCCCCACGGCACCGGCGATGGCGGAAATGCCCACCACGCGACCGTCATCGTCTTCGAGCACGAACAGGTAGTCCGCGTCACCGCGCCCGGCTTCGCCGCGAAAGGTCTTCTCGGCCCAACCGACCCGATGGGCCAGGCGCTCTTCATTGGCCGGCAAGGTGGTCAGGCCGGTGCCCGTGCTGCGGGCCAGGGCGATCAGAGCGGGTAAATCGCTGCTGCGTACGGGACGAACGATCATGCTATCTCCTCAAACGGGCCGCTTGCGCCACCCGCGAAACTCATTAAACCGCCACCAGGCGCACGCTGGCACCTTCGCCAACGCCCAAGGCTTCGGCCGCTTCCATATCCAGGGTCACCGGCTTGCCCGGCGCGTAGTCGAGTTCGAGCAGCACGGCGCGGTAATCCTGCAACTGGGCATTGGCCACCAGGTATTGGCGACCGACGCCCTTGACCGGTTCGCCGATCTTGACCGGCACCACGCGGCTCTGGGCGATCGAGCGGATGCCCGAGACGCGGGCATGCAGGGTCGGGCCACCGTCGAAGATGTCGATGTAGTGATCGGTCTCGAAACCCTCGCGCATCAGGATGTCGAAGGTGATCTGCGCCCGCGGATGCACCTGGCCCATGGCTTCCTGGGCGGCATCCGGCAACAGCGGCACGTAGATCGGGTAATGGGGCATCAGCTCGGCGAGGAAGGTACGGCTCTTCAGCCCGCACAGGCGCTCGGCGGCGGCGTAGTTGAGGTCGAAGAAGTTGCGACCGATGGCGTCCCAGAATGGCGAGTCGCCATTCTCATCGCTGTAGCCGACGATCTCGGTCACCACCGAATCGGCGAACCGCTCCGGATGGCTGGCGACGAACAGCAGCCGCCCCCGTGAGTTGAGTTCCGACCATGGCGAGCCCACCAGCTCCGGCACCACGTAGAAACTGGTCAGCAGGCTGTTGCCGGTCAGGTCGTGGCATTGAGAGAGCACGTGGATCTTGTTGTGGATCTTCAGCTCACGGGAGGCATGGACGAAGGTCTCGTTGCGAAAGCTGTAGAACGGTTCGGAATAACCGGCCGACGCGACGATGGCCGAACAGCCCGCCAGCTTGCCGGTCGCGGTGTCTTCGAGGACGAAGAAATAGCTCTCTTCACCGTTGAAGCTGACTTCGGCGGCAAACGAGGCTTCGCTTGCGGCGATCTTGTCGCTCAGGCGTTCCACGTCATCCGGCAAGGAAGTGACACCGATCGGACTGTCCGCAGCCAGACGCTGTACCTCGCCCAGATCCGCCATTTGCGCGGGGCGCATCACCAGCATGGTGTCACTCCTTAACTTGAAATAAAGGGTTCGACCCTCAGGTCGACACACAGAAAAAAACTAAACGAACACGCGGGTCCGCATTGCATCTGCCGCGGTATTCGATTTTCAGCCGCAGCAAGCCCCCTATGGGAGCGAGCTTGCTCGCGATAGCGGTGTGCCAGTCAACATCGATACTGGCTGGTCCGACGCCATCGCGAGCAAGCTCGCTCCCACAAGGGGGTCCAGCTTCAGCGTCAGGCCTGGGTCAGCTTCGCCGCGGCCCGCTCGAAGCGGTCCAGGCCGGCGTCGATGTCGGCGTCTTCCACTACCAGGCTCGGGGCGAAGCGAATCACGTCCGGGCCGGCTTGCAGGATCATCAAGCCTTCCTGTTCGGCGGCGTTGAAGATGTCCTTGGCCTTGCCTTTCCAGGCATCGTTCAGCACGCAACCGATCAGCAGGCCCAGGCCACGCACCTGGGTGAACAGGCCGTACTTCTCGCCGATCTGCTCCAGGCGCGCCTTGAACTTGGCGTGCTTGGTTTTGACACCACCGAGCACCTCAGGCGTATTGACCACATCGATCACCGCTTCGGCCACCGCGCAGGCCAGCGGGTTGCCGCCATAGGTGGTGCCGTGGGTGCCGACCACCAGGTGCTTGGCCAGGGCTTCGGTGGTGAGCATCGCCGCGATCGGGAAACCACCGCCCAGGCTCTTGGCGCTGGTGAGGATGTCCGGGACCACGCCGTAATGCATGTAGGCGAACAGATGACCGCTGCGCCCCATGCCGGTCTGCACCTCATCGAACACCAGCAGCGCGTCGTGGGCATCGCACAAGTCACGGGCGCCTTGCAGGTAGGCCTGCTCGGCCGGCAGCACGCCGCCCTCGCCCTGGATCGGCTCCAGCACCACGGCGCAGGTCTTGTCCGAGACAGCGGCTTTCAACGCGGCCAGGTCGTTGTAAGGAACGTGGGTGATACCAGTGATTTTAGGCCCGAAACCGTCGGAGTACTTCGACTGCCCACCGACGTTGACGGTAAACAGGGTGCGACCGTGGAAGCTATTGAGCGCGGCGATGATTTCGTATTTTTCGCTGCCGAAACGATCGAACGCAACGCGACGGGCCAGCTTGAAGGCGGCCTCGTTGGCTTCGGCGCCGGAGTTGCAGAAAAACGCGCGCTCGGCAAACGTCGCGTTGACCAGCTTGTGGGCCAGGCGCAGGGCCGGCTCATTGGTGAAGACGTTGGAGACGTGCCACAGCTTGTTGGCCTGTTCGGTCAGGGCGCCGACCAGCGCCGGGTGGGCGTGGCCCAGCACGTTGACTGCAATGCCGCCAGCAAAGTCGATCAACTCACGACCGGATTGGTCCCATACGCGGGAACCGGCACCACGCACAGGTATGAAGGCAGCAGGTGCATAGTTGGGAACCATAACCTGGTCGAAATCGGCGCGTTGTACCGCGGCTTGCTCAACGGACATCGGAGTCTCCTGATGAGGAACACCCGCCTGGAACTGGCGGGCTTGGTAAGGATTGTAAGGACAGTTTTCAGCCCGGCCTTGCCGCCAAGCGACAACTTCTTATAGCGCCAACCCACGTTTTGCGCGGGTTTACGGCAATGCGACAAATAGCGTCGCAAAGGCGCAGTTTAAACGTTGCCAGTGGATTTGAGGCGCCCGCCTCCACATTTCCGCTGCCAGACACAAAACACCTGTGGGAGCGAGCTTGCTCGCGATAGCGGCGTATCAGTCAACATCGATGCTGGCTGGTCCGACGCCATCGCGAGCAAGCTCGCTCCCACAATTTTTTGTGTCGACCGCCCTATCCGCAGCCTTGCCGCCTAGCCCCGTTCGGACGGCACCGAGGACAATTCGAACGGGCTGCTGCTGCGTCGCTGGTTGCGGTCTTCCCGCGGCGTGGCGCCGAAGAAGTTGCGGTAGGCACTGGAGAAGTGTGGCCCCGAGGAGAAACCGCAGGACAGGCCGATCTGGATGATGGATTTGCTGGTCTGCATCAACATCTGCCGGGCCTTGTTCAGGCGCAGCTCCAGGTAATACTGGCTGGGCACGCGATTGAGGTATTGCTTGAAGATCCGTTCCAGTTGCCGACGGGATACACACACATGCTGGGCGATTTCGTCGGTGGTCAGCGGCTCTTCGATGTTGGCTTCCATCAGCAGCACTGCCTGGGTGAGCTTTGGATGGCTGGAGCCGAGGCGGTTCTGCAGCGGGATGCGCTGGCGCTCGCCGCCCTCACGAATGCGCTCGACCACCAACTCCTCCGACACCGCGCCGGCCAACTCCGCACCATGATCCCGGGCCAGGACCGCCAGCAACAGGTCCAGCACCGACATGCCGCCGCAAGCGCTCAGGCGATCGCGATCCCAGTCGAACAGATGACTGGTGGCGATGACCTTGGGGAAACGTTCGGAGAAGTCGTCCTGCCAGCGCCAATGCACGGCGGCACGGTAACCGTCGAGCAAACCCAGCTGGGCCAAGGGATAGACACCCGCCGACAAACCACCGATCACGCAACCGGCACGCACCAGTTGCTTGAGGGCGCTGCTCAGGGGCGAGGCCAGTGCGGTCGGCGGCTCATCGGCCAGCAGGAACAGCTTCTGGAACCCCTCGAGCTTGCCGGCCCAAGGCTCGCCCGGCAATTGCCAGGCGCCGGCAGCCGGTGGCTCGGCCTGCAAGAACGACAGCTCGTAGACCACATCCGGATGCACCCGCTGAGCGACACGCAAGGCCTCCTCGGCCAGCGCCAGCGTCAAGGCTTTAGTGCTGGGCCAAATCAGGAAACCTATTCGATGGGCAGTCATGGCGGGCGATCCGAAGCGAAAACAGTGTTAAAGCCAAAAGCGGCTGCAACCAAATTAGACCATCTGGTGCGCGGTGCGCAGCATGACCCAAATCAGGTGCGTAACGGGAGCGATTACTTGAGGCTGCCCGAAAGAAATTGTTGCAGGCGCTCCGATTGCGGGTTGACCAGCACTTCACGCGGGTTGCCGCTTTCTTCGACGATGCCCTTGTGCAGGAACACCAGCTGGTTCGAGACCTCGCGGGCAAAGCCCATTTCGTGGGTCACCACCACCATGGTCCGACCTTCCAGGGCCAGGGCCTGCATCACCTTGAGCACGTCGCCCACCAGCTCCGGGTCCAGCGCCGAAGTCGGTTCGTCGAACAGCATCACCTCAGGCTCCATCGCCAGCGCACGGGCAATCGCCACGCGCTGCTGCTCGCCGCCGGACATGTGGCCCGGGTAGGCATCCTTGCGATGGGCCACGCCGACCTTGTTCAGGTAGTGCTCGGCCTTCTCCCGCGCTTCAGCCTTGGCCACACCCAGTACATGCACGGGCGCCTCCATGATGTTTTCCAGCGCGGTCATGTGGGACCACAGGTTGAAATGCTGGAACACCATCGACAGCCGCGAACGCATGCGCTGCAGTTGCTTGGGGTCCGCGGCCTTCATGGCGCCATCCTTGCCGGCGACCAGTTTCAGCTCTTCGTTGTTGAGCAGAATCTTGCCGGCATGGGGTTGCTCGAGCAGGTTGATGCAACGCAGGAAGGTACTCTTGCCGGAGCCACTGGAGCCGATGATGCTGATCACATCGCCAGCGGCGGCCTTCAGGGACACACCCTTGAGCACTTCGTGACTGCCATAGCGTTTATGCAGGTCTTGGACTTCAAGCTTGTACATGCGGTCGGTTCTCACAAAACGTCAGTCGTTGAGCAGTCGATCGGATCGATGCGTTATCAGTGCTTGCGCGGGGCCAGGTAACCCAGCCAGCGGCGCTCGGCCAGTTTGAACAGGCGCACCAGGATGAAGGTCAGGCACAGGTAGAAAGCACCGGCCGTGATGTAAGCCTCGAATGGCAAGTAATACTGCGCATTCACCGTGCGCGCCGCGCCGGTGATGTCGATCAGGGTCACGATGGAGGCCAGGCTGGTGGTCTGCAACATCATGATCACTTCGTTGCTGTATTGCGGCAGCGCCCGACGCAAGGCCGACGGCAGCAGGATCCGGCGATACAGCTTGTAGCGCGACATGCCCATGGCCTTGGCCGCTTCGATCTCACCGTTAGGCGTGGCCCGCAGGCTACCGGCGATGATTTCGGCGGTGTAGGCGCTGGTATTGATGGCGAACGCCAGGCACGCGCAGAAGGTCGCACTGGACAGCCACGGCCAGAGGAAGCTTTCGCGCACGATCGCGAACTGCGCCAGCCCGTAGTAGATCAGGAACAGCTGCACCAGCATCGGCGTGCCGCGGATCACGTAGGTGTAGAGCCAGGCCGTCATGTTGACGATCGGCTGCTTGGACACCCGCATCAGCCCCAGGGGCAACGCCGCCAGCAGGCCGAAGAACAGCGACAGGGCCAACAATTTGAGGGTGGTCAGCAAGCCGCTGAAATACAGCGGCAAGGCTTCATAGATGACGTTGTAGTCGAAGATCATAGATCAGCCGCCCTTACGCCTACCGAGTAGCGCTTCTCAAGGTGACGCAACGCCAGCAACGAGACACTGGTGATCACCAGGTACATCGCCGCCACTGCGAGGAAGAAGGTGAAAGGCTCGCGAGTGGCATCCGCCGCCTGCTTGGCCTTGAACATCATGTCTTGCAGGCCCACCACGGAAATCAGCGCGGTGGCCTTGGTCAATACCAGCCAGTTGTTGGTGAAGCCCGGAATCGCCAGGCGAATCATCTGCGGCACCAGCACCCGGAAGAACACTTGAAAGCCGTTCATGCCGTACGCCATGCCCGCCTCGGCCTGACCCTTGGGGATCGCCATGAATGCACCGCGAAAGGTCTCCGACAGGTACGCACCGAAGATGAAACCCAGGGTGCCGATACCGGCCGCCAGCGGGTTCAGGTCGATGTAGTCGTCATAGCCGAGCATCGGCGCCACGCGATTGAGCAGGTCCTGGCCACCGTAGAAAATCAGCAGGATCAGCACCAGGTCGGGAATGCCGCGAATGACCGTGGAATACAGGTCGCCCAGCCACGCCAGCCAGCGCACCGGAGAAAGGCGCAACGCAACGCCGATCAGACCCAGGACGATGGCCAGGGCCATGGACGACAAGGCGAGCTCAAGCGTCAACCATGCGCCATCGAGGATGACAGCCCCGTAGCCTTTCAACATGATTCAGGTCCTCGAAAGTGGGATGAAAAAATGGCGCAAACCGCAGAGATCCTGTTGCTTGCGCCATTTCGCACGAGTGGCGGGACGTCGTTACTTGCCGTAGATGTCGAAAGCGAAGTACTTGTCCTGGATTTGCTTGTATTTGCCGCTCTCGCGAATGGCGGTGATCGCACCATTGATCTTGTCTTTCAGCGCATCGCCCTTGCGAACCGCGATACCGATGCCGTCGCCGAAGTATTTCTCGTCGGTGAAGGCCGGGCCTACAAATGCGAAGCCCTTGCCGGCATCGGTCTTGAGGAAACCGTCATCCAACAGGGTAGCGTCTGCCACGGTGCCATCGAGACGGCCGGCGGCGACGTCCAGGTAGATTTCATTCTGCGAACCGTACGGCTTGATCTCGGCACCCAGCGGGGCCAGGACTTCACGGGCGAAACGCTCGTGGATCGAACCGCGCTGCACGCCGATGTTCTTGCCCTTGAGCTCGGCGAGGCTGTCGCTGACCTGGGTACCGGCCTTCATCACCAGACGGGCCGGGGTGTTGTAGTACTTGTTGGTGAAATCAACGGACTTCTTGCGATCTTCAGTGATCGACATGGACGACAGGATCGCGTCGATCTTGCGCACCTTCAGCGCTGGTATCAGGCCGTCGAATTCTTGCTCGACCCATACGCACTTGACCTTCATTTCTTCGCACAGCGCATTGCCGATGTCGTAGTCGAAACCGACGATGCTGCCATCCGGGGCTTTCGAGGCGAACGGAGGGTAAGCCGCTTCGATACCAATCTTCAGGGGTTTCTCATCAGCGAAGGTCGGCAGGGACAGCACGGACAGTGCCAGGGCGCCAAGCAGCACAAGTTTCTTCATCTTGGGACTCCATCGGTAAAGGGCAAAAACGGCAGAGTGAGCAACAGCCCAATATGCGAATGGGTGGAACGAACGTGGGTGCTGCGTCCTGGGAAGCTCACGGTTTATCCGACGCGAGCCACGACGAGCGAGTGATCGGCATTCTAACGACAGGCCCGAAGCCGATATTTCTTCAATGCGACAACAAATTACAGAAGCACCGAGAAAGCGGTCCGAGCACATTGACAGCCCCGCAAATTCATGCAAGAGCAAAAGAAGGGAAACCGATCTATGCTGCAAATAGCGGGCCCATTATTCGCAAACCCTTCTAATCCGGCAAGCACAGCGTGTCGGCTTATTTTCCGGAACGTCCGGAGCCGCCCTGTAACGGGGCTTCGCGTTTCACATCGCCCCGTTGTGGCGCCTTTGGTTACACATTTCGAAACACCGGTAACGCTCAGACACCTCCTACTTCAAACCTCGATATTTATTCATCCGCCGAACCTGTGGCGAGGGAGCTTGCTCCCGCTGGGCTGCGAAGCAGCCCCAAAGCCAGGCACCGCGGTCGTTCGAACACCCTCGCCACAAGGGCTATATGACGCACACAAAAAAGCCCCGCCAGGCAAATGCCAGGCGGGGCTTCTTGAGGTCACAAACCGCCGTCAGGCAACGTTCATGGTCTTGTGCGTCTCGATCAAGTGCGCCACCACACCCGGGTCGGCCAGGGTGGAGATATCACCCAACCCGTCGTATTCCGCCGTGGCGATCTTGCGCAGGATGCGGCGCATGATCTTGCCGGAACGGGTCTTCGGCAGCCCTGGTGCCCACTGGATCACATCCGGCGACGCAATCGGACCGATCTCCTTGCGCACCCAGTTCTTCAGTTCCAGGCGCAGGGCCTCGCTGGTTTCTTCGCCGGCATTGAGGGTGACGTAGACATAGATGCCCTGCCCCTTGATGTCGTGCGGCACACCCACCACCGCCGCTTCGGCGACTTTCGGGTGGGCGACCATGGCGCTTTCGATCTCGGCCGTTCCCATGCGGTGGCCGGACACGTTGAGCACGTCATCCACTCGACCGGTGATCCAGTAGTAACCGTCCTCGTCGCGACGAGCGCCGTCACCGGTGAAGTACATGCCACTGAAGGTCTTGAAGTAGGTGTCGACGAAGCGGTCGTGGTCGCCGTACAGCGTACGGGCCTGGCCTGGCCACGAATCGAGGATCACCAGGTTGCCTTCGGCGGCGCCTTCGATCAGGTTGCCGAGGTTGTCCACCAGCGCCGGCACCACGCCGAAGAACGGGCGAGTGGCCGAACCTGGCTTCAACGCCGTGGCGCCTGGCAACGGGCTGATCAGCACGCCACCGGTCTCGGTCTGCCACCAGGTGTCGACAATCGGGCAACGCTCCTTGCCGACATTCTTGTAGTACCAGTCCCAGGCTTCCGGGTTGATCGGCTCGCCCACCGAACCCAACAGGCGCAGGCTGCTGCCATCGGCGCCTTCGACGGCGGCGGTGCCCGAGGCCATCATCGCGCGAATAGCCGTCGGGGCGGTGTAGAGGATATTGACCTTGTGCTTGTCGATGACCTTGGCCACCCGGGTGATGTCCGGGTAGTTCGGCACGCCTTCGAACAGCAGTGTGGTCGCACCGTTGGCCAGCGGGCCGTAGACGATATAGCTGTGGCCGGTGACCCAGCCCACGTCGGCGGTGCACCAGTAGACCTCGCCTGGCTTGTAGTCGAACACGCGCTCATGGGTCAGCGCCGCGTACAGCAGGTAACCGGCCGTGGTGTGCTGCACGCCCTTGGGCTTACCGGTGGAGCCAGAGGTGTAGAGGATGAACAGCGCTTCTTCGGCGCCCATTTCCTTCGGTGCGCAAACGGTACCGGCCACCTTCATCAGGTCTTCGTACCAGATGTCGCGGTGCTGGTTCCACTTGATGTTGCCAGCCGTGCGCTTGCACACGATGACTTTCTGGATGCTGCTGGTTTCCGGGTTGGTCAGCGCGTCATCGACGTTGGCCTTGAGCGGGATCTTCTTGCCGGCGCGAACGCCTTCGTCGGCGGTGATCACCACTTTGGATTTGCAGTCGATGATCCGCCCGGCCAGCGCTTCAGGGGAGAAGCCGCCGAACACCACCGAGTGAATCGCACCGATCCGGGTACAGGCCAGCATCGCGACCACAGCCTCAGGGATCATCGGCATGTAGATGGTCACCACATCGCCGCGATGCACATCCTGGCCACGCAGGGCGTTGGCGAACTTGCAGACTTCTTCGTGCAGTTCGCGATAGGTGATGTTGCGGCTCTCGGACGGGTCATCGCCCTCCCAGATAATCGCAATTTGATCGCCGCGCTCAGCCAGGTGACGGTCGAGGCAGTTGTAGGACACGTTCAAGGTACCGTCGGCGAACCACTTGATGTCGACATGGTGATCGTCGAAGGAGGTCTGTTTCACCGTGGTGAACGGTTTGATCCAGTCGAGGCGCTTGGCCTGCTCGCGCCAGAAGCCATCCGGGTTGACGACCGACTGCTGATACATCGCCTTGTAGGTCGCCTCGTCAGTCAACGTACTGGCCGCAACCTCGGGGCGAACGGGATACAGAGAAGCCGCACTCATCTTTCTTACCTCGGAGACATAGTTGTTTTTGTATGGTCCCGTTGTAGCCCGGGGCGGGCCTATAGAACCATTCGACGATGGTAGTAACAAGTCCCTACAAAATGTCGGTACTAGTGGGAGCGAGCTTGCTCGCGATGACGGCAGCACCTCCAACATAGATGCCACAGACAACCCCACCACCTGCAGCGATTATTACCAGATCAACCAACAGTGTTTATCAAAACCAAGGCTTTTTGTGCCCAGCCCCACTCCCTAAAATTCATCTCGCCAACCGGCAAACACGATTAACGCAACACAGCCCCCACGAAGGCCGTTAATCCAACTTCCAATACTTGCTCCACACGCAACCCCAAAAAGGTTGCGTGACCCCACTCGACCTCAAGAAAGGTGAATCAGATGAAAGCTTTATGGGTTCTGGTCCTCGGCAGCCTGTGCGCCACCGCGATGGCGGATGAGGCCCCGACCGATGTCGCACAGCAAAAACCGGCCATTGAGGAGTACACCTACTCCACTCACCTGGACATCGCCAAAGTCATCTCCATGAGCGACATCCCCAATGTCTGCGAAGTGGTCCCGGCGAAGATGGAGTACGACGACTCCAAGGGCCAGCGCCATATCCTGCGTTACAGCGTCATGGGGACCGGTTGCTCCAACGGCTGATCGACTTCGAACGAACCAGGAGCAACCACCATGAAAAGCAAACTGTTCTTCGCCTTGGCCCTGTCCGTACTGGCCGCCAATAGCTTCGCCACCGACGGGTTCGATCGCACCGGTTCCGCCGCCGCCATCGACCGCTACAACCTCACGGATGCTGCCACGGTCGCCACCGACGGTCACGACCACACCGACCCGACCACGGTCGCAGCCGATGGCAACGACCGCACCGGTTCGGCCCGTACCGATTGATCATTACTGGCATTTTCCACGGCCCGGTTTCGATCGGGCCTGGTTGTGTCTGGAACCGCTGAAAACCCTCCCAAAACACAACATGTAGTGCAAAACCGCAAAAAACGCTCGTTTTTTGATCAAAACCAACCGTCGTTCGCCCCAGGCAAAAAAAATCTTCGGCGGCCAAAGCCTTGTAAATACTCGCTCCCACGCGGATATGCCCTTCGCGATGCCTTCTGTGAGCCATTTCGCCGCAGCACGTAGGCAAAAAAGTCCTTATAATGCCGCCTCAAACGGGCCTGCAATATTCCCTTACAGGGGATCAAGGCTGCCTGAAGCCCACGCCAGCGCCAAATGCCTCCCGGCGTTCTGCGCCGCTTCGGAACGACCCGTACATTTTTCTGTTTATTGCCTGCGTCAGCTGCTGCAACAAACGATTTTTCAAGATCCATCGCGGCCAGTAGGCCTTCATCGGGCATCTGGCCCTCACGCAGGAGACGACACGTCATGCTGAGCTGGGACGAATTCGACAAAGAAGACGGCGAAGTTGCTGTAAAAGGCGCCAACGCCGGCCACGCTTCTGAAGCCAACATGGACCGCCTCGACAGCGCCGGCGGTGCCGCCGCCCTCGAAGCCCGGGCCGTGACGGCCAGCGACTCGGCCGCGATCATTCGCGCCAAGGCCGCCCTCGACAAACTCGACGTCGCCGAAGGCCTCGCCGAACTCGAAGGCGCCTCAGCCCGTGTCGCCGTCGATGAAAAGCGCATGATCAACTGCCGCGCCGACCTCAACCAGCTCGTACCTTTCAAATACGACTGGGCCTGGCAGAAGTACCTGGACGGCTGCGCAAACCACTGGATGCCGCAAGAAGTCAACATGACCGCCGACATCGCCCTCTGGAAAAACCCGGAAGGCCTGACCGACGACGAACGCCGCATCGTGATGCGCAACCTGGGCTTCTTCTCCACCGCTGACTCCCTGGTTGCCAACAACCTGGTCCTGGCCGTGTACCGCCTGATCACCAACCCGGAATGCCGCCAGTACATCCTGCGCCAGGCGTTCGAAGAGGCGATCCACACCCACGCCTACCAGTACTGCATCGAATCGCTGGCCATGGACGAAGGTGAAATCTTCAACATGTACCACGAGATCCCATCGGTCGCGAAAAAAGCCGCCTGGGGCCTGAAGTACACCCGTTCGATCTCCGATCCGAAGTTCGAAACCGGCACCCCGGAAACCGACAAAGAGCTGCTGCGCAACCTGATCGCCTACTACTGCGTCCTGGAAGGCATCTTCTTCTACTGCGGCTTCACCCAGATCCTCTCCATGGGCCGCCGCAACAAAATGACCGGCGTCGCCGAGCAGTTCCAATACATCCTGCGCGACGAATCCATGCACCTGAACTTCGGCATCGACGTGATCAACCAGATCAAGATCGAAAACCCGCACCTGTGGGATGCCGAAATGAAGGAAGAAGCGACCCAGATGATCCTGCAGGGTACGCAACTGGAGATCGAATACGCCCGCGACACCATGCCTCGCGGCGTGCTGGGCATGAACGCGGCGATGATGGAGGACTACCTCAAGTTCATCGCCAACCGTCGCTTGTCGCAGATTGGCCTGAAAGAAGAATATCCAGGCACGACTAACCCGTTCCCTTGGATGAGCGAGATCATGGACTTGAAGAAAGAGAAGAACTTCTTTGAGACGCGAGTGATTGAGTATCAGACGGGTGGGGCTTTGAGCTGGGATTGATTTCAAAAAGAAACATCCTGAGCTAAACCGCCAGCGACTTAACAAAAAACCCGTGAAAACGGGTTTTTTGTATTCTACAGAACCAAAACCGCGCTTAACTCCAGACAGGCGCGCTCCCTTTACCCTACGAAAGCTCAGCATCATTGCTTATTAACGGCATATCGCCTCAATTGCCCCTCACCCTGGCCCTCTCGAAACCTCGGCTCACCTAAAGGCAACGGCGACCGCCCTCCTTCCCACCACGCTTCCCCCATTTATGGGAAACCGCCTTGCGCTCTTCGCTATAACCTTAGAAGCAACTGCGAATTAGACTTGCCGGAGTTAAGTCCGCGTTGTGTTTAAGGAAGACAACATGCAAGAAATTTTCAGCATCAACTGGTTGCTTTGGCTATCGACCATGGTTCCGCTGACCCTGAGTGCGGGTCCCGGCAACTTGATGGTGGCGACGTCGGGTGCGCAAAGCGGTGTACGTCGTTCGGTGCGGTTTATCGTTGGGCTCGACATTACTTACTTCCTGATCGCCGTGCTGGTCGGCTTAGGCCTTTATCACACGCTGATGAACAATCCGACGCTGGTATGGGCGCTGCAAGTGGTGGGCAGTTTCTACATCCTGTGGCTGGGTGTACGCATGTTGCGTCGTCCACTGAAAGCGCCCACCGACAAGGCCATGCACCTGCAATTTCGGGACGGCATTGTTATACAACTGGGCAACGTGCAAGGGATCGTGATGTTGCTGGTGATGTTTTCCACCTTCATGCCTTCCGGCGAGACCAGCAGCACGGTCGTGTTGATCCTCAGTGCGGCACTGATTTCGCTGAACTTCTTCTCCCATGTCATCTGGGTGTCGATGGGTTCGACTGTGCAGAAACTGATCCAGTCCCGCCCCAAATTGCTGATGTTTCAGAACGCTGCGTTCGGCCTGATGCTGATAGCGGTTGCCGTATGGATTTTCCTGCGCATCGGCCCGCTTTAAGGAGGCTCACATGACCCAGACCCACGGAATTGTCTTCGCCGCCCCCGGGGCACCCAACGTCATGGAATTGCGCAACTACCCGTTGCGTACCACCGGCCCTGAAGAAATCACTGTAGCCATCGAAGCCGCCGGCGTGAACTTCATCGACCTGCATCGGCGCTCCGGCGCGCTGGACGATGGTTCAGCCTTCCCCCGGGGCTTGGGCATGGAAGGTGCTGGGCGTGTCGTCGAATGTGGATCGCAGGTGAAAAACCTGGCCATTGGCGATCGAGTGGCCTTCGTCGACAGCTCGACCGGCAGCTACGCTGGTCACGCGGTCGTTCGCGCTTCGCGGGCGATACGCCTGCCCGATGGCGTGCCGAGCGAAGTCGCGGCAGGCGTCATGTTCAAAGGGCTGACGGCCGAATACCTGACGCATCGCTGCGTGCCGCTGGCGCCTGGTGATTTTGTGGTGTGGCACGCGGCAGCGGGCGGCGTGGGCAGCATTGCCACAAGCTGGCTGGTCGCTCGCGGTGTACACGTGATAGGTCTGGCTTCGACCGAAGCCAAGCGCCGTCAGGTTCTGGATGTGGGGTGCATCGCGGCCCTCAATGCCGAAGCGCCAGACACACTGGGGTCGATCCGTGAGTTGACCGATGGCAAAGGCGCCCATGTCGTGTTCGACTCTATCGGCAAAGATACCGTAGAGCTGTCATTGGCGAGTTTGCGTCCGCGCGGCCACCTCGTGCTGTTTGGCAATGCTTCGGGCGACGTGACGGATTTCAACCTGTCCCGGCTCGGGCAAATGGGCTCGCTGCATGTGACGCGGCCGTCGTTGAAGCACTACATCGGCGGCGACACTGAATTGACCCACGCGGCCGAACGGGTGCTGCAAGCAGTGGCCAGTGGCGCGATTCGTTTGCCGGCAATCGCGCACTTCCCCCTCGCGCTGGCGGCCCAGGCCCACTGCGTCATGCAATACCGCCAAACCCAGGGTTCATTGATTCTGGTGCCATGACCTCGCGGTAAGACGGTCGTCAGTGCATACCGACCGCTTTGCCGTGAAACAGCTCCGTCAGATATTCCACCACTCGATCAACGCGGCTCACACCCTGGGTCGCCTGATTGCGCAGCAACCAGATTTCCGAGCGGCGAGCAGGGTGACTGGCCAACACCTGGCACAGACCGGACTGGTGTCCGACATAGACGGGAAGCGCGGCAATCCCCAGATCCGCTTCGACTGCCTTGAGCTGCGCATTCAGGTTTGAAACGCGCATCCACAGCTTCTGGTCTCCGGTCATTTCGCTCAACCATTGGGCGAGCGGCATATACGACATTTCTTCGGTCCAGCCGATCAGGCTGTGGTGCTTGAGGTCGGCGGGTTCGGCCGGCAGACCGTTGGCATCGGCATAAGCCCGGGAGCAGAAAAGCCCCTGCATCAGGGTCCCGACCCGGCGCATGGTGAAGTTACCGTTCTCCGGTCTGCGCAAGCGGATAATGATGTCGCTGTGGCTCTGCGTGAGTTTCGACGACACCGCCGAGTTAATGAAGTCGAAGCTGATCTCGGGATGCTGAGCCTGGAATACCGCGAGTTGCGGAATGATCAAGTGCGTGCCCATCAGTTCCGGACAATCGATGCGCACCTGTCCCGCCATCCGATCACCCGGTTGCGACATCTGCCGCTCGATCAGTTTGAAACGCTCTTCCGTTTCCAGTGCCAATGGCAGCAACGCTCTTCCCGCTTCGGTCAGGAAGTAACCGTTGGTCTTCTTCGAAAACAATACCGTACCGAGCGATTCCTCAAGCGCCGCGATCTTGCGCGACACCGTCGAGGCCGACACCTTGAGCGAGATTCCGGCCTCGGTCACGTTGTTCGATTTAGCCACGAAGATAAAAACCTTCAGATCATCCCAATCCATGTCGATGACATACCCAAAAATGGAAAATCGATCCCCACCTATTTCTATTCGAAATATCCAGAGGCCACGTTACAGTTTTTGCATGGAGCAAAACCCTAGAGGAAACATGGATGATACGTAACTCAATGCGCGCCCTTCCAGGGTTCATGCAGCCGTTTCTGAGTTGGCTGACAGCCAAGCCTCTGCCCGAAGACCTCGATAAAGTCCGACCTCTGAAGCCGTTCCACCATATCGTTGTGTCGGCGGGATTAATAGCCGGCGGCGCGCTGTTGGCCGGTATCGGTTATTCGCAGGCCAGCATTGCGCTGTGGCTGTTGGGCTTTGTCCTGGCCACCGGTGGCATCAAGCAGATGCAAGTGATGATCTGCCACAACTGCGCCCATGACATGGTCTTCGAATCGCGCGAGACCAATATGACCATCGGCCGAATCATTTCCGGCGTCCTGATGCTCAAGCCCTTCGATACCTACAAGCGCGAACACGCGCTGCATCACAGTTCGAAAACGCTGCTGACCGACGATGATGACACCCTCTCCTACCTGCAAAGTGTGGTGGGGTTGAAACCGTCCGACAGCATCGCCAGCATGTGGACCAAACTGGTCTCGACCGCGCTGTCGCCACTGGCCGTGCTGCGTTCGTGCTGGGGCCGATTGAAAGGCACCGCCACGACTGAAAACCGCCGCGTCGCAGTATTGACCCTGGTCTTCTGGGCGGGCCTTGCACTGCTGTCGGCAGCCTTGGGCCATTTCGATCTGTTCATCGTGGCGTGGGTGATTCCGATCTTCGCCGGCTACCACATCAGCACCACATTTCGCCTGGCGGCCGAGCACACCTGGCCCAGCGTGGACGTACTGGAACGGCGCGGCATCGACTTCATTTGCGAGAGCACCACCGGCGTATTCATCGGCGAAGAACTGCGCATACCCGAAGGGGCGGGAACTGTTCGACGCTTCGCCCATATCAGCGTTTGGCTGATCAAGATGCTGGCGTTCCACTTGTTTGTCCGAGTGTTTGTGATGGTCGGCGATACACCGTGTCACGACTTTCATCACCGGCGCCCACGATCCAAAGACTGGCCGAACTACATCACTGCCCGCGAACGCGACAGGATCGAAGGTTCCAAACCCTTTCCCACGAACTACGCCGAGACCTGGGGCTATATCAACTCGGTGACCACCAACTTTCGCAACTTTCAGCGGGCGCTCCCGTACTACGCAACCAGGACAGCAACTTAAAAGGGACTTTAACGATGACTTTCAGCAAAACCGCTCTGCTCACCACCGTGCCTTCGGACTCCCATAGCTGGAATCTGGTGTTCATGGAGTTCCTGCTCACGGACATGGGCTACAACGTCGAGAATCTGGGGCCGAACACGCCCATGGATGAAGTGATCGCGCGGCTCAACCGCCACGCCAGCGCCATGGTTGTCGTCAGCACGGTCAATGGCCATGGCTACATCGAAGGCGCTGAACTCGCGCGGCGTATTCGTAGCGAAACCAAACACACCGACGGGGTGTATATCGGCGGCAAGATCTGCACCGAAAACGATCCTCAGACCATTGCCCGACATAGCGACACACTGCGCGCCGCCGGTTTCGATGAGGTGTTCGACGACAGCGTGGCCAACAGCTTCGATACCTTTCAGGAGTTGGTGTCCGCCCAGTTGTATCCAGAGCATTACCTGGAGAAACGGATCGCTCGCTGACCCGTTGCACCCTTACCGATTCGCAGAAAAAGGCAGATCAGGATGATCGATTTCAACACCCATGTTCTTGAGCGCTTCAACGCGCATGGCCCGGTGCTCCAGCCGCGAATGGGCTTCAGTGACCCGGCCCGGATGCAAGCCGGCCTGGAAGCCACGGCAGCGAGCCGGGCGAACACTGTGTGCACCATCACCCTTGATGCGTTCACCCGGGTAAACAATCTTGAAGCAGCGCAACGGGCCATCGACAGCGAATCGATGCTCAACGGTTATCCGATCGTCAACCATCCGCCAGCGCAGACCCGTGCCATGATCGACCAGATCGATGCGCGCTACCGCCTGCCAGTGCAGGTTCGTCATGGTTCGCCCGACCCGTTGCACATTTTCGAGCGCATGGTCGAAGTCGGTCTGCCCACCACCGAGGGCGGACCGATTTCCTATTGCCTGCCGTACAGTCGCACGCCGTTGCGCGAGGCGTTCGGGCATTGGGAGAAAGCCTGTCAGGTGCTGTCCAGCGGCGTCGACAACAGTCACATCGAGAGCTTCGCCGGTTGCATGATGGGACAGATGTGCGATCCGGTGATTCTGGTGGCGCTGAATATTCTTGAAGGGTTGTTCTTGCGCTCCCATGGCATCAAGACGCTGTCGTTCTCCTACGCTCAAGGCACCTCGCCGGTGCAGGATCGTGCCGCGGTGACAGCCCTCCAGCAACTCGCGGCCGAATATTTTGCGCCGGGCAGCTATCACTTTGTCGGTTATGTGTTCATGGGGTTCTTCCCGCGCTCGCTTGGCGGTTTTTGCCGAATCACTGGCGATGCGCTGGCGATGATCCGCGCCACGGGTGTGCAGCGTGTGATCATCAAGACACCGGTGGAATCAAGGCGCATTCCCCGGGTAGAGGAAAATATCGCGGCGCTGGAGTACTGTGACTACTGCCTGAACACCGACGGCGTTCTACCGCAGATTCCGTTCGATTCCCAGGAACACGGACGCGTCCTGCGTAGCGCGAAACGCCTGATCGAAGGCACGCTGGCCCACGACGGTAACTTGTCCGAAGCCCTGCTCGGTGCCTTTGACAGTGGTTTTCTGTCGATCCCCTACTGCCTGCACCCCGACAACAAACGCGGCGCCGGCACTGTGCTGACACCGGAAAACTATTACCACGGGTTCCAGGGCGAGCGGGTGGAAAACGCCTTCTCGTTTCTGGCGGCGCTGAGGCAGAACATCCGCACCTATGACTGCGTGCTTTGACGCTGGAACGACCCGCTCGCTGCCTTGATTGGGGGCTGCTGCGCAGCCCAGCGGGAGCAAGCTCCCTCGCCACAGGGTTGGTGTCGAGCTGGGGATATCAATAAAGTCTCGGGTGCTGTCCATGGCCGGGGTATTGCTGCAGATTTTGCACTGAGCTGAAAACAGTCAGTGCAACCCACCCCGTCTCCCGCTATTAATATCCTTTCCCCCTCAAGGACCCGAGTCCGCAATGAAATTCGACCTCGCTTACTGCCGCAGCCTCGACGACAAGCTGTCGATCTATGACGTGCGCGATCTGAATTTCGACGAGACGGTGGCGTTCGATTCCGCGAAAGAACAGTTCCAGTGCCCCAACGATGCCTGTCGGACGGCGTTTGATGAGGAGAATCGGCTGACGACGCTCAATGCCAAGAGTGTCAATTACATTCGCACGCCACATTTCAAGAACCAACCAACGACCCAGCATATCGAGGGTTGCCCTTATGTCAGTCCGAAAACGCCGGGGTTGGGTGCGCAGAGTGGCGAGGCGGAAACGGATGACGACCGCGAAGAGCATTTTCCGTCGGAGCTGTTACTGACTCGGCGTCAGTACGTGCGTAAACCGTCCGATCTGCCGAAGGATTTTGAAGCGACTCGCCCTCCCCCCCTCTCTGCATCGTCCCACGGTGATGACACTCACTCCGCCCAGGACTCGACGCCGGACAAGACCAGTGTCTTCGCCCACCCGGTGGAATGTTTCGTCTCGAATTTCGATAACAAGGATCTGCTCAAGCGCATGCCGCTGAAGATCGGCGAGCACACGGCGCCCTATGGATCGTTCTTCAAGAAGATCGAGTACTTGCAGGACAACAAGGGCTTGATTTACTGGGGCAAGATCAAGGAGATCAAGGATTATACGCTGAGCTTTCGCATCGATTTCGAAGCAAAGGTCTGGTTCAAGCAAGCGGACGAGGCAAAGAAGAAGCCTTACTCAGTCAATGTTTACCTGAGCAAGAAGCTGATCGACAACTACCGCAAGCGCAAAGCGTTCCTGGAAGAAATCAAGCACGCCATCGACAGTGACGAGTCGTTGTATTGCTTCTTTTATGGCGTGACGCCGGAGTTCAAGCAGGTGCCGAGCAAGAAAAACCCCGACCAGACGTTCGGGGTGTTCAGTGCCAATATCGAGAACCTGGACCACTTCATTATTCGGGAAGCGCCGGGGTTGGCGGATCAATAACTCCCTACCCCAGCAACATCCCACCCATCACCACCACCAGTAACCCCACATACACCCGCGCATGCAGCCGATCCGGTATCCGCCCGATCCACGGCGTTGCCAGGCGGATGCCCACTAGCGCCCCGAGCGTGAGTACAACGAAGGCCAGCAAGTCGACATAACCGACGAACCACGGCCCCAAGTCTGTTCCGGTGAAAGCGGCCAAGGCCATGTAGGTCACAGTGCCGGCCAGAGCGACAGGCAGGCTCAGCGGATTGGCCATGGACGTCGCCTGGGACATGTTCAAACCACATCGGCGCAGCAGCGGCACGGTCATGACACTTCCGCCGACCCCCAGGAACGTGGCAATGATTCCGACAGCCGTACCACCCAACGTCGTCTCCATCGCCGACAGAGGTCGTGGGTCGGCATCGCTGCCGCGTGTCAGAAAACCTCGGCGCAACAGGCAATCCAGGATGGTCAGGCCCAAGTAGGCAATGAAGGCGTAGCGGATAATCTCGCCGCTCATCCAGCTGGCAGCCGTTGCGCCGAGGGTCGCGCCCAGGGCGATGAAGCCGCCGAACGGCCACAGGTAATGACGAAGCAGCTGACCGGCGCGGTGATGTTTTCCAGTGGCAACCAAGGCGTTGACGATCATGACGCAGGTGGAAGTGGCCACGGCGATGTGCATCGCCGATTCACCGATAACGTCACCTGCGTGGCGAGCCATCAGCAGGCGGTAGATCAACGGCACCACGACAAAACCACCGCCGAACCCAAACAGCACGGCGGTCACGCCACTCAAGCAGCCGAAACAGGCGAGCAATACGTAGAACATCCAGGGAAGTCCGTGGAATGGGGAGGCGTCCACGATAGGTAAACGAAGGCTGGCCCGCTGTAGCAAACCAGCCAATAATGTTCGCGTTTACGCCAATCGCGAGTCACCCTTCGATGCGCAACACTTCGATCGATTTGTTGGATGCGACACCCAGGGCGGTCGTCGCCATTGGTACCGATTATCCCCACGGGCATTTGCTACCGTTGCACCGCCATCGCCGGGCACAGTTGCTCTACGGTGCCACCGGGGTGATGCAGGTCAGTACGGCAGATGGCAATTGGGTGGTGCCGCCGCAACGAGCAGTCTGGATTCCGCCGGCGATCGACCATGAAGTACTGATGCTGGGCGTGAGCACCCGCAGCCTGTACATCGAACCGGCTGCGGTAACGGCCATGGACACGCGGTGCCAGGTCATCGGCGTGTCGCCCTTGATGCGCCAGTTGCTGATGGAAGCCGTAGAGCTTGCGCCGGACTACGACGAGGCCGGACGCGATGGCGCGCTGATCGATCTGCTGCTCCACGAACTGCTGCGCAGTACCCATCTGCCACTGCACCTCCCACTGCCCCAGGATCCGCGCCTGCTCGGCCTGTGCCAGGCGTTCCTGAAACACCCCGACACTCATGCCTCGCCCGTGCAATGGGCGGCGCAATTGCATATCAGCCTGCGCTCGTTCAATCGCCTGTTCAGCCGGCAGACCACGCTGAGTTTCAGCCAGTGGCGACAGCAGGCGTGTGTCATGGCGGCGCTGGCCCGTTTGGCCGAAGGGGATTCGGTGACGCGCATAGCCCTGGATCTGGGCTACGACAGCCCCGCTGCGTTTTCCACCATGTTCCGTCGGGTACTGGGTCACGCACCGAGCGCCTGGCTGGAGAAGACCACCGGTCATTGATCAAAAAATGAGATTGATCAGGAGCCAAAACAACTGTACAAAAACACAGTACTTTTTTGAATCCCATCGCTTTGGAGCACCCCATGGCCTCTCTCGCAATCAAAACCACCCTGGAACGCATCGCTGTCTATCAATTCACCCCTGCTCACAGTGCGCAGGCCCGAGCCATGCTGGGCTGGAGTGTCGAGGAGCTGTCCCGGCAATCCGGCGTCTCGGTCCAGGCCATCCGCCGCTTCGAGGCCGGCGGCGAGTTGCTCGATGTCACCCGCTTGGCCCTGGCATTTCGCCTGGAGGCCGAGGGCCTGGTGTTCTTCCCCGGGTTTGCACCGGGGCGCGGCATGAACATCAAGGGCGCGACGCCGGACCCGATGGGGCGCTCCGATTACGCGATGATCGAATAACACCCACTGCGCAGGTGCTAGGCAATACCGGCCCGGTCCGGGTACGCCGAGGTTTCTACGTCCAGCCACCAGGCGCGGCCACGTTGCGGCTGCGCCAGGGTGAACGCTTCGCCCATTTGCGGAGTGGTGATGCACACGTTGCGCTCCCAGGCCAAGGCCAGGATGCGATCGAAGGGTTCATACCAGGCATGCATCGCCAGGTCGAACGTGCCGTTGTGGATCGGCAGCAGCCAGCGACCCTTCAGGTCGATATGAGCCTGCAGGGTCTGCTCCGGCTGCATATGGACATGGGGCCAATCGACGTTATAGGCGCCGGTTTCCATCAGCGTCAGGTCGAAGGGACCGTATTGTTCGCCGATGCGTTTGAAACCCTCGAAGTAGCCGGTATCGCCGCTGAAGAAAATCCGCGTGGCGCCATCGATCATCACCCACGAGGCCCATAAGGTGCTGTTGCTGTCGAACAGACCGCGACCGGAAAAATGCTGGGAGGGCGTGGCGATGAACTCGATGCCGTCCACCTCGGTGCCTTGCCACCAGTCCAACTGACGCACCTTGCTGGCATCGACACCCCATTTGATCAGGGTATCGCCCACGCCAAGGGGGGCCAGGAAGTGACGAGTCTTGGCCGCAAGCTTGAGGATGGCCTGATGATCGAGGTGGTCGTAATGATCGTGGGAAAGGATCACCGCTTCAATCGGCGGCAACTCTTCCAGGCTGATGGGCGGCTGATGGAAACGCTTGGGGCCGACCCATTGCACCGGTGAAGCACGTTCGGAGAACACCGGGTCGGTCAGCCAGAACTTGTCCCGCAGCTTGAGCAACACGGTGGAGTGGCCGAGACGGAAGACGCTGTGATTGGGCGCGGCCAGCAACGCGGCGCGCGTCAGCGGCTGAACCTCGATGGCGCCCGCAGGCCGGGTAGCACGCGGCTTGTGGAAGGTCATGTTCCAGATGATGCGCAGGGTCGTGCCGAACCCTTGCCGCGGAGTGAAGGCGTGATTGCGATACTTGCCCTGTTCGTGCCGGGATAAATGTTGGGCGGCCGGGCTATCGGTCGAAAAAGAGGGAATGGTCATGGTGCGATAACTCCAAGGACGTCGTCGCAATTGCGCTTCGCCGTTGTGGGACGCTGGAAGGCCGTTGCATGCACGCTCAGCCGTTCGACAGATAAACTACACCATTCGGTGTAGTTTCTAGATTGCATGAATGCCGGAAGCAAGTAAACTGCCGAGTGTAATTTCTCTCCTCTCAACCGACGAATGCCCATGACCGTACCGCAGCGCCTTACCGAGCGAAAACGCGAAGCCATTCTCCAGGCCGCGATTGCTGAATTCCGTAGCAGCGGTTTCGAGATCACCAGCATGGACAAGATCGCGGCGACTGCCGGCGTATCGAAGCGCACGGTGTATAACCATTTCCCGAGCAAGGAAGAACTGTTTGCCGACATTCTGAATCGGTTATGGAACAGCGTTACCGCAGAACAAGACATGCCCTACAGCTCGCAAACGCCGCTGCGGGAGCAGCTTCAAACGTTGCTGCAAGCCAAGCTGCACCTGCTGGCGGACGAGAATTTCCTCGACTTGGCGCGCATCGCCATCGCCACAACGATTCACTCCCCGGAGCGGGCCCAGGACATGGTGTCGCGCATGGGCCAACGTGAAGAAGGCCTGACGGCCTGGATTCGCCAGGCCCAGGCCGATGCTCGGTTGAAGCCCGTGGAGCCGGCATTTGCCGCCCAGCAAATGCATGGGCTACTCAAGACGTTCGCCTTCTGGCCGCAGGTTTCGATGGGGCAACCGAGCCTGACCCAGGAGGAGCAGGCCCGGGTGATCGAATCGGCCCTCGACATGTTCCTGAGTCGTTACCAGGCCTGATTGGCCAGCACATCCCGCTGGATGAGGGGCTATTGCAGCGATGGGTTGTGCACAACCTTCTGGTGCATTTCGGTGGTCAAGCTGTCGATACGCTCGGTCAACGCCTTGGTCATTTCCGTCAGGCGGGTGTTCTGCTCCAACAATTGGAGCAACTGCGCCGTGTTCTGCGCGGCCTGGGCCTGGCGCTCGCTGTTGGCGACGGCCAAGGCTTCGCGATGTTGCGCATCGGCTTCCGCCTGGGCCTTGTCCCGAGCGGCCTGCCGGGTTTGCGCCAGCAAAATCAGCGGGGCGGCATAGGCCGACTGCAGGCTGAACGCCAGGTTCAGCAAGATGAACGGGTAAGCATCGAAGTGAAAGACCCCCATCAGATTCAGGCTGACCCATAGCAGCACGATCAAAGTCTGCGCACCGAGGAGCATCGGCGTCCCGAAAAAACGTGCGAACGCCTCCGCCCTCAGCGCAAAGCGGTCATTGCCAAAAGTCGGCGCCAGATGAGCGTGAGGGCGATGAAAACGCAAGTGGTCAACAGGTGCGGTGGGCGTGGTTTGGGAAGACTTCGTCATCGTGATGTTCTCTGCCAGGGGCTGGTGCTCAGAGCACTATAACCGTTAGGGGATCATCATCCATTGAGTCATGCACAGCCTGCACGTTAAAAGTCAGCGCAACCGCAGATTGCGCCCCAACTCGTCGAACAAGGTCACCACCGAACGCAGGGCCCGGCAGTCCGGACGGGTCAGAAGCCACAGAGCCGTGTCATATCCCTGCAACGGTTCACCGAATGGCATCAGGCCCTGGTTTTCGTCGATCAGAAAGTCCGGCAGCGCCGCCACCCCCAAACCAGCCCGCACCAGTTCGGTGACCGAAAGCATGCTGTTGCAGCGATAGGCGGGCACTACGCCAGGTAGTTGCTGACGACGCCAGGCCACGGTGGGGTGATCGGGGAGAAAATCGTCCGGCGCGATCCAGGTCATGCCGGCCAGGTCATCCACATTCGCCGGACGCAGGTACGTGGCACCGGCACATACCCGGAACGTCACATTGCCGAGGTTGCGACCAACCAAGTGCTCCGGCGGCGTACGGGTCAGTCGCAACGCAATGTCGGCATCGCGGCGGCTGAGGTTGGCGAAGTCATTCGAGGTGCTCAACTCGAGGCTCAGCGCCGGATAAGCAGGCATGAAACGCGCCAGCGCCGGCAGCAACAACGCTTGCAGGACCGAATCACTGCACGTCAGGCGCACCGTCCCGCTGATGACCTCGCCGCCCTGCTCCACCCCCACCCGCGCCGCCTCCAAAGCCTGCTCGGCGCGTTCGGCTTGTTCGGCCAATGCCTGGGCCAGGCTCGTGGGCAAGTACCCGGAACGGCTTTTCTCGAACAAGGGCTGGCCCAGGGCTGCCTCCAGCCGACGTACCGAACGAAACACCGTGGACACGTCCACCTGCAGCAGCCGAGCGGCCCGGGCCAGCGAGCCGCCACGAACCAGCGCCAGGATCAGGGACAGATCGGGATAGTCCAGACGATAGTGCGTTGCTGCATTGATCACTTGGGTAAACGCCAATATTGATTGCGTGAACGCCAATCTATAGTGGCCACCAGGAATCAACAAGTGGCGAGCCTCCCATGGAAAAACAGCATCCGTTAAACATCGCCCTGGTCGGCGACCACGACCCACACATCACCGCTCACCGGGCGATCCCCCTCGCACTTGAGCTGGCAGGCAAACAAACCGGCCATGCCATTCGCTTGCAATGGCTGGCAACGCCGCTCATTACCGACCACGCAGTGCTGGAGGATTTCGACGGTGTCTGGTGCGTGCCCGGCAGCCCCTACCAAAACGAAGCCGGCGCCTTGCAAGCCATTCGTTTTGCCCGCGAACAGCGTCGCCCTTTCCTGGGCACCTGCGGTGGTTTTCAGCATGCCGTGCTGGAATATGCCCGTCACGTGATGGGCTGGGTCGACGCCGTCCACGGTGAAACCTCTCCCGAGGCTGAACGGGCACTGTTGACGCCGCTGAGCTGCGCCCTGGTGGAAACCATCGACAGCCTTCAACTCGAGGCGGGCTCGTTGATCGCCAAGGCCTATGGCCGACAGACAGCGTTCGAGGGCTACCATTGCCGCTTCGGGGTCAATCCGGATTTTGAAAAAGACTTGCTGAGCCAGCGCCTGCACGCCGTCGCCCGGGACTCGACCGGCGGCCTGCGAGCGGTAGAACTGCAGGACCATCCGTTCTTTGTCGCCACGCTGTTCCAGCCTGAACGAGCTGCGTTGGAAGGCCGGGTGCCGCCGCTGGCCCGTGCGTTTGTCGAAGCCTGCGCGAGGAAAACGTCATGAGCGCCCACTGTTACGCAGTGATTTTCACCTCCCAGCGTACCGAGGGGGACCAAGGCTACGCCGAAGCCGCCGAGCGCATGCTGGCCCTTGTCCGGAAGCAGCCCGGATTTTTAGGTGTCGAATCGGCCCGTGGCGACGATGGTCTGGGGATTACTGTGTCGTATTGGAGCGATGAAGCCGCGATCCTGGCCTGGAAGCAGCACCCCGAACACTGCGCGATCCGCGAGCGCGGTCGCTCAACCTGGTACACCCATTGCCATACGAGGGTGTGCAAGGTCGAACGGGACTATGCGTTCCAACGCCCAAACTGACTAATGCCAGGACACAAATCCTTGTGGGAGCGAGCTTGCTCGCGATGGCGGTATGTCAGTCACGGTGATGTTGGCTGATCCACCGCTATCGCGAGCAAGCTCGCTCCCACATTTTTTCCGGGTGTTTTCCTATTCATTGTTCAGCGCAAATCCCTGTGAGAGCAAGCTCCCACAGGTTTTCTGTTCAGCTCAGGACCAAGCTCAGCCTTCCACCAACTGCCGCACCGCCACGATTTCCGGCAGATCGCTGCGAGCCATGTACACCCGCAACGGTTCGGTGAGGTTGATGCGGTCGTCGATGTTCTGGTCCAGCAGCAGCTGGACTCGCTCACGCTTGAGGGCCATGGTGCCGTCTGCCACCGCAACCCAGACAAATTCGCTGGTGGGAATGATGCCGTCGTCGGCCACGTCCATGCCGAAGGCGTCTTCGCTGAACCGTACGATGTACTGGCCGGTCTTGCGGTTCAGGCCGACAAAACCCTTGAGCTGGTCGGCGGCCTGGCAGATGAATGTCGAAGTGGTGCGCATGGTAAACCTCATGGATGCGTCCCTCGGGACGTCTGATCGATGGTTTACACGCAGGGCAAACGAATGTTGGAGTTAAGGTTTCCCTCTGCCGGGGAAACTGGTGCGGCCAAGGGTACTGCAAAGCGGCCTTGAAATGCGTGGGAAAAATCTGCTTTACACAGGTTTATGTCGGTGTAGCGATAGCGCCAACCGCGCTCAATTGTTAAAAGATAGGTTTTTGCCCCCTGCGAAAGGATCTCGAGCATGCCTGTCACCTTCACCCGCAGCGCCTTGGTGCTGAGCCTGTTGCTCGGCTTTGGTCAGACACAAGCCTCCGAAGCCCCGAGCCCCAAGGCCCTGGCAACCCATCAAGGCATTCCGCATCCGGCGGTCATTGCCCACCGCGGTGCCTCGTTCGATGCGCCGGAATCCACCGCCGCCGCCTACAAGCTGGCTCGCGACCTGGGTGCCGACTATCTGGAACTGGACCTGCAACGCAGCAAGGATGGGGTGTTGTTCGTCCTGCATGACGACAGCCTGCTGCGCACCACTGATGTCGCCACCAAGTTTCCCGAACGCAAGGACAGCACCGCCAACGAGTTCACCATGGCGGAACTCAAAACCCTCGATGCCGGCAGCTGGTTCAACACCGCCTACCCGGACCGCGCCCGTCCTTCGTTCGCCGGCCTGAAAATCCTCACCCTCGATGAAGTGATCGACATTGCCGAGGGCAACCCACAGCACAAACCGGGGCTGTACATCGAAACCAAGGAGCCGAAGTTGTTTCCCGGCATCGAACGTGACCTCAAGGACAAACTGCAGGACCGTGGCTGGTTGAGCCCCTCCGGCTCCAAGCTCGCCAAAAGCGCCACCGGGGTCGGTCAAGGCAAGGGCAAGGTGGTCTTGCAGACCTTCGAGAAGAGCAGCCTGGAACTGCTGCACAAAGAGATGCCGAAAGTGCCGAAGATCCTCTTGCTGTGGGTCGGCGAGGGCAACATCGAACCCAAGTCCAAGGTGCCGTTTGCCGAATCCGGTGAAACGGACAAGGCGGTCTACTATGCCAAGCAGGAACCCAAGGACAGGGCGGAATTCGAGAAATGGGTCCAGTACGCCAAGGCCCAGGGCGCAGTGGGCACCGGTCCGTCCGCTGCCTTGACCCATGGCGGCAGCCAGAGTTACTCGGATCTCGTGAAGCCGTGGATGAACCAGTACACCCATGCCCAGGGTTTGCTGGTGCATGTCTACACAGTGGATGAGCCGGTGGACTTCAAGAAAGTGATGGATGCTGGCGTCGATGGCATCTTCACCAACCGTGCCAGTGAATTGCTCAAGTACTTCAAGCGTCCCGAAACAGGCAGTGTGACGCAACTGTTGGAGAAGAACGGCTACTGAGTCGAAAGACGTTTCCAGGAAACGTGCTTCAAGTTTTTTCGAATTAAGGGTGAATTAAGTTGCCACAGATAATCTGAACCCACTTAAACGACTCACCCTTTAACGACACCAAGGAAAGACATATGAAAACTTTGACTGCCCTGTTCACCGCTGCCGCTCTGACCCTCACCGCTGGCCTGGCCCAGGCTGACGTTCGAATCGACCAGGTTCCGCAACTGGTCAAGGAAGGCAAGATCAAATCCCTGGAATCGATGAACGAAGAAGCCCTGAAGTTGCACCCAGGTGCCACCATCACCGACACCGACTTGGATAACCACTTCAACGGTTATGAGTATGAAGTGGAACTGAAAACTGCCGACGGCAAAGAGTTTGACGTGGACTTCGATGCCACAACGGGTAAAGTCCTGTCCAACAAGCAAGACACTTGATCCATCGATTAAAGGCGCCGCGCAACTTTCAAGTTGCGCGGCTTTTTTGCGTACGTCGTGTGTAAACCGCCACCGATCTGACGATACCGCGCAACTGTCACAAAACCTTCAAGAAAGCTTGCAATGATGCCGCTCAAGTGAACCTGTTGTCGCCGCGACAGGCACTCCCCGCCAGCGAGCCCTCATGAACCACAGCATCGACCAAAGCCATCGCGATCCTGACCTGTTCGGCCTGCTCTACGGATTTCGTTTCCGCCCCGGCGAGCGTGGCAGGGAGATCGATTCGGCCCAGGCCCTGCGAAGCCTGCAACAACCGCAAGACCCGGATGAGTTTCTCTGGCTGCACCTGAACCTGGCTCACGCAGCGTGCGAACGCTGGATGAAAAGCCACCTGGCCCTGCCTGAGGAATTTTTCGAAGCCCTGCACGAGGGTTCACGCTCGACCCGGATCGAACATGTCGACTCGGCATTGCTGGCCGTGGTCAACGATGTGGTGTTCAACCTCAGCAACCTGGTGTCCTCGGATGTCTCCACGTTGTGGGTTTGCGTGCACAGTCGGTTGATCATCAGCGCGCGCCTGCAACCTTTGCATTCGGTCGACAAGCTGCGCTCATCGGTCAAGGCCGGCGAGTGCTTTCGCTCACCGCTGGAACTGCTCGTGCACCTGCTACGCGACCAAGGCGAAGTGCTGACTCAGATCGTGCGCAAGACCAGCCTCAGCGTCGACCAGATCGAAGACCAATTGCTCTCTTCGCGACTGTCCACCAACCGCTCCGAGTTGGGCGCCCAACGTCGCGTGCTGGTGCGCCTGCAACGCCTGCTGGCCCTGGAGCCAGGCTCGTTGCTGCGCTTGCTCAACCGTCCACCGCAATGGTTGCAGAAGGAGGACGTCAAGGAGTTGCGCAAGTCCACCGAGGAGTTTGCCCTGATCATCAACGACCTCACCGCCCTGGGCGAGCGGATCAAGCTGCTGCAGGAAGAGATCGCTGCCAACCTCAACGAACAAAGCAACCGTACGCTGTTCACCCTGACCGTGGTCACGGTCCTGGCGCTGCCCATCAACATCATTGCCGGTTTCTTCGGCATGAACGTCGGCGGCGTACCGCTGGCCGGTGACCCCGAGGGCTTCTGGATCCTGGTGGCGCTGGTGGCGACCTTTACCGTGATTGCAGGCCGATGGGCGTTTCGCAAGCGACGCGATTATTGAAATTGATCCACCTCAGGTTCGCATAAGCTTCTGTGGCGAGGCAGCTTGCTCCCTCACCACAAGCCGTCAAGCACTCAACCGCGCCGTCACTTCATTCAACTGCCCGGATAACCCATGCAAATCCCGACTGGCCGCTTCGGTGCGCTGCACATTGTCGAGGTTGGTGCTGGCGATGCAGGTGATTTCAGTGAGGTTGCGCGAGATGTCTTCGGCCACGGAGGTCTGCTCCTCCGCGGCGGTGGCGATCTGGCGGTTCATGTCGCGAATCGCTTCCACCGCCTGGGTGATGCGCTCCAGCATCGCGCCGGCCTGGGTCACCTGCTCGACACTTTCTTCACTGCGCGACTGCCCGCTTTCGATGGCCTGGGCCGCGTCCACTGCGCCAGTCTGCACGGTCTGGATGATCTGATTGATTTCGATGATCGATGACGCCGTGCGCTGGGCCAGGTTGCGAACCTCATCGGCGACCACCGCGAAACCGCGACCGGCCTCACCCGCCCGTGCCGCTTCGATGGCTGCGTTGAGTGCCAGCAGGTTAGTCTGCTCGGCGATCCCGCGAATCACTTCAAGCACTTTACCGATGCGCCCGCTGTCGGTTTCCAGGCGACGGATCACCGTGGCCGTGTTGGCGATTTCGCCACGCATCTGGGTGATGGTGTGGATAGTGCCCTGCATCACTTTCTCGCCCTGCTGCGCCGAATGATCGGCATCATCGGCAGCCCGCGCCGCATCGGCGGCATGGCGGGCAACTTCCTGGGCGGTAGCGGACATCTCGTTCATGGCCGTTGCCACCTGATCGGTGCGTTCGAATTGTTCGCTGGTGCCTTGGCTCATCAGGCTGGCGATGGCATTGAGCTCACCGCTGGCACTGTCCAATTCCGTGGCACTGCGTTGCAGGCGCGTGAAGGTTTCGGCGAGAAAATCGCGCAAGGTGTTGGCCGCCAGGGCGAGATCGCCCAGTTCGTCCTGGCGATTGCTGACGACCCGCTCGGCGAAACGGCCGCGACTCAATTGGGTCACGTATTCGATCAGGTTGCGGATGGGCTGCACCAGATTGCGGTTGACCAGCCACAGGCTGAACAACCCGATCAGCAGGCCCGAAGCCAGCATCACTACGGTGCCCAGCATAATCGTGCGATTCGCCCCGGCACTGATCGACACCGATTGCTCGCTGCCCATCTGGTGCAACTCAGCCACCAACGCACTCATCTGCTCGCTGGCAGCACGGTCGACGCCCTTGACCGCCGCATCACCGGCCGCCGCGTCCGCACCGGCCGCCACAAACGCGTCCCGGCCCTTCTGGTATGCCGACCCCAACTGACGGTGTTCGTCCCTCAGGCGCTCAATGCGCACCTTGATTGGCTCTGGGAGGTCCTTGTGTCCGATCAACTCACCCAGAATGCCCTGGACATCGTGCTGGCGCTCTTCGAATTGCTTCCAGTACTTATCCAGGTCCGCTGGCTGCTTGCCGCGCAACAGGACGTTTTTCCACTCCTGGACCTGCACCTTGAATTGCAGGTTGGCCTCGTCGATCAACTGCGAGGCGCGCAACGGGCCATCAATCAGGTGGCGATAATTCTGGACACCCTCGGACAGGAAATGAAAGGACGCCAGGGCGATCAACAGCATCGCCAGCAAACTGCCACTGAGCAGAGCAAGGATCTGGGCTCTCAAGGATTTTTGTAGAAACATGGTGGAGTCTCATGGAAGTAAAAGAGCCGAACTCACGGAGCGACATGCCCCGACCTCCATGTCCGGTGTCACGACCGAATGCAGCGGGATATACACACGCCATCGGCCCTGCGGGCGCATTCTTGAACCTTGCCGACTATCGGTAATCCCTGGTGTCGGCCGCCAGGAAAGCTCGTCCAAGCCACCGTAAAGTGAGATTGGTCATGACTTGTCCAGACAATCCCTTTTGTCGGCACAACGGGATTTAAAAGTCTTTTTGTCATTTCTCCTGGGGTATCCTGCCCACGCTTTGTAAAAGCGCGGATCTACCAGATCTATCCACAGACTTTGCGAGGAGCGCGATATGCACGAGATCCCTAATCTCCCCTTCCCAAGCCTGCACGACACTGAGCAGACGACCACGCTACAAGCCGGGGGGCAACCTGATGCCCAGCAACCCGAGCCCAAGGAAACCACTGAACGCCGCCAGGCCGACAGCGAAGACTGATTGACCCGCACCACCAGACCGTGTGGAAAGCGCTAAGATGCGCTTTCCACACTGCCTGAACCCGAGTGCCCCATGACCGATGACACCCCTCCCTTCAGCGAAACCCAGGCCAGCGTCCTGATCGGCACCGCCGAGAGAATGGTCGAGATCTGGACCCGCCTTCCCGCCGAGAAACAAGCGGCCCTGCTGGCCCGTTTCGGCAGCGAAGAAAACGCCATCGCCGCGCTGGTCACCACGCGCCTGGTCAGCGGACAGCACGACAGCTGAACCGCCATTGGGCAAATAGTTTTACTTTTCCACGCCCGGACGCCGCGCTCGCCGTTATCATAAGCCGCCTATCTATCCCCGCTGCTCCGTGGACCTCTTTCCCATGTCAGATTCCCAGCGCCCCCTGGCGGTCACGCTGCAAGTCGTTTCCATCGTCCTGTTCACCTTCATCGGCTACCTGAATATCGGCATTCCCCTCGCCGTGCTGCCCGGTTTCGTCCATGGCGAACTGGGCTTCGGCGCGGTGATCGCCGGGCTGGTGATCAGCGTGCAGTACCTGGCCACCCTGCTCAGTCGCCCTTACGCAGGACGAATCATCGACAACCTGGGGAGCAAGCGCGCGGTGATGTTCGGCCTCGCCGGCTGTGGGCTGAGCGGTGTGTTCATGCTCGTGTCGGCCTGGACGCCCCACCTGCCGACACTCAGCCTGATCAGCCTGTTGATCGGTCGCCTGGTGCTGGGCAGTGCCGAAAGCCTGGTGGGCTCGGGTTCGATTGGCTGGGGCATTGGCCGGGTCGGTGCGGCGAATACCGCCAAGGTGATCTCCTGGAACGGCATCGCCAGTTACGGCGCGCTGGCGATCGGTGCGCCGCTGGGGGTATGGCTGGTCAATGCGTTGGGGCTGTGGAGCATGGGCGTCAGCATTATCTTGCTGGGTTTGCTGGGGCTGGCATTGGCCTGGCGCAAAACCGCGGCGCCCATCGTCGCTGGCGAACGCCTGCCGTTCATGCATGTGCTGGGACGTGTGCTGCCACACGGCTGCGGCCTGGCCCTGGGCTCCATCGGGTTTGGCACGATCGCGACCTTCATCACCCTGTACTACGCCACGCAGCACTGGGACAACGCCGTACTGTGCCTGAGCCTGTTCGGCGCCAGCTTCATCGGCGCGCGCCTGTTGTTCGGTAACCTGATCAACCGTCTGGGCGGCTTTCGCGTAGCGATTGCCTGCCTGTCGGTGGAAACCCTCGGACTGTTGCTGTTGTGGCTCGCACCGGATGCCCACTGGGCCCTGGCGGGCGCGGCGTTGAGCGGTTTCGGCTTTTCCCTGGTGTTCCCGGCGCTGGGCGTGGAAGCGGTCAACCTGGTGCCGGCCTCCAGTCGTGGGGCAGCGGTGGGCGCCTATTCGCTGTTCATCGATTTGTCGTTGGGGATCACCGGGCCACTGGCCGGTGCCATTGCCGCAGGCTTCGGCTTTGCCTCGATCTTTCTGTTCGCCGCCCTGGCGGCCCTGGGCGGGTTGGCACTGAGTGTCTACCTGTACCGGCAGGCGCCGCGGTACCGTGAAGCGCGGGAGAAGGACTAGAAATCCACCTTGCCGCGCCCGGCCTTGATCGAGCCGCGCTTGGTCTTGGATTCCAGGCGACGCTTTTTCGAACCCAGGGTCGGCTTGGTCGGGCGGCGCTTCTTTTCGACCTTGGTGGCGCTGAGGATCAGTTCGGACAGGTGCTCCAGCGCGTCGGCCCGGTTCTGTTCCTGCGTGCGGTACTGTTGGGCCTTGATGATCAGCACACCGTCGCTGGTAATGCGACTGTCGCGCAGGGCCAGCAACCGCTCCTTGTAGAACTCGGGCAGCGACGAGGCCGGAATGTCGAAGCGCAAATGCACGGCGCTGGAGACCTTGTTGACGTTCTGCCCCCCGGCCCCTTGGGCGCGGATGGCCGTCAGCTCGATCTCGGCGTCCGGGATGTGCACGGTGTTGGAAATCGCCAGCATGGGAAAGGGTCCGCAATCAGGCCCCACAGAATACCCCGAATACCCCAGACAACGCCTAACCCTGTGGGAGCGAGCTTGCTCGCGATTGCAGTGTGTCAGTCACCCTTGATATTGCTGACCCATCACCATCGCGAGCAAGCTCGCTCCCACAGGGTCCAGTGCTTACTTGGCAGCCGCCACAGCCAATTCCTGGCGGGCACTGCGCTTGTTCTTGATCACGTAGCACACCCACATGAACACCACCCACACCGGAATCGCATACACCGAGATCTGGATGCCGGGGATCAGCAACATCACGCCCAGGATGAACACCACGAACGCCAGGCAGATGTAGTTGCCGTACGGATACCACAGCGCTTTGAACAGTGGCGTCTGGCCGGCCTGATTCATGTGCTGGCGGAACTTGAAGTGCGAGTAGCTGATCATCGCCCAGTTGATCACCAGGGTCGCGACCACCAGCGACATCAGCAACTCCAACGCATGCTGCGGGATCAGGTAGTTCAACAGCACCGCCACCAGCGTGACCGCCGCCGACGCAAGGATCGAACGTACCGGCACGCCGCGCTTGTCGATCCTGGACAAGGCCTTGGGCGCATCGCCCTGCTCGGCCATGCCCAGCAACATGCGGCTGTTGCAGTAGGTGCCGCTGTTGTACACCGACAGCGCGGCGGTCAGCACCACGAAATTGAGGATATGCGCAGCGGTGTTGCTACCCAGCATCGAGAACACCTGCACGAACGGGCTGCCGCTGTAGGCATCGCCGGAAGCGTTAAGGGTGGCCAGCAGGCTGTCCCAAGGGGTCAGGGACAACAGCACCACGAGCGCGCCGATGTAGAAAATCAGAATCCGGTAGATCACCTGGTTGATGGCCTTGGGGATCACGGTTTTCGGTTTGTCGGCCTCAGCGGCGGTGAAACCGAGCATTTCCAGGCCACCGAAGGAGAACATGATGATCGCCATGGCCATCACCAGGCCGCTCACGCCGTTGGGGAAGAACCCACCATGGGACCACAGGTTGGTCACCGACGCCTGCGGGCCACCATGACCGCTGACCAGCAAATAGCTGCCCAAGGCAATCATGCCGACAATCGCCACGACCTTGATGATCGCGAACCAGAACTCGGCCTCGCCGAAGACTTTGACATTGGCCAGGTTGATCGCATTGATCAGGATGAAAAACGCCGCCGCCGACACCCAGGTCGGGATGTCCGGGGCCCAGTAATGGATGTACTTGCCGACCGCGGTCAGCTCGGACATGCCCACCAGGATGTAGAGAATCCAGCAGTTCCAACCCGACAGGAACCCGGCGAAACCGCCCCAGTACTTGTGGGCGAAGTGGCTGAAGGACCCGGCGACGGGCTCTTCGACGATCATTTCGCCCAACTGGCGCATGATCATGAAGGCGATGAAGCCGCAGATGGCGTAGCCGAGGATCATCGACGGGCCGGCTGATTTCAGCACCCCTGCCGAGCCGAGGAACAGGCCGGTGCCGATCGCGCCACCGAGGGCGATCAGTTGAATGTGGCGATTTTTCAGGCCGCGTTTCAGCTCGCCCGAATGCGAGTTTTGTCCACTCATGAAAAGGGTCTCACGCAAGGTTTGATGATGTTCGTTAGACGTTGCCGCTCGAATCGGATCTCAAGCAGCGCCGATCAAACCCCAGCGCAGGCACCAGGACTTCAGCGTTTTTACAACGGTCATGCGTCACCTGTTTGTTTTTATCTGTGACGAAATCGAACCCGACACGCTTGTGGCGTGGCGGAGTGAACAAGGTGGATAACCTTGAAAGTGCGTGGGTACGCGCAGGGTCACAGTAAAACGCGGCGCATTGTACACCGCTGACCCCCTGCTGCCAGACACCACCGGATCAGCGTGTCGTTTGCCGGGATTGCATGGGTCCGCCTCGAACGTGCCGGGCGGCTGCAAAAAAGTGTCCAGGCCCTTGCGAGCCCCTGAAGGGTGTAGCGCGAAAAACGCCACGACGGGAGAGATGCACTCGAGCTGCGGCGTTCATTGCGCCTCCTTCTTGTTATTCACCTGCACGACAGGCATGGGGCGCATCTCACCCTGCCCATCGTTTGGAAACAAGCGGGCCAGAGCCCTGGGAAACCCAATAAGGCAAGGCGTGCGGAAGTTTTTTCTTACGATCCGGCAGAACACCGTTTTGGGCCCTCTCGGAGGCCCTTTTTTGTCAGTACTTCTTTACAACCCGTCACGCAAACTTTCCAAGTAGGAAATTTCCGTAGGCTGACTGCAAATTGACGGTAGGTAGTTACCTATTTAAAAAAACACCCAGGCGGCTGTTTTTGAATGAGTAATGTTGTCGTTGAAAATGGAACAAAAAGTTCAAACGAAAAAAATAAAATTATTTTTTTGCAATCCAAAAAACCCTCGACTAGGTTTTCAGCGACTTGCCAAGGCATCGTGCCGACAAGTTCTGTGGTGCCGTCGCCGGCCTGTTTCCACTCGCCGCATCGGTCCGCTGATTTCCGTAAAAGTCATCTAGGAGATTCACTATGCAAACACTGGACAAAGACTTGGAAACCGAACTGCAACTGGACGAATGGTTTGAAGCACCGACCCATGAAGCCGCTGTTGAAATGATGCAAGCCGACGCCGTCGTTCCGTTCGGCACGGCGATGTGGCCTCTGTAGGCACCGCCCGGCGGAGGCGATCCGGCCGGTCGACTCCGCCACTTTTTGCCGGTTGTCAGGGAAGTCAAATGAACTTGTCAGGGAAGAATAAGCATGGACACACAACGAGCCATCTCACATTTCCTTTACTACCTCGAACACCATCCCGCCCTGGCCGGCATTCAGCCCGCCAAGGTGTTGCTGGGTCATACCGCTGACTACGAAGTGCTGACCGGCGCCATTGCCGAGCAGGCGGACAGCGGCTCGCCCTTCCGGTTCAGCGCCATGCGCCTGGACCTCGAATCCACGGAGCGCCTGTCCAAGGCCATTGCCGACAGCGATCTGTATATTTTCTTCTACGACTCTTCCACCCTGCCCAACCCACGTCCCGATGGCCCGGACTTTGTCCGTGCGCTGCAAGGCGTGATGGCCGACAACTGGAAGAAATCGCTGCTGTTCAAGGACTATGGCGATTATTTCTACGACACCTTCAGCGTGATTCCCCAGCGCATCGCCGGGCTCAACAGTCACCTGATCCGGCGCATGTCCCAGGCGACGACCCTGAGCTTCCAGGATGACCACGGTTCATATTTCGACACTGCCCTGGGTGGCGTGAAGAAATGGACCGACATCAACGGGGTCGGCAACTACGACCTGGCTCCCGGCGAAATCGCCACCCACAGCGACACCATCAATGGCCGGGTGAATTTCCTCGGCACATTCCTGAGCACCATCCCGTTCGCACGTAAATACGGCGTGTTGCAATCGCCGCTGGAGCTGTGGATCGAAGACTCCACCATCCAGAAAATCGCCACCGATGTACCTGGCCTGGAGCACGACTTCAACAAATACCTGGACGCCAACCCGTCCAATCGCCGCATCGAAGAACTGGGAATCGGCACCAATGAAGGGGTCAAGAGCCTGTACGCCCGCAATGCCGGTTTCGAGGAGCGCCACTGCGGCTTGCATCTGGGGCTTGGCGGTGGGGCCAAGGGCAGCCATCACCTGGATCTGATTTTCGAGAGCGGCGTATTGGCGCTGGATAACGAGCCGATGTTCGATGGGCGGTTTGTGCTTTAGGTCGGATTTCCAGAAGGCTGAGTCCGCCATCGCGAGCAGGCTCGCTCCCACGATGGAGCGGTGCCGAACACATATCTCCCATTCACTGAAAATCAACTGTGGGAGCGAGCCTGCTCGCGATGGCGGACTCATCTGCACCACATCATGAAAGCCAGGCCAAAAAAAACGCCAACCCTAAGGTTGGCGTTTTTCATGGGTGCTCGCCGATCACTCCGGCTTACGACGCCCGAACCCCGGACGCTGTCCCGAACCTGCCGGTGCACCACGGCGCTTGCCCGATGGCGCGTCGCGGTCGGCCAGGACGATACCCGGGCGCTTTTTCGGCGCTGGCTTGGCCGGACGCTTGGTGTCGGCCGGGCGATCGGCGACTGGCGTACCGCGACCCGCCGGAGCACCGCGACCTTCACCGCGCTCGGTCCGACCATTGGCCGGACGCGGCGCACGTGGGCCACGCTCACCGTCCTGGCGAGGAGCAGGCTTGCGGGCCGGGCGTTCGCCTTCGATCTGCGGCTCGCGCGAAGGACGCGGGCCGGTCGCCACACCTTCAACAGCCGGACGCAGCGTACGCACGCGCTCGGTCTTGCCCATAGGGCGCGAGGATTTACGCTGCATCCGCTCCAGCTTGTCCTTGCTCTTGGCGGTCATCTGCGGCATCGCCACCGGTTTGAGACCCACTTCGGCGGCCAGGATGTCGACTTCGTACTGGCTCATTTCGCGCCAGCGGCCCATCGGCAGGTCGGAGTTGAGGAACACCGGGCCGAAACGCACGCGCTTGAGGCGGCTGACCACCAGCCCCTGGGATTCCCACAAACGCCGCACTTCACGGTTCCGGCCTTCCATCACCACGCAGTGATACCAGTGGTTGAAGCCTTCGCCGCCGGGCGCCTGCTTGATGTCGGTGAAACGCGCCGGGCCGTCTTCCAGCACGACGCCGGCCTTGAGGCGCTCGATCATCTCGTCGTCGACTTCGCCACGCACACGCACGGCGTATTCGCGGTCCATCTCGTAGGACGGGTGCATCAAACGGTTGGCCAGCTCACCGTCGGTGGTGAACATCAACAAACCGGTGGTGTTGATGTCCAGGCGACCGATGTTGATCCAGCGGCCTTCTTTCGGACGCGGCATCTTGTCGAACACGGTCGGACGGCCTTCCGGGTCGTCACGGGTGCAGATCTCGCCGTCGGGCTTGTTGTACATGATCACGCGGCGCACCGTTTCGGCGGCCTCTTCGCGCTTGATCACCTTGCCATCGATGGTGATGGCGTCGTGCATGTCGACACGCAGGCCCAAGGTGGCATCTTTACCATTGACCTTGATCCGGCCCTGGGTGATCCAGGCTTCCACGTCACGGCGCGAACCGACGCCGATACGGGCGAGGACTTTTTGCAGCTTCTCGCCTGCTGGGCCGATTTCCTGGCTGTCGTTCTGGTCTTGGTCTTTCATTCTGGGCACCTCCCGGTGTGGTCGGGTCAGGCTTGGCCTGACGCTTTGAAAACGAGTCTTGGACGAAGGGATCGCCAAAGGGTCGCGAATCATACGCCTGTTGAAGCGATTGCGCATCTGAGACTAGCTGATCAACCCAGGCTCAACGCTTTTTCCGCCGACCGGTGGCGCAATGCAGCGGCTCTTGGTGGAGTTCATGATGCACCGCATTCCCCTGTGGGAGCGAGCTTGCTCGCGATAGAGGTTTAACTTTCAACGATGACGTTGGCTGTCAGACCGCTATCGCGAGCAAGCTCGCTCCCACAGGATAGTGGGGTTTCAGAATTGTTTTTCCAGCACGCGGGATCAGTCGTCAAACTGGCGCCGTTCGTTCTCGATCGCCTCGGCCAGGGCACGGGCTTCGGCTTCTTCGTCGCTCAATTCAGGCTCGGGCTCGCGCGGTTCGAGGGCGGCAACGGCGGCCAGCAGTTTTTCTCGAGCCTCGGCAACGCCGAGGATGTCTTCTTCGGGTTCAGGCTCGGCCTGCCGTTCAACTTCGCGGTCGGCCTCGGGTGGCTCATCCGACTCATCCCCAGGACCAGGCCCCTCACGCAGCAGGTCGTCGAAATCGGTCTTGAGGCCTTCTTCCATAGTGTCCAGTTCCAGCAACAACGAGTGGAAACTGGTCTCTTCCTTCGGCTCCTCAGGCTCGGCGCTGGCATCCGCCAGTTCCTGCAAGCCCTGGGGCACCGGCACGTCGTCGAACTCCAGTACCGGTTCGGGTTCCAGCTCCCGCAATTCGGCCAGGGGCGGCAGGTCGTCCAGGTTTTTCAGGTTGAAATGATCGAGAAAGGCCTTGGTGGTGGCGAACATCGCCGGTTTGCCCGGCACATCGCGATAGCCGACGACGCGGATCCACTCGCGCTCCAGCAACGTCTTGACGATATGGCTGTTGACCGCCACGCCCCGTACATCCTCGATCTCGCCCCGGGTGATCGGTTGGCGATAGGCGATCAACGCCATGGTTTCGAGCATGGCGCGGGAATAGCGTTGCGGCCGCTCCTCCCACAGGCGCCCGACCCAGGGCGCGAACTTCTCGCGGATCTGCAGGCGATAACCGGACGCCACTTCCTTGAGTTCGAAAGCCCGTCCCTCGCAGGACTTGCCCAGCAGCGTCAGGGCTTTCTTGAATACGGCCGGCTCGGGTCGCTCGCCTTCTTCGAAGAGTTCGAACAGGCGCTCCATCGATTGCGGCTTTCCCGAGGCCAACAGGAAAGCTTCAAGCAAGGGGGCCAGCTCGCGGGGTTCAGTCAGATTCATTGATTTGCTCGTTATTCGGCTCGTGCCCGCACGTGGATCGCTGCGAACGGCTCATTCTGCACCAGCTCGACCAAGGATTCCTTGACCAATTCCAGGACCGCCATAAACGTCACCACCACCCCCAAACGCCCTTCCTCGGCGGTGAACAGCTCGACGAACGGCACGAAGCCGCCGCCCTTGAGCCGCTCCAGCACATCGCTCATGCGCTCGCGGGTGGACAGCGCTTCGCGGCTGACCTGATGACTTTCAAACATATCGCCCCGGCGCAGGACCTCGGCCATGGACATCAGCAGCTCTTCCAGGCTCACATCCGGCAGCAACTTGCGCGCCCGCGCTTCGGGCGCATCGAGCTTGGGCACCACCACATCGCGCCCCACCCGGTTCAAGCCATCGAGGCCTTCGGCGGCGACCTTGAAGCGTTCGTACTCCTGCAAGCGCCGGATCAACTCCGCCCGCGGGTCGTCCTCTTCCGCTTCGACCTCCGCCGAGCGCGGCAGCAGCATCCGCGACTTGATCTCGGCCAGCATGGCCGCCATCACCAGGTACTCGGCCGCCAGTTCCAGGCGTACCGACTGCATCAACTCGACGTAGCCCATGTACTGGCGGGTGATTTCCGCCACGGGGATGTCGAGGATGTTGATGTTCTGTTTGCGGATCAGGTACAGCAGCAGGTCAAGCGGTCCCTCGAAGGCTTCGAGGAACACTTCCAGCGCATCCGGCGGAATGTAAAGGTCCAGAGGCATTTCCATGACCGCCTGGCCATAGACCATGGCGAACGGCAACTCCTGCTGCGCGCCGGCCTGGCTATCGGCATTGTCCACGGCGGTTTCCACGGCGGACATTCAGGCCTCGACCATGAACGGCGTCGGATCGCCGCACCCGACGCGCACCACTTGGGGCTCGCCATCGGCCAGGTTGATCACCGTGGACGCCGACATGCCGCCGAAACCGCCGTCGATGATCAGGTCAACCTGATGCTCGAGTATCTGGCGCATCTCATAGGGATCGGTCAACGGCTCGGTCTCGCCGGGCATGATCAGCGTCACGCTCATCAACGGCTCACCCAGTTCCGCCAGCAGCGCCAGGGCGATGGGATGGCTCGGCACCCGCAGGCCGATGGTGCGCTTTTTCGGGTGCAGCAACAGCCGCGGGACTTCCCGGGTGGCATTGAGAATGAACGTGTAGGGCCCCGGCAAATGCGCCTTGAGCAAGCGGAAGGTGCCGGTGTCGATCTTGGCGAACAGGCCCAACTGCGAAAGGTCGCTGCAGATGAGCGCGAAATTGTGCTTGTCGTCCAGTTGACGCAGGCGTCTGACACGCTCCACGGCATTCTTGTCGCCGATCTGGCAACCGATGGCGTAGGACGAATCGGTGGGATAGACCACCACGCCACCACCACGAATGATTTCCACGGCCTGTTTGATCAGGCGCGCTTGCGGGTTTTCCGGATGAATCTGGAAAAATTGACTCACGTGTTCTACCTGTTCAGACGGCGGCGGTAACGGGATCATGTTTGAATCTACACCATAGTGGTGGCAGATCTTCCGGCAACGGGCGGTATTCGCCGATCTCGGACCAGCCCCCAGGGCCATGGAAATCACTGCCGGCGGTGACCAGCAGGCCGAACTCACGGGCCAGGATCGCCAGGCTGCCCACTTGCTCGGCAGGCTGATGGCCGTTGACCACCTCGATGGCATGGCCCCCCGCTTGAATATAGTCGGCGACCAGGCGGCGGCGCTTGCTGCGGGTGAAATCATAGTGCCATGGATGCGCCAGGCTGACCCAGGCGCCAGCGGCCCGCAGGGTCTGGACGGTTTCTTCCAGGGTCGGCCAGTGCTGCTTGACGTCCCCCAGCTTGCCGGCCCCCAACCATTTGCGGAACGCTTCGGCGCGATCCTTGACGAACCCTTCGCGCACCATCCAGTCGGCAAAGTGTGGCCGGGCCGGTGCGTTGCCGCTGTCGCCCAGTTCCTGCTGGATCTGCCGGGCGCCGTCCAGCGCACCGGGCATGCCCTTGAGGGCCAGCTTGCGGCTGATCTCTTCGGAGCGCAGCCAGCGCCCGTCGCGCAGGTGTGCGATGGCCTGGACCAGCGCCGGCGCCTTCACATCGAAACCATAGCCCAGCACATGGATGGTCGCCCCGCCCCAGGTACACGACAACTCGACCCCGTTGACCAGCCGCATGCCCAGCGCCGTGGCGGCGCTGCGGGCCTCGTCGAGGCCTTCGAGGGTGTCGTGATCGGTCAGGGCCAGGACTCGCACGCCGTGCTCGAACGCCCGCGCCACCAGAACCGCAGGCGCCAGGGCGCCATCGGAGGCCGTGCTATGGCAGTGCAAATCAACATTCACGAGAGTTTGTGACCTCAAATCAGCTGGCCCTATCGCGGCCAAGGATGTTTGTTATTATGCCGCCACATCCTGCTTCTGGCTGCCACTGTGAAACAATTCATCGACTTCATCCCGCTCCTGCTGTTTTTCATCGTCTACAAACTTGATCCCCGGGCCGTCGATTTCGCCGGTCACTCCTTGACTGTAGGCGGTATTTACAGCGCCACCGCAGTGCTGATCATCAGCTCCCTGGTGGTCTACGGCGCGCTGTTCGTGTCCCAGCGCAAGCTGGAGAAGAGCCAGTGGCTGACCCTGATCGCCTGCCTTGTATTCGGCAGCCTGACCCTGGCGTTCCACAGCGAAACCTTCCTCAAGTGGAAGGCCCCGGTGGTCAACTGGCTGTTTGCCCTCGCGTTCATCGGCAGCCACTTCATCGGTGACCGACTGCTGATCAAGCGCATCATGGGCCATGCCATCAACCTGCCGGAACTGATCTGGACCCGGTTGAACATCGCCTGGATCGCGTTTTTCCTGTTCTGCGGCGCCGCCAACCTGTTCGTTGCGTTCACGTTCCAGGAGTACTGGGTCGACTTCAAGGTCTTCGGCAGCCTGGGCATGACGCTGCTGTTCCTGATTGGCCAGGGCATCTACCTGTCCCGTCACCTGCACGATGCCGACCCCACCACGCCTAAAACCGAGGACTGACATGCTCTACGCAATCATTGCCACCGACGTCGCCGACTCCCTGGAAAAACGCCTGGCCGTGCGCCCGGCACACCTGGAGCGCCTGCAACAGCTCAAGTCCGAAGGCCGCATCGTGCTGGCCGGCCCGCATCCGGCGGTGGACAGCAATGACCCGGGCGCCGCCGGTTTTAGCGGCAGCCTGATCGTGGCCGAGTTCGACTCCCTGGTCGCCGCCCAGGCCTGGGCCGAGGCCGATCCGTTCGTGGCGGCCGGCGTCTACGCCAATGTCGTGGTCAAGCCGTTCAAGCAAGTCCTGCCGTAAATCCCCCCTGGCGCGATGGGCCTTCACGGCTCATTGCCGCCGTTGCTCATCTTTATCGTTCGCTGGCCGACAACCTGTCTAATCTCGATTGGAATTCAGGAGTTGCAATGCGCAAAGGTCCGTTGTGCCTGTTGTTGGTCTCGTTGGCGATCGGAGCGCCCGCCCATGGCGAGGAAAGCACCGAGGGCAGTCATTCGGCGCCCTTGTCCCTGAGCGCCGGCGGCCAGATCGCCGAATTGCAGCAACGCTTGAAAGACAGCGAACGCCAGCGTGAAGAGCTGAGCAAACAGCTGCAAAATGCCGACAGCGAGCGCGAAAGCGCTGTGCTGGCCCGGCTGCGCCAGGAGAACCAGCGCCTGAAGCTGCAACTCAAGGAAGCCCAGGCCAGCCCGCTGCCACGGCTGTTGACCGATCAACAGCAATGGTTCGTCATTGGTGCCGGGGTAGCGCTATTGGCCTTGCTCTGCGGTATCTTTGCCAGCGGTGGACGTAGACAACGTCGGCAATGGCTAAATTGAGTGAGTCATGAGCGAGCTGTTACTGATAGATGATGACCAGGAGCTGTGTGAGCTCCTCGTGAGTTGGCTGAGCCAGGAAGGGTTTCAGGTCCGCGCCTGTCACGATGGCCAGAGTGCCCGCAAGGCCTTGGCCGAAACCGCCCCGGCTGCCGTGGTCCTGGACGTGATGCTGCCCGACGGCAGCGGCCTGGAACTGCTCAAGCAACTGCGCAACGATCACCCGGAGTTGCCGGTGCTGATGCTGTCGGCCCGGGGTGAGCCGCTGGACCGTATCCTTGGCCTGGAACTGGGCGCCGATGACTACCTGGCCAAGCCCTGCGACCCACGGGAACTGACCGCCCGCCTGCGCGCCGTGCTGCGCCGCAGCCATCCGGCGGCGGTGTCCAGCCAGATCGAGCTGGGTGACCTGACCTTCAGTCCGGTGCGTGGCGTCGTCAGCATCGACGAACAGGAACAGACCCTCACCGTTTCCGAAAGCCGCCTGCTCGAAGCACTGCTCAAGCAACCGGGCGAGCCGCTGGACAAGCAGGAACTGGCGCAGATCGCCCTGGGCCGCAAGCTGACCCTGTACGACCGCAGCCTCGACATGCACGTGAGCAACCTGCGCAAGAAAATCGGCCCTCACCCCGACGGTCGCCCGCGCATCGTGGCGCTGCGTAGCCGGGGTTATTACTACAGCCTGTAGGAGCTGCCGAAGGCTGCGATCTTTTGATCCTGATTTGCAGGCGTTCACTTGCGACTCAATTGTCTGGAAAAAGATCGCAGCCTCGTTGCACTCGACAGCTCCTACAGGTGATAGGCCTGACGTTGAATTGCCGGTGTTTGTCAGGTCCGAACCAAACCGTCTTTACCCAAGCTTTACGCCCCCCTGACCGCCGCTGACCTTGATCTCCGTAATCTGCACACATCCGGAACTGACCGGGAATGAGACAAGGAGACACACCATGCGCAAGACCCTTATCGCTCTGATGTTCGCTGCCGCCCTGCCGACCGTCGCCATGGCCATGCCCGAAGGCCCCGGCCCGATGGGCCCGATGGACGGCCCGCGCCACGGCGGCCAGATGCACGACAAAGGCCCCTACAGTCAACTGGACCTGAGCCGCGAACAACGCCAGCAGATTCGCCGGATCATGGGCGAGCAGCGCCACGAACAACGGGAACTGGTCGACAAGTACCTGGCCAAGCTGTCGCCAGCCGACCAGAAAGCCATGCAGGACGAAATGCAGGCCCGGCACGAGAAAGTCGATGCCCAGATCCGTGGCTTGCTGAAGCCTGAGCAGCAAAAGGAATTCGACGCGATCCAGAAGAAACAGGCCGAACGCCGCGCCGAGTGGGCTGAGTTCAAAGCCTGGAAAGCGCAACAACCGCAAAAAGCGCAATAATGCACTGACGCTTGCCCAGCCCAACGGCCAATCGCCGTTGGGCTTTCTTTGTTTCCGAGGATTTATCGTGCGTTCATTGTTCTGGCGCATCCTGGCCAGTTTCTGGCTGGCCATCGCCCTGGTTGCAGGACTTTCGATCCTGATGGGCCATATGCTGAACCAGGACGCCTGGATCCTCAGCCGTCACCCGGGCCTCAATACCCTGCCCGAAGAGTGGACGCAAACCTACGAAACCCAGGGCGAGGATGCCGCCCAGGAGATCCTGCAACAGCGCAAGCGCCAGTATCACATCGACGTCCAGGTGTTCAACGAAAGCGGCGACCCGGTGGTACGCGGCACCTTCCCCCATCGTGCCGCGGCCTTCGAGGCCAGGCAGAACAACGACGACCGACGCCTGCCCTGGCGGCGGCTGACCGACGAGTTCACCAGCGCCAAAAGTGGCGACACGTACCTGTTCATCTACCGCATTCCCCATCCCGAACTGGACGCCTGGCACCGCGGCAGCCTGCTCTGGCCCCTCAGTGCACTGGGCATCGCGCTGGTGGTGCTGACCTTGTTCAGCCTGTTGGTGACGCTTTCCATCACCCGTCCGCTGAATCGACTGCGCGGCGCGGTGCATGACCTGGGCCAGGCCGCCTACCAGCAGAACAGCCTCGCCAAGCTGGCCAACCGACGAGACGAGTTCGGCGTGCTGGCCACCGACTTCAACCGCATGGGCGCGCGCCTGCAAAGCTTGATCGCCAGCCAGCGCCAACTGCTGCGCGACGTATCCCACGAACTGCGCTCGCCCCTGGCCCGCCTGCGCATTGCCCTGGCATTGGCTGAACGGGCCAGCCCCGAGGAACGTGAAAAACTCTGGCCACGCCTGACCCGCGAATGTGATCGCCTGGAAGCGTTGATCAGCGAAATCCTGGTCCTGGCCCGGGTCGACGCCGACAACGCCGGCGCCGAAGAGGTGGACCTCAACGGTTTGCTGTTCACCCTGCAAAAAGATGCACAACTGGCGTCACCGGAGCAAACCGTGCAGCTTGAAACCGAGGCAGGCCTGACCCTCAAGGGCTGGCCGACCATGATCGAGCGAGCGGTGGACAACCTGCTGCGTAACGCCCAGCGATTCAATCCGACCGGGCAACCCATCGAGATGCGCGCGGCACGCCAGGGCGAACGGATCCTGATCAGCGTGCGCGACCACGGGCCTGGCGTGGAGGCCGAACACTTGGGGCAATTGGGCGAACCGTTCTACCGCGCGCCCGGCCAGACCGCCGCCGGCCATGGCCTGGGCCTGGCGATTGCGCGTCGTGCCGCCGAGCGCCATGGCGGTGCGCTGGTGTTGGGCAACCATCCCGAAGGCGGTTTCATTGCAACACTGGAACTGCCGCTGGTGCCGGGGGCTGTTGTCCAGCCTTAAGCTCCCGCTGAGTTCTGTAGGAGCTGCCGAAGGCTGCGATCTTTTGATCTTTCACTCCAGATTCAATTGTCTGGGACAAGATCGCAGCCTCGTTGCACTCGACAGCTCCTACGTAGCTCCAGAACCACGCAGGCTTCACAAACCAAACGATAATTCCTCTTATTCAAACTCCCCGGCCCTGTTAGACTTTGCGCCCTCTTTTAACCTCTCTCCCAGGTCACCCGATGCCGTCGTTGCCTCTTCGTTTATGTGCACTGTTCATGGCCCTGGGCCTGAGTGCCTGCGATGACGCCCCGCGTTTTACCCAGGCTGAACCGGGTGAAGCCCGTTCCGGTGGTGCCGCGACGGTTCGCAAGAGCGATCAGAACGCCTTTTCCCTGCCCTCGGCCAACCTGCCACCTTCGCGGCGCGTGGATTTCAGCGTCGGCAACAGTTTCTTCCGCAGCCCCTGGGTGATCGCCCCCTCGACCACCACCGCCCGGGACGGCCTCGGCCCGTTGTTCAACACCAACGCCTGCCAGAACTGCCACATCAAGGACGGTCGCGGTCATCCGCCGGCACCGGACGCCGCCAGCGCGGTGTCGATGCTGGTACGCCTGTCGATTCCCGATGCGCCGCCCTACGCCAAGGTCATCGAACAACTGGGGGTGGTGCCGGAGCCGGTTTACGGTGGGCAGTTGCAGGACATGTCTGTCCCCGGTGTCGCTCCCGAAGGTAAAGTCCGGGTCGATTACAGCCCCGTCCCGGTGCGCTTCAAGGACGGCACCGTCGTGGAGCTGCGCAAGCCAAACCTGCAAATCACCCAATTGGCCTATGGGCCGATGCACCCGGACACGCGTTTTTCCGCCCGTGTCGCTCCGCCCATGATCGGCCTGGGGTTGCTGGAGGCGATCCCTGACGAATCCATCCTCGCCAACGCCAAAGCCCAGGCGCGGGAAAACAACGGCATCGCCGGTCGTCCCAACCAGGTCTGGGACGATGCCCAACAGAAAACCGTACTTGGACGGTTTGGCTGGAAGGCTGGGCAGCCCAACCTCAACCAACAGAACGTCCATGCGTTCTCCGGTGACATGGGCCTGACGACGAGCCTGCGGCCCTTCGACGACTGCACCGAAACCCAGGTCGATTGCAAGCGCGCCCCCAGCGGCAACGGCCCGGACGGCGAGCCGGAAGTCAGCGACAACATCCTGCGACTGGTGCTGTTCTACAGCCGCAACCTCGCCGTGCCGGCCCGTCGCGAGGTGAATTCTCCTCAGGTACTGGCGGGCAAGAATCTGTTTTTCCAGGCCGGCTGCCAGTCTTGCCACACACCGAAATACACCACGTCCGCCCATGCTGCCGAACCGGAGCTGGCGAACCAGGTCATCCGCCCCTACACCGACCTGCTGCTGCACGACATGGGCGAAGGCCTGGCCGACAACCGCAGCGAATTCAAGGCCAGCGGCCGTGATTGGCGAACCCCGCCGCTGTGGGGCATCGGCCTGACCGAAACCGTTAACGGCCACACCCAGTTCCTGCATGACGGTCGTGCCCGCAACCTGCTCGAAGCCGTGCTGTGGCATGGCGGCGAAGCACAAGCGGCGCAACGCCAGGTTTTAGCGTTCAATGCCGAGCAACGCGCTGCGTTGCTGGCCTTTCTGAATTCCCTTTAAATGCCTTTTCCAGAAATGGGAGCCTGACATGTTCCGTCCCAAGCTGTTGTTCACCAGCCTCGCCGCCCTCGCCCTCGGTGCCTGCTCGCCCCAGGACCCACAAGCCGTCACCTCGGCCGCCATCGCCAAGCAAGTGATCCTGCCGACCTACAGCCGCTGGGTCGAGGCCGACCGGCAACTGGCGACCAGCGCCCTGGCGTTCTGCCAAGGCAAGGAAACCCTGGACACCGCCCGCGCCGACTTCCTCAAGGCGCAAAAAGCCTGGGCCGAGTTGCAACCCCTGTTGATCGGCCCGCTGGCCGAGGGCAACCGCGCCTGGCAGGTGCAGTTCTGGCCGGACAAGAAAAACCTGGTAGGCCGTCAGGTCGAGCAACTGGTCAACAGCCAGCCACAGATCGACGCCGCCGGCCTGGCCAAGTCCAGCGTTGTCGTACAAGGGCTCTCGGCCTACGAATACCTGCTGTTCGACGCAAAAATCGACATGGCCGACAGTGCCCAGAAAGCCAAGTACTGCCCGCTGCTCACTGCAATCGGCGAACGCCAGAAACAACTGGCCGAAGAGATCCTGTCGGGGTGGAACGCCAACGACGGCATGCTCGCCCAGATGAGCAAGTTCCCCAACCAGCGCTACGCCGACTCCCACGAGGCCATCGCCGATCTGCTGCGCGTGCAGGTCACGGCCCTGGACACGCTGAAGAAAAAACTCGGCACGCCGATGGGCCGCCAGAGCAAGGGCGTACCTCAGCCTTTCCAGGCCGACGCCTGGCGCAGCCAGTCGTCGTTGCAAGGGCTGGAAGCCAGCCTGAGCGCGGCCAGGACCGTCTGGGCCGGCGTGGACAACAAAGGCCTGCGCGGCCTGCTGCCAAGCGAGCAGAAACCGTTGGCGGACAAGATCGACGCCGCCTACGATGCCTCCTTGAAACTGTTCGCCAGCAGCCAGCGCTCGTTGACCGAAATGCTCAACGACGATGCCGGGCGCCAGCAACTCAACGATTTGTACGACAGCCTCAACGTCGTCCATCGCCTGCACGAAGGCGAACTGGCCAAGGCGCTGGGCATCCAACTGGGCTTCAATGCCAACGACGGTGACTGATCATGTTTCGACGTCAGGTCCTGGCACTGGGCAGCTTGCTGCTCGGCGCCGTCACCCTGGGCGGCTGGACGCTGTTCAAGCAAAAGGACAAGCACCCACTCTTGCTTTCGGCACGGGACGATGGCGACGGCAAGCATTACGCCGTCGGTTATCGACTGGACGGCACGCGGGTGTTCGCCACCCAGGTCGGCCAACGCTGCCATGACATCATCCATCACCCGACGCAACCGATTGCGCTGTTCGTCGCCCGTCGTCCAGGCACCGAAAGCTACTTGATCGACCTGCGTGACGGGGCCCTGCTGCAAACCATCGCCTCGTTGCCGAACCGGCATTTCTACGGCCACGCGGTCATCCATAACAGCGGCGAATGGCTGTACGCCACCGAGAACGACACCACCGACCCGGGACGCGGCCTATTGGGCGTGTACCGTTTCGAAGGCGAGCGGCTGGTGCACAGCGGCGAGATGTCCACCCATGGCATCGGTCCTCACCAGGTGTCCTGGATGCCCGATGGCGAGACGCTGGTGGTGGCCAACGGCGGCATTCGCACCGAGGCCGAAAGCCGGGTCGAAATGAACCTCGACGCCATGGAGCCAAGCCTGGTGCTGATGCAACGCGATGGCACCCTGCTGAGCAAGGAAACTCTCGCCCAATCGATGAACAGCGTGCGCCACCTCGGCATCGCCAGTGACGGCACCATCGTTTCCGGCCAGCAGTTCATGGGCGCTGCCCACGAATCGTCGGAACTGGTGGCAATCAAGCGGCCAGGGCAGCCGTTCCAGGCATTCCCGGTGCCCGAAGAACAATTGCAGGCCATGGGGCACTACACCGCCAGCGTCGCTGTGCACAGCGACCTGCGCCTGGTGGCCCTGACCGCCCCACGCGGCAACCGCTTCTTCATCTGGGACCTGGACAGTGGCGAGGTCCGCCTGGATGCCCCCTTGCCGGACTGTGCCGGTGTGGGCGCGGTAACCGACGGTTTTGTCGTGACGTCGGGCCAAGGACGTTGCCGCTATTACGATTGCCGCCAGACACAACTGGTTGCAAAACCCCTGGATCTGCCGGCAGGGCTCTGGGACAACCATTTGCATCTGGCCTGAACAAGGGAGCGAAGCCCATCGGTGCCGAGCTCCCTGATTTTTCGGAAAAATCCCACGCATCACCGGCCCGTCAGCATCTGGAATAGCCCGCACACTCAGAGTAATGTGCCCGCCTATCTGTATTTTCTCTCAGCTCTTTCCAAGGAAGTGGAACATGCTGCGACGCCGCATGCTGATCATGTTGGGTGTTGTCCTGCTGGTAGTGCTATTGCTCGCCGGTTACAAGGCCTTCTCCGTTTACCAGCAGATCCAGTCGTTCTCCAAGCCGAAACCTCCGGTCAGCGTCGCCGTGGCCACGGCCACCCAGCAACCCTGGCAGGCTCGCCTGCCCACCGTCGGCAGCCTGAAGGCGCTGCAAGGGGTGGACCTGAGCCTGGAAATCGCCGGGACCGTGCAGAAGGTGCAGTTCCAGTCCGGGCAAAAGGTCAAGGCCGGCCAGCCGCTCCTGCAACTGGACAGCGAAGTCGAAAGCGCCCTGCTGGAAACCGCCGAGGCCGACCTGGGCCTGTCGCAAGTGGATTTCGGTCGCGGCCGACAACTGGTGGGCAGCCAGGCGATCTCCAAGGGCGAATTCGACCGGCTCTCGGCGCAACTGAAGAAGAACCAGGCCACGGTCAACCAGCTCAAGGCGTCGCTGGCCAAGAAACACATCCTGGCGCCGTTCAGCGGCACCATCGGCATTCGCCAGGTGGATGTCGGCGACTACCTGGCCAGCGGCACGGTGATCGCCACCCTGCAAGACCTCAGCAGCCTGTACGTGGACTTCTACGTGCCCGAGCAAAACGTGCCCCGGCTCGCTGTTGCCCAATCGGTCAACGTCAGCGTCTCGGCCTATCCCGGGCAGACCTTCGTCGGCACCATCAGTGCGATCAACCCCAAGGTCGAGGACAGCACCCGCAACGTCCTGGTGCGCGCCACCCTGGCCAACCCCGACGGCAAGCTGCTGCCCGGCATGTTCGCCAACCTGCAGGTGATCCTGCCGGACGTGGTCGCCGGAATCGTCGTGCCGGAAAGCGCCGTGACCTACACCCTCTACGGCAACTCCATGTACGTGGTGACGCAAAAGAAAGCCGCCGACGGCACAGTCGAGAAAGACGGCAAGGGGCAGCCGGTCCTGATCGCCGAACGGCGCTTCGTTGAAACCGGCGAGCGACGCGACGGGCAGGTGCTGGTTTCCAAAGGCGTGCAGAGCGGCGAACAAGTCGTGATCGCCGGCCAGCTCAAGCTCGATAACGGTACGCCGATCGCCATCAGCGACGACAAGACCCTGACCGAACAGAACAGCTCGCCGCGGGCGGACTGATCAAGGAACCCCCATGGCTTTTACCGATCCGTTCATCCGTCGCCCGGTGCTCGCCACCGTGGTCAGCCTGTCGATCGTACTGCTGGGCTTCCAGGCCTGGAGCAAGCTGCCCCTGCGTCAGTATCCACAAATGGAAAACGCCCTGATCACGGTGACCACCGCCTACCCCGGGGCCAACGCCGAGACCATCCAGGGCTACATCACCCAACCGATGCAGCAGAGCCTGGCCAGTGCCGAGGGCATCGACTACATGACCTCGGTCAGTCGCCAGAATTTCTCGGTGATTTCTGTCTATGCCCGCATCGGTTCCAACAGCGACCGGCTCTTTACCGAACTGCTGGCCAAGGCCAACGAGGTCAAGAACCAGTTGCCCCAGGATGCCGAGGACCCGGTCCTCAGCCGCGAGGCCGCCGATGCCTCGGCGCTGATGTACATCAGCTTCTTCAGCAAGGAACTGAACAACCCGCAGATCACCGACTACCTGTCGCGGGTGATCCAGCCCAAGCTGGCGACACTGCCCGGCATGGCCGAGGCGGAGATCCTCGGCAACCAGGTCTTCGCCATGCGCCTGTGGCTGGACCCGGTCAAGCTCGCCGGCTTCGGCCTGACCGCCGCCGACGTGACCAATGCCGTGCGCCAGCACAACTTCCTCTCCGCCGCCGGTGAAGTGAAAGGCGAATACGTCGTCACCAGCATCAACGCCAACACCGAACTCAAGTCCGCCGAGGCCTTCGCCGCGATCCCGCTCAAGACCGACGGCGACAGCCGCGTGTTGCTGCGGGACGTGGCCCGCGTGGAAATGGGCGCCGAGAACTACGACACCATCAGTTCCTTTGGTGGCACGCCTTCGGTGTACATCGGGATCAAGGCCACGCCGGGCGCGAACCCGCTGGATGTGATCAAGGAAGTGCGCAAGATCATGCCGGAGATGGAGGCGCAACTGCCGACCAACCTCAAGGCCGAGATCGCCTACGACGCCACCCTGTTCATCCAGGCGTCCCTCGACGAGGTGGTGAAAACCCTGTTCGAAGCGGTGCTGATCGTCATCGTCGTGGTGTTCCTGTTCCTCGGCGCCCTGCGTTCGGTGATCATCCCGGTGGTGACCATCCCGCTGTCGATGATCGGCGTGATGTTCTTCATGCAGTTGATGGGCTACTCGATGAACCTGCTGACGCTGCTGGCCATGGTGCTCGCCATCGGCCTGGTGGTGGACGACGCCATTGTGGTGGTGGAGAACATTCACCGGCACATCGAGGAAGGCAAGACCCCGTTCGACGCCGCGATAGAAGGTGCCCGGGAAATCGCCATGCCGGTGGTCTCGATGACCATCACCCTGGCGGCGGTGTATGCACCGATCGGCCTGCTCGAGGGCCTGACGGGCGCCTTGTTCAAGGAGTTCGCCTTGACCCTGGCCGGGGCGGTGGTGATCTCCGGGATCGTCGCCCTGACCCTGTCGCCCATGATGTGCGCCCTGCTCCTGCGCCACAATGAAAACCCCTCGGGGCTGGCCCATCGGCTGGACATGCTCTTCGAACGCTTGAAGAGCCGTTACCAGCGCATGCTCCATGGCACGCTCAACACCCGGCCGGTGGTACTGGTGTTCGCGGTGATCGTGCTGCTGCTGATCCCGGTGCTGGTCATGTTCAGCAAATCCGAACTGGCTCCCGACGAGGACCAGGGCATCATCTTCATGATGGCCAACGCCCCGCAGCCCACCAACCTCGACTACCTGAACACCTATACCGATCACTTCATTACCATTTTCAAGGAGTTCCCGGAGTACTACTCCTCGTTCCAGATCAATGGCTACAACGGCGTGCAGTCGGGCATCGGTGGCTTCCTGCTCAAGCCCTGGAACGAACGCGACCGCACCCAGATGGAGATCCTGCCCGAGGTCCAGGCCAAGCTGGAAAGCGTGCCTGGCTTGCAGATCTTCGGCTTCAACCTGCCCTCGCTGCCGGGCACCGGCGAAGGCTTGCCGTTCGCGTTCGTCATCAACTCCCCGAAGGACTACGCAACGCTGCTGGAGGTTGCCGACCGGGTCAAAAAGCGCGCATTGGATTCCGGCAAGTTCGCGTTCATGGACATCGACCTTGCGTTCGACAAGCCAGAAGTCGTGGTGGATATCGATCGCGCCAAGGCCGCCCAGATGGGTGTTTCCATGCAGGACCTGGGCGGTACCCTGGCGACTCTGCTGGGGGAATCGGAGATCAATCGCTTCACCCTCGAAGGCCGCAGCTACAAGGTCATCGCCCAGGTCGAACGACCGTTCCGGGACAACCCGGAATGGCTGAACAATTACTACGTGAAAAATGCCAAGGGTGAATCGCTACCGCTATCGACCCTGATCAAGGTCAGCGACCGGGCGCGACCGCGGCAACTGAACCAGTTCCAGCAGCTCAATGCGGTGACGATTTCAGGCTTTCCCATCGTGAGCATGGGCGAGGCCATCGAGACCGTCCGCCAGATCGCCCGGGAGGAAGCGCCGGTGGGGTTCGCCTTCGATTACGCCGGGGCTTCACGTCAGTTCGTACAGGAAGGCAGCGCGTTGTGGGTGACCTTTGCCTTGGCCCTGGCGATTATCTTCCTGGTGCTGGCCGCGCAGTTCGAAAGCTTCCGGGACCCGCTGGTGATCCTGGTGACCGTGCCGTTGTCCATCTGCGGTGCCCTGATTCCGCTGTTCCTCGGCTGGTCGAGCATGAACATCTATACCCAGGTGGGCCTGGTGACGCTGATCGGCCTGATCAGCAAGCACGGGATCCTGATTGTCGAGTTCGCCAACCAGTTGCGCAGGGAACAGAACCTGTCGCCGCGCGAAGCCGTGGAACAAGCCGCGTCGATTCGTCTGCGACCGGTGCTGATGACCACTGCGGCGATGGTGTTCGGCATGGTGCCGCTCATCTTCGCCACCGGCGCCGGGGCAGTGAGCCGCTTCGACATCGGCACGGTGATCGCCACGGGCATGTCGATTGGTACCTTGTTCACCCTGTTTGTGCTGCCCTGCGTCTACACACTGCTGGCCAGGCCGGACAAACACTGAAGGCGGCCAGAAGGGAACTGGATGTTTTTTGCGGCGAGGGAGCAAGCTCCCTCGCACAGGTTTTAGTGCTCGACCGGAGATTGCGACAGGAAAAAAAAGGCCTCGCACAGGCGAGGCCTTTTTGGCTTCGTGATGTTCAACTCTGAGGCCTCATCCCTTGGGACAGGCTGAACATGAACAGCAGCAGATCATCGTCCGGTCGGATCGCCTCGCTCGCCTTTGCCACACGCGGCAGGGGACAATGCGCACCCGCACTGGAGGCACTGAGGATCTGCGAGCGTGGCTGTTCCCATACAGCCACCGCCATCGACGTAACTGCCAGGGCTCCGACTAAAAACAAACCTCTAGCAATTTCTAGTTTCATCGCTATAAACCTTTGATAGCGCTGCCAAACGCCGTCTCATAAAAGTAGACGAGTTTTTTCCAGTCGGCATCGCTGAACGACGAATGGCGCCGCAGTTGCTTCAGGTCATGGGAAGCCGCACGCCGGGCGGTCAGACGCTGACGGCACTTCTCGAAATCCAGCAGGGCTACTTCGGCCTTAGCCGCCTCGCCCTCCCCGGTCACACGCACAAAAACATGCTTGATATAGATGCAGCCATGCTGCCAGCGTCCCTTGTGCATGCGGGCCAGGTTTTCAGCCAGCGCCAGGAGGATTTGATCATGCACCGCTTCGCCATGACGCTCGCGCCCACCGCCGGCATACCAGTGCTCGATCTCTTCAAAACCTTCCAGCGCCTGGGTCACCAGCAGCGCACGCCACTTATGAACCGGGTCCCGCTGGGCGCCACAGAAAATCAACTGGGGGACGCGGACATCAAGCCGAGTCAACGCCAGCAGTGCATCCTGTTCACGCAGCACGGTCGGCCGACCGAACGGGTGCAGCCAACTGCGATAAATGTGTCCGGTCTGACGCTTGGCATAAAGCAGCTTGCCGTCTTGGTCCCTGATCCGTTGCACACCGCTTTCACCGCCGCGACGCACATTGGGCTCTTCCACCCACTCACCCTGCTGACGCCAGAAATGCTCGAAGTCGTCGAGGAGAATTGTTGACGTCTCTGCTGCCTGTACACCCATGCCCTTACCTCTTGCGTAATACATAAACTCGCCACATGGCATAGAGCGGTAGGAAATCCAGCCGTTCCTGAATACGAAACCCAGCCTGTCGAAACTCTTCTTCTACTGTATCTGTCGGTAACACAAATCGATTCTGGTAGTCTTTCTGCCCACGAGTGCGCTCCAGACGCTTGCGTTTCCAGGCCTTGAAATTGCCATCGACCCACAATGAAACGATCACGCTGTCACGGCTGACACGCTCGAATTCCTTGAGAATCGCCAGTCGATGCGCGGGTTCACCAATGTGATGCAACAAACGCATACAAAAAATACTGTCGACGGCGTTATCAGGCAAGGCAATGTCGAACGCAGAAGTGTGCAAGGGCCGTACCCGTTTTACGACATCGCTCGGTTGAGCCTCCAATGCCGTACTGAGCATGGCCGCGGAATTGTCCGCGCCGATAATGACTCGGTTCGGTTTTTCGGCCAGCAAAGGCCAGAAGCGCCCCGCACCGCAAGGCAGGTCCAGGACCAGGCCGGGGTCTCCGACGAGGGCCAATGCACGCCGGGCCAGTTGTTGGTCTCGCTGGTTGGAAAGACGGCGACTCAAGCCACGGCGATGCTTATGAAAATATTCCCTGGCATGCAGCTCGTCGTATTTTTCAGAAAATTCCAGCTTGATGGGTTTGGACATTAGGCGGGCCTCGATGACTGATCGACCCCACCTTATGAATCGGAATGTCATGCCTTTGTGAAAATAAAGTCAGGTAAACGCTCCAATGTTTACAAGACTTTTCAGCATAGGGGCTTAGCCCTTTGGATTCAATTCCACTTCGAAATGGCAACCGTTGGGCTCCATCGTACTGAGGCTGACTGTCCAGCCCTGGTTTTCGCAAATGCGCTGTACCAGGGACAAGCCCAATCCCAAGCCCTCGCCGCGTTTTTCGTTACCGCGCACGAACGGCTCGAACATCGCTTCGCGCTTCTCCTCGGGAATTCCCACGCCGCTGTCCTCGACCACGAATCCGGTGGTGGTCAGCGAAAGGCGGATGAATCCATGGTCGGTGTAGTGCAGGGCATTACGCAACAGATTGCCCATCACGGCCGTCAGGAACGTGGCGTTATACAGGGTGTCGACAGTTTGCCCGGGTTCGAAGATCAGCGTCAGGCCTTTGGATTCGATGGGGGCACGCCATACGCCAAGGAGGTTCTCGGCCACCTGCCCCAGGGTCAGCCGAGGCGACATGCCGTTGTCTTCACGCTCGGCCCTGGCGAGCATCAGGAAGGTCTGCACCAGCTCGCGCATCTCTTCACTGGCCCGATTGATACGCTCGACCTGGGTACGACCGCGCGGGTCCAGCGCCGGGTTTTCCAACAGCAACTCACAAGAGGTCGCCAGGACCATCAACGGTGTGCGCAACTCGTGGCTCACGTCGCTGGTAAACAAGCGCTCGCGGGTCAAGGCCTGGCGCAAACGTCCCAGTGTGGCGTCGAACGCCACCGCCAGCTCTCCCACCTCATCGGCGGCATAATCCGGGGCCAGCGGCGGCGCGAGCCCCAAGAGCTGATCGCGATGACGCACTTGCCGGGCCAGGCGAACCACGGGCGCCATCACCCGCCGTGCCAGGACCCAGCCCAGAAATACCGCCAGCGCCAGACTGAGCACGAACCCCACCAGCACCACGGCGAACAGTACCCGTTCGCGCTCTTCGAAGTCGCTCTGGTCTTGCAGCAACACGTAGTGTCGGCCGTCAACGATCTCGACCATGGCGTGATAGGACAGCTGCTCACGAAACACCTCGTGGAAACCGCGCTCCAGATGGCGCAGATCCTTGGGCAACTCGAAATCCCCCGGGCCGCCACTGAAATAAAACAACTGGTCGGGTTCCGGCCGATGGTTCCAGTCCGAGACACTGTCCATCAACAGCAGGCGTTGCAGATCACCGCCAAGCCCGGCGGAGATCAGTTTCTCTTCAACCAGATGGACCGTCGCCACGATGCCCATGGCGAACGCACCGGCCACCAATGCGCTCATCAGCGCAAACGCGATGATGATCCGTTGGGCAAGGCTTTGCTTAAACTCCATCGCGGCCCTCGGCCAGGCGATAGCCGACGCCGTGCACGGTGTGCAACAACGGCTTTTCGAACGGTTTGTCGATCACCTGGCGCAGTTGATGGACATGGCTGCGCAAGCTGTCGCTGTCCGGGCAATCGTCACCCCACAACGCTTCCTCGAGGATTTCGCGGCGCAGCACATGGGGACTTTTCTGCATCAGCACCGCCAACAGCTTCAGGCCGACGGGGTTGAGCTTGAGCAGCTTGCCTTCGCGCGTCACTTCGAGGGTATCGAGGTCGTAGCTCAGGTCGCCGACCTGCAAGGCCCGCCGGCCACCGCCCTGGGCACGACGCATGACGGCTTCGATCCGCGCCGCCAGTTCCGACAAGGCGAACGGTTTGATCAGGTAGTCATCGGCACCGGACTTGAAGCCCTGCAAGCGATCGTCCAACTGGTCCCGTGCGGTGAGCATGATGACCGGCGTATCGCGCCGGGCGTCTTCGCGCAGGCGCTTGCACAAGGTGTAGCCGTCGATGCCTGGCAGCATGATATCGAGCACGATCAGGTCGTAATGTTCGGTCGCCGCCAGGTGCAACCCCGACAAACCGTCCTGGGCGCAATCGACGGTGTAGCCCTTGAGCCCCAGGTAATCGGCCAGGTTGGCCAGGATGTCACGGTTGTCTTCGACCAATAGAATTCGCATGGGTACCTCTGCGTACACGGTTAACGGCCATCTTGGCCAGCGCAGCTTACGGCCAATGCCGACTCAGGGCTAGGGCTGGGCACCGCGCAAACAGACGCCTTCCGCCCATCAGCTTTCCAATGCTTTTTTCACCATAGGTTCACAACCTGACTACAGTGGGGGGGCAACACTTTGCACTATCGGATTGAAAAATAAGGAAAGTAGTAAATGGACTTTATCAAAACAGCGCCTTTGCGCTTGCTGTCGCTGATCGCCAGCGCCTGGCTGGTGGTGTTTCTCCTGACCCGAACCGTTTTGCTGCTGCCCCATCTGGAAGAGGCCGGAGGCGGCGCGTTTTCCGTGTTTGCTATCGGCCTGCTGTATGACCTGGGTTTCCTCGCCTACGCGATCTTGCCGATGGGCCTGTATCTGCTGCTTTGTCCTGCGGCCCTATGGCACCGTCGCGGTCACCGCTGGTTTCTTCGGGGGCTGCTGACGATCAGTGTCTTCATCATGCTGTTCACCGCGGTCGCCGAATGGCTGTTCTGGGATGAGTTCGGCGTGCGCTTCAACTTCATCGCTGTCGATTACCTGGTCTATTCCGATGAAGTGCTGAACAACGTGCTGGAGTCTTACCCGATCGGCACCCTGCTGACGATTCTCGCGGTGTTGGCCGTGGGCTTGAGCCTGGCTTTGAGTAAACCGTTCAATGCCGCGTTCCGTGCGCCTTTACCGCCCTTGCACACACGCCTGCTCAGCGCCCTGGGTCTGCTGGTTGCCGTCGGCCTGAGCCTGCAACTGCTCAGCCAGGATACGCCGCGCGCCCAAGGCGGCAATGCCTATCAGAACGAACTGTCGAGCAACGGCCCGTATCAGTTCTTCGCAGCGTTTCGCAACAACGAACTGGACTATGGGCAATTCTACGGCAACTTACCCCCGGCGACCGTCGCCCAACAGATACGTGCCGAACTGAACGAACCTGGCGCGCGCTTCATCGGCGAAGACCCACAGGACATCCGCCGTATGATCGACAATCCCGGTGCCGCCCGGAAACCGAATATCGTGCTGGTTACCATCGAAAGTCTCAGTGCCAAATACCTGGGCAGCAACGGTGACCAACGCAACCTCACGCCCAACCTGGACGCCTTGCGCAAACAGAGTCTGTATTTCAGTAATTTCTATGCCACGGGCACCCGCACCGACCGCGGCCTGGAAGCCATCACCCTGGCCATTCCACCGACCCCGGGACGTTCGATCGTCAAACGCATCGGCCGGGAAAGCGGGTTCGCCAGCCTGGGCCAGCAATTGAGTGCGGTGGGCTACGACAGCATATTTGTCTATGGCGGGCGGGGCTACTTCGATAACATGAACGCGTTCTTCAGCGGTAACGGCTATCGGGTCGTTGATCAAAGCAGCGTCGATGAATCCGAAATCCATTTCAAGAATGCCTGGGGCATGGCCGACGAAGACCTGTACGCACAGACGTTGAAACTGGCCGATGCCAATTACGCCAAGCAGCGACCCTTTTTATTGCAGTTGATGACCACCTCCAACCATCGTCCCTACACCTATCCGGACAACCGGATCGACATCAAATCCGGCAGTGGCCGCGATGGGGCGGTAAAGTACACCGACTACGCCATCGGTCAGTTTCTGGAGCAGGCGCGGCAAAAACCGTGGTTCGATAACACACTCTTCGTTTTCGTAGCCGACCACACCGCCGGCAGCGCCGGTAAGGAAGACCTGCCGATCAGCAACTACCAAATCCCACTGTTCATCTACGCGCCGCAGTTGATCGAACCGCGAGAAAGTGACCAACTCGCCAGTCAAATCGATCTGGCCCCGACGTTGCTCGGATTGCTGAACATGGATTACCAATCGACGTTCTTCGGTCGCAATCTGCTGCAGAACAACCCATTGCCGCCCCGTGTCGTCATAGGTAATTACCAGCATCTGGGCTTGTTCGACGGCAAGGACCTGGCGATCCTAAGCCCGCGCCAGGGCCTGCGCCGGCATGACGATGCATTGACCGAGAGTCGTGAATCCCGGGCAACCCGCGAAGACCCCCTGGTCAGCCGTACCATCACGTATTACCAAACCGCCAGTTATGGCTTCAAGCAACAGCTGCTTGGCTGGAGAGTACCCAAGGAGGGTACCGAGCAAATCAGCGAACGTTAACCGAACGGCCCCAGGCTGATGTCCTGGGGCGCTTTCCTTGTTCAGGATCTGTCATGTCATCAAGCGTTCTACGCCCTGCCCCTCGCCCACTGAACTTCTGGCTATGCCTCATGATTCCCGCCATTACGGCGATCATTCTGGTTTTGCTGGAGTGGACCGATCTGGACATGGTCCTGGCCCGGCTGTTTTATGACCCAACCGTTGGCAATTTCATCGGGCGCCACAGTTTTTTTCTAGAGGACATCCTCCACGACCGGGCGAAACAACTGGTGATTGCCTTTTCGGTGCTTGCCATCATCGGATTCATCGGCTCGTTCTTCATCACCCGGCTCAAACCATTCAAACGCGAGCTGGGTTGCCTGGTGCTGTCCCTGGCACTGGCGACGTCTTTCGTCACCCCGATGAAAGCGGTGACGGCTGTGCAATGCCCCTGGAGCCTGAAGGAATTCGGCGGCAAGGAAACCTACAGTGAACTGCTCAGCCCACGCCCGGCCACCGACAAACCCGGCCGCTGCTGGCCCGGCGGTCACGCCGCCACCGGGTTCACATTGTTTGCGCTGTTCTTCGTCCTGCGCGACCGCCGTCCGCGCCTGGCCCGCCGGGCCTTGGTACTGGCCTTGACGTTGGGCACGGTGTTTTCCCTGGGGCGGATGATGCAAGGGGCACACTTCTTTTCCCATAACGTGTGGACGGCGGTGTTCTGTTGGCTGATTTGCCTGGGGTGTTACTACTACATCCTGTACCGACCGGCCGTCACGGCTGATCGCGTAGCTGTAACCCGTCCCGCCAATGCCTGAACTGAACCGCATCCCAATGTGGGAGCGAGCTTGCTCGCGATAGCGGTGGGTCAGTGCCGGATATATGAGCTGACACACCGTAATCGCGAGCAAGCTCGCTCCCACAGGGGGATTGGCGTCGCTCATAAATACAAGGCAATAAAAAACCCCGCTTGCTTTCGCAGACGGGGTTTTTCGCTACAGGGGTAAGGCTGGCTTACATCATGCCGCCCATGCCACCCATGCCGCCCATGTCTGGCATGCCGCCGCCAGCTGGAGCGTCTTCCTTGATTTCAGCGATCATCGCCTCGGTGGTGATCATCAGGCTGGCAATCGACGAAGCCGCTTGCAGAGCCGAACGAGTCACTTTGGCCGGGTCCAGGATACCCATTTCGATCATGTCGCCGTATTCGCCGGTAGCAGCGTTGTAACCGTAGTTACCCGAACCCTGCTTGACCTTGTCGACCACAACGCTTGGTTCGTCGCCGGAGTTGGCAACGATCTGGCGCAGCGGTGCTTCTACAGCGCGACGCAGCAACTGGATGCCCACGTTCTGGTCATCGTTGTCGCCCTTGAGTTCGCTGATGGCTTGCAGGGCACGAACCAGTGCCACGCCACCGCCAGGTACCACGCCTTCTTCGACGGCTGCGCGGGTAGCGTGCAGGGCGTCTTCAACGCGGGCTTTCTTCTCTTTCATTTCAACTTCGGAACCCGCACCGACCTTGATCACTGCAACGCCGCCGGACAGCTTGGCCAGGCGCTCTTGCAGTTTTTCACGGTCGTAGTCGGACGAAGTCTCGGCCACTTGTGCGCGGATCTGGGTCACGCGAGCCTGGATGTCAGCCTCGACGCCTGCACCGTCGATCACGGTGGTGTTTTCCTTGGACAGGATCACGCGCTTGGCGTTACCCAGGTGCTCCAGGGTGGTGCTTTCCAGGCTCAGGCCGATCTCTTCGGAGATCACGGTACCGCCGGTCAGTACGGCGATGTCCTGCAGCATGGCCTTGCGACGGTCGCCGAAGCCTGGAGCCTTGACGGCTGCGACTTTAACGATGCCACGCATGTTGTTCACAACCAGGGTCGCCAGGGCTTCGCCTTCAACGTCTTCAGCCACGATCAGCAGTGGGCGGCCGGCTTTGGCAACGGCTTCCAGCACGGGCAGCATTTCGCGGATGTTGGAGATCTTCTTGTCCACCAGCAGGATCAGCGGGCTGTCCAGCTCGGCGGTCATGGTGTCTGGCTTGTTGACGAAGTATGGGGACAGGTAGCCACGGTCGAACTGCATGCCTTCTACGACCGACAGTTCGTTTTCCAGGCCCGAGCCTTCTTCGACGGTGATCACGCCTTCTTTACCGACTTTTTCCATGGCTTCGGCAATGATGTCGCCGATGGAGCTGTCGGAGTTGGCGGAGATGGTGCCGACCTGGGCGATCGCCTTGGAGTCAGCGCAAGGCTTGGCCAGACCCTTCAGTTCCTTGACGATGGCGATGGTCGCCTTGTCGATGCCGCGCTTGAGGTCCATCGGGTTCATGCCGGCAGCGACGGCTTTCAGGCCTTCGTTGACGATCGACTGAGCCAGTACGGTCGCGGTGGTGGTGCCGTCACCGGCGTCATCGTTGGCACGGGAGGCAACGTCTTTGACCAGCTGCGCGCCCATGTTTTCGAAGCGGTCTTTCAGCTCGATTTCCTTGGCTACGGAAACGCCGTCCTTGGTGATGGTCGGAGCGCCGAAGCTCTTCTCGATGATCACGTTACGGCCTTTCGGGCCCAGGGTCGCTTTTACTGCGTCAGCCAGGACGTTGACACCGGCGAGCATTTTCTTGCGGGCGGAATCGCCGAATTTAACTTCTTTAGCAGCCATGATCGATATTCCTTAAATACTTTGTAGTCGCGGGAAAATGAGCGGGTAAATCAGCCTTCGACAACAGCGAGAATTTCGCTCTCGCCGATAACCAGCAGGTCTTCGCCATCAACTTTCACAGTGTTGCTACCGGAGTAAGGGCCGAACACAACCTTGTCACCCACTTTCACGGACAGCGCACGTACTTCACCGTTTTCCAGTGCCTTGCCTGGGCCTACAGCGAGGACTTCACCCTGGTTTGGCTTTTCAGCAGCCGAACCTGGCAGGACGATACCGCCAGCGGTTTTCTTTTCTTCTTCGCTGCGACGGACGACGACGCGGTCATGCAGAGGACGAAGCTTCATTGTCGATCTCTCCTAATTGTGGTTTTCATCGGCCGGTGTAGTCCCGGCGGGTTTAACGAATCCGGCTGTGCCGGGTGCGGTTCGTCAAGCGAACCGCGGAAGTCTGTCCGGTGTTGCCACCGGAAACCTTGCGGTGACCCATACATAAGGGCGCACAAGGCGATTACAAGGGCACGGTATGAAATTTTTTACTTCTCGGAGCCAAAAACGAACACGGCACCCGAAGGTGCCGTGTCGTGGTTTTTTACTTGGGGTCGCGATGTTCGAATTCGCCCTCGATCACATTGGGCTCACGGCCCAGGGGTTCTCGCGGAGCCGGCCCGCCACGGGGCTGCAGGTCATCGGCGAAGGCCCGCTGGCGCATTGCCTGTTCTTCGGCGCGCTGGCGCATTTTATTGGCCAGCAGCCGGCGGGTGAACGGCAACAGCATGACCAGGCCCAGCACGTCGCTGATGAAACCTGGCAGGATCAACAGCCCGCCACCCAATGCCAGCATCAGGCCTTCGAGCATGGTCTGGGCAGGCAGCTCGCCACGGTTCAGGCTTTCACGGGCACGCAATGCCGTGGCGAGGCCGGCGATGCGCAGCACGAACACGCCGAGCATCGAGCCGAGAATGACCAGCAACAGCGCCGGGAAAAACCCGATCGCACCGCTGACCTTGACGAATACGAACAGCTCCAACACCGGAAACAGCAGAAAGAGCAATAAAAAAGGGCGCATCAAATGGTTCCTCAACGCAAGAATGCCTTGCTATGAAACCCTAAATGACGTCGCCCTTTCGTGAATTCAAGCGTCGGCCTCGGCATTTTTTGGCCATTGCTCGGCGTGAGCCAAGTAAACCAAGGCTTCGCGCACTTGTGTCGGGGTGTTGCAAGGTGTCGCAAACGCTAGCCAGTGCAGGCCCAGACCAATGCGCAGGTGCATGCCCTCGCTGTCGATGCCCACCAGTTGCGCCGGCTCGCTTTTCGGCAGGCCGGCCAGCTCCACGTAATGGGCGATGGCTTTGGCGTGATCGGCGTTCATATGCTCGATCATGCTGGCTTCGGCTTTACCGGCGAAGGGGTTGGCCAGGGTGAGCCGATCGATCCAGTGAATGGCGCCAAAGCCGCCGATGTAGCGATGACGCACCGGCTCGAGCACCCAGAAATCGAAATCATGGGCCTTGTGGTAGTTCTGCGAGTCGGGGAAATAGCGGTAATAACGCTCGGCGGCCGCTTCGATGGCGGCGCTGTCTTCGAGCTTCCGGGCTTCGGCCAGGTAGGTCAGGCGCCCCACGGCCTGCACATCCTCGGCACCGCGCTCGCCCACCAGCATCGAACACTTGGGGTCTTTTTGCAGATTGTGAGTGTGCTGGGCAATGCGGCTGATCAGGATCAGCGGCCAGCCCTGTGCGTCCAGGCAATACGGGACGACGGAGCCGAACGGAAAGCCGGGCATGGATCTGGAATGAGTGGAGAGCATTCCACGGTACTCCTTGAGCAGCAGTTCCCGGGCATGCTTGGCAGCTTCAACGCTCAATTTATGACTCCTTCTATAAAATCCGTCTAGAAAACGGTCAGGCGACTGGAGTAATGTTCCGATACACCTAGGGGACAGTTCTCGTGTGCAATCGGGCTACACCGTCGCGAATCGAGATGCCTCCCAACAGGTCCCCTCCACCGCTGCGCCACCTGGACATGAGAATGCAACTCACTGACAAAGTAATCATTATCACTGGCGGTTGCCAGGGCCTGGGTCGTTCCATGGCCGAGTATTTCGCCGGTAAAGGCGCAAAGCTGGCGCTGGTGGACCTCAACCAGGAAAAACTCGACCAGGCGGTGGCCGCCTGCGCAGCCAAGGGCGTCGAGGCCCGTGCCTACCTGTGCAATGTCGCCAATGAAGATCAGGTCATCGACATGGTTGCCCGGGTGGCCGAGGACTTCGGCGCGATCCACGGCTTGATCAACAACGCCGGGATCCTGCGCGACGGCCTGCTGCTCAAGGTCAAGGACGGCGAAATGACCAAGATGAGCCTGGCCCAATGGCAGGCCGTGATCGACGTCAATCTCACCGGCGTATTCCTGTGCACCCGTGAAGTGGCGGCGAAAATGGTCGAGCTGAAGAACAGCGGCGCCATCATCAATATCTCGTCGATTTCCCGCGCCGGCAATGTCGGCCAGACCAACTATTCGGCCGCCAAGGCCGGTGTGGCCGCCGCCACCGTGACCTGGGCGAAGGAACTGGCGCGCTACGGCATCCGTGTCGCCGGCATCGCCCCGGGCTTCATCGAAACCGAGATGACCCTGGGCATGAAACCCGAAGCCCTGGAGAAAATGACCTCGGGGATTCCGCTCAAGCGCATGGGCAAGCCCGAGGAGATCGCCCATTCGGCGGCGTATATCTTCGAGAACGACTACTACACCGGTCGGATCTTGGAGATGGATGGCGGGTTGCGGATCTAAGGTCACCGCAAACCAAATGTGGGAGCGAGCTTGCTCGCGATAGCGTCAGTTCAGTCAGCCTTGATGCGACTGATACGCCGCTATCGCGAGCAAGCTCGCTCCCACAGTGGATAGGGTTTCAGTCGATCAATCGTCGCTGACAGTGATGTTCGGCATCGCCGGTGAAGCGGCCTCCTGCAACACGATCCGCGCGCCCACGTGGCGGGCCAGTTCCTGATAGACCATGGCGATCTGGCTGTCCGGTTCGGCGATGACCGTCGGCTTGCCGCCGTCGGCCTGTTCGCGGATCACCATCGACAGCGGCAGCGAAGCCAGCAATTCGACGCCGTACTGGGTCGCCAGTTTTTCCCCGCCACCTTCGCCGAACAGGTGCTCGGCATGTCCGCAATTGGAGCAGATGTGCACGGCCATATTCTCTACCACGCCCAGCACAGGGATGTTCACCTTGCGGAACATCTCCACGCCCTTGCGCGCGTCCAGCAGGGCCAGGTCCTGGGGGGTGGTGACGATCACCGCACCGGCCACCGGGACTTTCTGCGCCAGGGTCAGCTGGATATCGCCGGTGCCCGGCGGCATGTCGATCACCAGGTAATCCAGGTCGCCCCACGCGGTTTGCGTGACCAGTTGCAGCAAGGCCCCGGAAACCATCGGTCCGCGCCAGACCATCGGCGTGTTGTCGTCGGTCAGGAAGGCCATGGACATGACTTCCACCCCATGGGATTGCAGCGGCACGAACCACTTCTGGTCCTTGATCTGGGGCCGGGTGCCCTCGGCGATCCCGAACATGATGCCCTGGCTCGGACCGTAGATGTCCGCGTCGAGAATCCCGACCTTCGCCCCTTCACGGGCCAGGGCCAGGGCCAGGTTGGCGGCGGTGGTGGACTTGCCCACGCCGCCCTTGCCCGAGGCCACGGCGATCACGTTCTTGACGTTGGCCAGCCCCGGCACCTGCGCCTGGGCCTTATGCGCAGCGATCACGCTGGTGACCTGGACCGTCGCGGCGCTCACGCCGTCCAGGCCTTCGATCGCCATTTGCAGCATCTGCGCCCAGCCGCTCTTGAACAGGTCGGCGGCGTAGCCGATTTCCAGCTGGACACTGACGCGATCGCCCTGGATGTCGATGGCGCGCACGCATCCGGCGCTGACCGGGTCCTGGTTCAGGTAGGGGTCGGTGTACTGGCGAAGGACGGTTTCCACCGCTGCGCGGTTGACGGCGCTCATGGGCAACTCCGATAGCAAGACTTGAAAAACAGGCCGCTATCCTACGCCGAGCGCTCCCGCGTGGCGACCCGATTACAGCAGGGCGAACACCTTTGTGGCGAGGGGATTTATCCCCGCTGGACTGCGCAGCAGTCCCAAAACATTCGAACCTGATCAGCCTGACTCACCGAGGTGCCAGGTTTTGGGGTTGCTTCGCAACCCAGCGGGGATAAATCCCCTCGCCACAGATTGTGCCTGGCCCAGGCCCCCCCCAACCGATGCATGCGGAAACAGGCCAGTGGGGTGAAATATATTTCCCGGCGCTTTATAGTGGCCGACCTCCGTTTCATCAAGTAGCCGAGCCCCATGTCCGAGCCACGCAAGATTCTCGTCACCAGCGCCCTGCCCTATGCCAATGGTTCGATTCACCTCGGCCATATGCTGGAGTACATCCAGACCGATATGTGGACGCGCTTCCAGAAACATCGCGGCAACCAGTGCATCTATGTCTGCGCCGACGACGCCCACGGTTCGGCCATCATGCTGCGCGCGGAAAAGGAAGGCATCACCCCGGAACAACTGATCGCCAACGTCCAGGCCGAACACAGCGCCGACTTTGCCGAGTTCCTGGTGGACTTCGACAACTTCCACTCCACTCACGCCGAAGAGAACCGTGAGCTGTCGAGCCAGATCTACCTGAAGCTGCGTGACGCCGGGCACATCGCCACCCGTTCGGTCACCCAGTATTTCGACCCGGAAAAGAACATGTTCCTGGCCGACCGCTTCATCAAGGGCACCTGCCCGAAATGCGGCACCGAAGACCAGTACGGCGACAACTGCGAAAAATGCGGCGCCACCTACGCACCGACCGACCTGAAGGACCCGAAATCGGCGATTTCCGGCGCCACCCCGGTGCTCAGGGACTCCCAGCATTTCTTCTTCAAGCTCCCGGATTTCCAGGAGATGCTGCAAACCTGGACCCGCAGCGGCACGTTGCACGACGCGGTGGCCAACAAGCTCGCCGAATGGCTCGACTCGGGCCTGCAGGAGTGGGACATTTCCCGCGATGCACCGTACTTCGGCTTCGAAATCCCCGGCGAACCCGGCAAGTATTTCTACGTGTGGCTGGATGCGCCCATCGGCTACATGGCGAGCTTCAAGAACCTTTGCGACCGCACGCCAGGGCTGGACTTCGACGCGTTCTGGGGCAAGGACTCCACGGCCGAGGTGTATCACTTCATCGGCAAGGACATCGTCAACTTCCACGCGCTGTTCTGGCCCGCCATGCTCGAAGGCGCCGGTTTCCGCAAGCCGACCGGCATCAACGTCCACGGCTACCTGACCGTCAATGGCCAGAAGATGTCCAAGTCCCGCGGCACCTTCATCAAGGCCCGGACCTACCTGGACCACCTGTCGCCGGAATACCTGCGCTACTACTACGCGGCCAAGCTCGGCCGCGGCGTCGACGACCTGGACCTGAACCTCGAAGACTTCGTGCAGAAGGTCAACTCCGACCTGGTGGGCAAGGTCGTCAACATTGCCAGCCGTTGCGCCGGGTTCATCCACAAGGGCAACGCCGGGGTCCTGGTCGCCGGTAACGCCGCGCCGGAACTGACCGACGCTTTCCTGGCGGCGGCGCCCAGCATCGCCGATGCCTACGAGAGCCGCGACTTTGCCCGCGCCATGCGCGAAATCATGGCCCTGGCCGACCGCGCCAATGCCTGGATCGCCGACAAGGCCCCGTGGTCGCTGGCCAAGCAGGAAGGCAAGCAAGACGAAGTCCAGGCCATCTGCGCCTTGGGCATCAACCTGTTCCGCCAGTTGGTGATCTTCCTCAAGCCAGTGCTGCCGTTGCTGGCCGCTGATGCCGAAGCGTTCCTGAACGTCTCGCCGCTGACCTGGAACGACCACCAGACACTGCTGAGCAACCATCAACTGAATGCGTTCAAGCCATTGATGACCCGTATCGATGCCACCAAGGTCCAAGCCATGATCGACGCCTCCAAGGAAGACCTGGCCGCCAGCCAGACCGATACCGGCGGCGCGACCGGCAACGGTGAGTTGACCAAGGATCCGTTGTCGCCGGAAATCGACTTCGACGCTTTCGCCGCCGTTGACCTGCGCGTGGCGCTGATCGTCAAGGCCGAAGCCGTCGAAGGGGCCGACAAGCTGCTGCGCCTGACCCTGGACATCGGCGACGAGCAACGCAACGTGTTCTCCGGTATCAAGAGTGCCTACCCGGACCCGGCCAAGCTCGAAGGTCGGTTGACGATGATGATCGCCAACCTCAAGCCGCGCAAAATGCGCTTCGGCATCTCCGAAGGCATGGTGATGGCGGCGGGCCCCGGTGGCGAGGAAATCTACCTGTTGAGCCCTGACAGCGGCGCCAAGCCGGGCCAGCGGATCAAGTAACGCGACCGCGTGCTGCACGGATCCCACAGTCGCCTTGCAGGTGGCTGTGGGATTTTCATATCTGGCCCGCACTCCCGGCGTGGCGGATAATGCCTAATCTTGTAACAGGCCCTTTGTCGCCCACACGCCCATGACCGAAATCGTCCTCACGCTGTTCAGCGCCGCCCTGATCAACAACCTGGTGTTGCATTGGCCGCTGGGCGTCGATCCGCTGCTGGCGGCCAGCGGCAGAAGGCAGGTGCACGCCCTGGGCCTGGCAACGGCGTGCCTGATGCTGATCGTCGGCACCCTGGGTTATCTGGTCGACCATGGGGTGCTCGTGCCAACCCATCTGACATTCCTGCGCCTGTTGGTCTGGCTGTCCTTGAGCATCTTGCTGATCGGGCCCTTGCTGCGCCTGCTGACACGCTGGCTGCCAGCAATGCCGTTCGATGGATTGTGGCCGCTGCTGCTCGGCAATGCCGGCATCCTGGGCGTCACGCTGCTCAACGGTCAGGAAGACCGAGGCCTGGGCCACGCCATGGCGCTGAGCCTGGGTGCCGGGCTGGGCTTCTGGCTGGTGCTGAGCCTGTTCGACGACCTGCGCCAGCGCACCTTCAATCACGCTATTGCCTTGCCCTTTCGGGGACTGCCGATTCAGTTGATCAGTGCCGGACTGATGGCGGTGGCCTTTCTCGGATTGCGCGGGCTGGTCAAAACATGAGCCTGATTCAACGTATCGACGCCCTGTTGCCGCAGACCCAATGCGGCAAGTGCGGCCACCCCGGGTGCAAGCCCTACGCCGAAGGCATCGCCCAGGGCGAGCCGATCAACAAATGCCCGCCCGGCGGGCGCGAAACCATCGCGGCCCTGGCCGAGCTGATGAAAATACCGGTGCTGGAACTGGACACCAGTCGCGGCGTGGCTCCAGCGCAAATCGCCTTTATCCGCGAAGCCGAATGCATCGGTTGCACCAAGTGCATCCAGGCCTGTCCGGTGGACGCGATTGTCGGCGCGGCCAAGCTGATGCACACCGTCCTCATCGACGAATGCACCGGCTGCGACCTGTGCGTGGCGCCCTGCCCGGTCGATTGCATCGAAATGCGGCCCCTGCCGACGGCAAGCGTGTTGCCGATTGTCGGCGGCCTGGCCTTCAGCGCCGCCGAGCAACAGGCGCGAACAGCCAAGCGCAACCACGCCCGGCGCCGCTTCGAACAACGCAATGCGCGCCTGCGCCGCGAAGAAGAACAGCGCCAGGCGGAGCGCTTGGCTCGAACCCAGCGCGCGGCCCAGGCCAAGGAACAGGAACAGCCGCTCGATCCCGTACAAGCCGCACTGGAACGCGTGCGCGCGCAAAAAGCCGCCACCGCCGATGCCGCCTTGAAAAAAGCCAAGGTTGACCTGGCCATGAGCCGGGCGCAGTTGAACAAGTCCTTGAAAGCGTTCGGCCATCCGCCAACCTTCGAGCAGCAGTCGCAACTGATCCTGCTGCAACGCCAGTTCGAAGCGGCCGAGCAGGCCCTGAGCCAACTGGAGAACGCCGCACCCGCGATCACGCCAGTCCCGGCTCCGGCACAAAGCGCCGAACTGAAGCGGGCCAAGATCCAACTGGCGATGCGCCGCGCCGAACTCAGCAAAGCCCGTACGGCAGCGGCATCGGATGAACAACTGCAGGCGTTGGAGCAAGCGGTGAAGGATGCCGAACGCCAGGTGGACGTCCATGCCGCTTCCTGAGCCCGTGGACGAACGGCTGCGGCCAGCGATGACGCGGGTGTTGTTGGCGACACTGCCTGGCGTGCTGGCGTTGCTGTGGTTCCAGGGCTGGGGCGTGGCGCTCAACCTGCTGTTGTCCGGCCTCACCGCGCTGGCAGTCGAAGCGTTGGTGCTGCGTTTGCGCCGCCGGCCGCTCAAACCCGAGCTGAACGATGGCAGCGCGCTGGTCAGTGCCACGCTGCTGGCCCTGGCCTTGCCGGCGTATTGCCCGTGGTGGCTGACCGTCACCGCGGCCGCCTGCGCCTTGCTGTTCGGCAAGCACCTGTGGGGCGGCGTCGGCAGCAACCCGTTCAACCCGGCGATGCTCGGGTATGCCCTGGTGCTGGTGGCGTTTCCCGCCTATATGAGTCCCGCGTCCCACGGTTTGGGCCTGCTTGAAGGCTTGCAACAGGTGTTCGGCACTCATCCGGCGCCCGACGCCTGGGCCGGGGCCACCGCGCTGGACAGCCTGCGGACCAACACGAGCCTGACCATCGATGAACTGTTCGCCAGCGATCCGGCGTTCGGGCGTTTCGGTGGCCGCGGTGCCGAATGGGTCAATCTGGCCTTCCTGGCGGGCGGTCTGTTTCTGTTGCAACAACGGGTGTTCAGCTGGCATGCGCCGGTGGGCCTGCTGGCGAGCCTGTTTATCGTCAGCCTGCTGTGCTGGAACGGGTCGGGCTCCGATTCCCATGGCTCACCGCTGTTTCATCTGTTCAGCGGCGCGACCATGCTCGGCGCGTTTTTTATCGCGACCGAACCGGTCTCGGGCGCCAAGGCTCCTCTCGCCCGCCTGCTGTTCGGGGCCGGCATGGGGCTGCTGGTCTACCTGATCCGCACCTGGGGCGGCTACCCGGATGGCGTAGCGTTCGCGGTGTTGCTGATGAACCTCGGCGTGCCGGCACTGGACCGGTTTGCCGAGACGCGACAACGGCGGCCACTGACATGAAGAATCCCCGCGGCGTGGCAATCCTGATCCTGTTGATCGGCCTCGGTAGCGGTGCCACGTACCTCACGCACTTCGGCACCGCTGGGCGCATCGAAGCCCAGCGGCAAGCGTTGGCGAACAGGACCTTGCTTGAGGTACTGCCCACTGACCTCTACGACAATCAGCCATTGGCGCACCCCGCTTTCACCGCCTCGGTGACCTTGGCCCATAGCACGCTGCTGGGCGGTTATCTGGCGACCCGCAATGGCCAGCCCAGCGCCGTGCTGCTGCGTAGCCTGGCGCCGGGCTATGAAGGCAGCATCGAATTGCTGGTCGCCATCGATCCACAGGGCCGGCTGCTGGGCGTCAAGACGCTGCGCCAAGCCGAAACACCCGGGTTGGGCGCGGCGATTGCCGGCTGGCCGAACGCCTGGATGCAGGTCTTCACCGGCAAATCACGCCAGGCGCCTGATGACAGCGGCTGGGCCCTGAAGAAGGACCAGGGACAGTTCGATCAACTGGCCGGCGCAACCGTGACGTCCCGGGCGGTGCTCCAAGCGGTTCACGACGCGTTGCGTTACTTCGACGAGCACAAGGCTCGGTTGGGAGTGCCTGCCAATGAATAAGCCATGGGGCCTGACACACGGCCTGCTGCTCGTCCCGCTGGTGGGCGCCAGCGATTCGCTGATGGCCGCGCTGGTGCTATGGCTGGCCTGGGCCTTGATGTTCTTCTGCCAGGGCTTGGCCATGGGGTTTGTCCGACAACGCCTGACCACCGCGCAACAGCTGCTCGCCGCCATCGTGCTGGCCGCTACCTTGACCACCTGCATAGGTTTTGTCGTCCAGGCCTGGGCATTGGAACTGTATCGACCGCTGAGTCTTTACTTGGGCTGGATCGCCTTGAGCTGCGTGGCGCTGGAGCATGCGGGTTTCTTCGTCGAGTCTCGCTTGCCTGGACGCTTCAGGCTGGCTGGGGTGTTCGGTCTCTTGATGGTCAGCCTGGGCACCCTGCGTGAGCTGATCGGCGGCGGCCTCCCCCTGGCCTTGCTCGCCCCGGGCGGGTTCATTCTGCTCGGCCTGCTGCTGGCGGCCCGACAGGCCTGGACGGCAGCCAAATCCCCTTCAACCACCGAGGAAACGCCGCGCCCATGAACGCCGCAAAACGCCTGGAAATATTCCGTCGCTTTCACGAGGACAACCCGGAACCGAAAACCGAACTGGCCTATTCCTCGCCGTTCGAATTGCTGATCGCGGTCATCCTGTCGGCCCAGTCCACCGACGTCGGCGTCAACAAGGCCACGGCTAAATTGTTCCCGGTCGCCAACACCCCGGAGGCGATCTACGCCCTGGGCGTCGAAGGGTTGTCCGAGTACATCAAGACCATCGGCCTGTTCAACAGCAAGGCCAAAAACGTGATCGAAACCTGCCGCCTGCTGATCGAGCGCCACGGCAGCGAAATCCCGCAGACCCGTGAAGCGCTGGAAGCCCTTCCAGGCGTCGGCCGCAAAACCGCCAACGTCGTGCTCAATACCGCGTTTCGGCAGTTGACCATGGCGGTGGACACCCACATTTTCCGCGTCAGCAACCGTACCGGACTGGCCCCCGGCAAAAACGTGGTGGAGGTGGAGAAGAAGCTGATGAAGTTTGTCCCCAAGGAATACCTGCTGGACTCCCATCACTGGCTCATCCTCCATGGACGCTACGTCTGCCTGGCGCGCAAGCCCCGCTGCGGCAGCTGCCGAATCGAAGATTTATGCGAATACAAGCACAAGACCTCGGACGATTGAGGCGCTATTGCTTTTATCGATCTATCGATTGAAAAAATCTTTTTTACCAGCCCGTGGTTTATCGATATAAGGAGCGCCAATGGCAGTCTTAGCCTGGAGTCGAACCCATGAGTGCTGGCAAAGAACAACTGGATGTAGAAGACGAATTCATCGCCGTTGAGGCCGACGACGGTGAACCTGCGGTCGTGCCGGAAGTAGCGAAAACCAACCTGAGCAAGCGCCGCACCATCGATAACCTGCTGGAAGAGCGTCGTTTACAGAAGCAACTGGCCGATTACGACTTTGACCTCTGACACGTAAAAGCCTCCCTGACGGAGGCTTTTTACTGAGTACGCGTGACAGCAGCCTCACACCAACCCATTGCGCTGCGCCAGCTCGATCAGGTCGACCAGCGAACGGGCATTGAGCTTCAATAACAGACGGGTCTTGTAAGTACTGACGGTCTTGTTGCTCAAGAACATTCCATCGGCGATTTCCTTGTTGGTCTTGCCGCGCGCCAGTTGCTGCAAGACCATCATCTCCCGCCCAGATAACCGATCGACCATATCGGACTCACTGGCATTACCCAGGCTCGATCGCACCGTATGCAATGCCTGGTTGGGAAAGTAACTGTAGCCGGACAGCACTGCCTTGATTGCACTTAATAATTCAGTAAGGTCCTGTTGCTTGCAGACATACCCGGCCGCCCCTGTCTGCATGCAGCGCATTGAAAAATGCCCAGGCGCCTGGGAAGTCAGTACCAACACCTTCATTGACGAAGGTATGGCCGTCAAACGGGCAATGACCTCCAACCCGTCCAGTTTCGGAATACCGATATCGAGAATGACGATATCGGGCATAAGTTCACGAGCAAGTTGTAACGCATCGACGCCGTTGTCGGTTTCGGCAACGACCTCATAACCATGACGCTCCATCAGCAAACGTACAGCAAGACGAATGACGGGATGATCATCCACGATCAGCACTTTATTCATGGGCAAATCCAACTTCGCTGTTCGAATTTTTAGAGCACGCACAATAGCCTAGTCATTTCTACCTTGGCATGCCGCCCCCCCCTGACCGCTCGCACCGAGAGACAGATCCTACAAGCTATACAGAAAACTCCTACAAATCCCGCCGGGAAAAATGTGTCCTCAATTTTTTACAGAGCAGGACCGACCGCCCTTGAGCATCCGGTACCCCTATGAATAATGCGCTCTTTCGCCACCATGCCTGCCTGCGGACCGGTCATTGGAAAGCACTTCACTCATAAAGAGTAACTGAATTATTTACTGTTAAAACAGGCACCCCTCACTTCAGCAGCGGAAATTCATATATAAGAGACGTTCAGGCAGCCGTTATAAAACATCGGCGCCCCTGATTGTTTCAGCGACACTTTATTAACCACCGATATTATTTTTCCAACCCACTCACGAGCATGAATATTCCATGAGCATTAACCATGAACAAACCTTTGAAGACCATTACCAACCCCATGACCCTTATCGCCATATTCGCTACTTTATCCGAAACGTCCGCGGCTGTTTCCCTGCCTTTTCTGGATGACCAGGACCGTGAGTATTACCTCTGGTTCCTGATCAGCTTTCCCTTTTATTTATTGCTGCTTTTTTTCATCACCCTCAACTTCAATTATCGTTCCTTGTATTCACCTTCGGATTTTCGCAAGAGCAAACACTTCATAAAGACCATGGATGACGCGGCCTGTCGGCGTAAACGAATGCTACGCCGGACGGGCAAGGACCAGCGGCGGCGACTGATAAGCCTTCATCGCCACAGACATGAACCGCCGGATCCGCTTTGCATCCTATGCCGCCAATCCCACCGCCTGATCGAGCCTTGCCGACCGGAGCATTTGAAACACGCCGGCATCGTTGTGTACGTCATTTACCACCACGCAGACCTTGCGACCCGCGGGCAGGATGAATGAGCTATCAGGAGACAGCGCTGCAGCACATAGGCTGCGCGCGCAAAACAGAGGGCAAAAAAAACGGCCTGCTCAAGGCAGGCCGTTTTTTTATCGCCAGGGTCAGAACAGCTTGCGACCCTTGTTCGCCGCGATGCGCATGCGCAGGGCGTTGAGCTTGATGAAGCCAGCCGCGTCGGCCTGGTTGTAGGCACCGCCGTCTTCTTCGAAGGTCGCGATGTTGGCGTCGAACAGCGACTCGTCGGACTTACGCCCGGTGACAATCACGTTGCCCTTGTACAGCTTCAGGCGTACCACGCCATTCACGTGAGCCTGGGAGGCGTCGATCATCTGCTGCAGCATCAGACGCTCAGGGCTCCACCAGTAGCCGGTGTAGATCAGGCTGGCGTACTTGGGCATCAGCTCGTCCTTGAGGTGAGCCACTTCGCGGTCCAGGGTGATCGATTCGATCGCCCGGTGAGCGCGCAGCATGATGGTGCCGCCCGGGGTTTCGTAGCAGCCGCGGGACTTCATGCCGACATAGCGGTTCTCGACGATGTCCAGACGACCGATGCCATGTTCGCCGCCGATGCGGTTCAGGGTCGCCAGCACGGTGGCCGGGCTCATTTCCACGCCGTCCAGGGCGACGATATCGCCATTGCGATAGGTCAGCTCCAGGTATTGCGGGGTATCCGGGGCCTTCTCGGGAGAGACGGTCCAGCGCCACATGTCTTCTTCGTGCTCGGTCCAGGTGTCTTCCAGCACGCCGCCTTCATAGGAGATGTGCAGCAGGTTGGCATCCATCGAGTACGGGGATTTCTTCTTGCCGTGACGCTCGATTGGAATCGCGTGCTTCTCGGCGTAGTCCATCAGTTTTTCACGGGACAGCAGGTCCCATTCACGCCACGGGGCAATGACTTTCACGCCTGGCTTGAGGGCATAGGCGCCCAGCTCGAAACGCACCTGGTCGTTGCCTTTGCCGGTCGCGCCGTGGGAAATGGCATCGGCGCCGGTTTCGTTGGCGATTTCGATCAGGCGCTTGGCAATCAACGGACGGGCGATGGACGTACCCAGCAGGTACTCGCCTTCGTAAACGGTGTTGGCGCGGAACATCGGGAACACGAAGTCGCGGACGAACTCTTCGCGCAGGTCATCGATGTAGATCTCTTTGACGCCCATGGCCTGGGCCTTGGCGCGTGCAGGCTCGACCTCTTCGCCCTGCCCCAGGTCAGCGGTGAAGGTCACCACTTCGCAGTTATAAGTGTCCTGCAGCCACTTGAGGATCACCGAAGTGTCCAGGCCGCCGGAATACGCCAGAACGACCTTGTTTACGTCCGCCATGCCATCACTCCACGGGTTCTACGGAAAGCCGTGAAGTCTAACGTCCAGCGCGGATAATTTACAGGGGCGCGACAGCTTATGACGACGAAGCGACAGATTATGTCGAACGCGCGACGGTCAAAATCGAATCAGGAGGTCCGCGCGGTCGTCCCGGCGGGCGTGGGTGTCGGGGTCTTGGCCGGCGCCGCGGTGGGCGCCGGCACCTTGGCAGGGGCCGCAGCGGGTGCAGGCTGCGCGGCGGGGGCCTGGGGTGCCGGTGCTTCGCTAGCCGCCACGCGCTCGAGGCGCACGGCCACCCGACGGTTCTTGGCCCGGTTGGCGGCGTTGGTGTTGGGCACCAGGGGATAACGCTCGCCGTGGAAGCGCAGGGTGATCTGCGACTCCTGGAAACCATTGGCCTTGAAGAAGTCCTGGACCGCCAGGGCCCGGCGGCGCGACAGCTCGCGGTTGGTCAGGCGATTGCCGCTGTTGTCGGAGTGACCGTCAAGCTCGATATGATTGACACTCGGATCGGCCTTGATGAAGTCGAGCATCACCTGCAACTGGGCCTTGGCCCGGGCATCGAGTTCGACTTCTTCGCCGGGGAAGCCGATCTGGGTCTGCTTCACCTGCTCGAAATTCTTCGGCAACAACTTGGCGACACAGCTCTGATAATCGCTGAAGGCTTTGTTGAAACGCACCGGCAGCAACCGGACTTCCGACACTCGACCGTCCTCGGTGTTGCGCCGAACCACCGGGCTGCGACCGTCCATCAGCCCACTGATCAAGCGTCCGGCCTGGACCTGGGAGCTGTTGAACAATACATCGCCACTGCCAATGCTGACCGAGCCCAGGTTGATATCGCCGCGCCCCGGTTGCCACGGTGCGGCCGCCGCCAGCAAGGTGGCCGAACCGCCGCCCAGCATCGGGTTATAGCTCTTGAGGCGGAACGTGGCCTGCTCGCCCGCCCGGCGCACGAATTCGCCAGTGCCGAAATCGGTGATCGGCTGGCTCAGCCGGCACTCGAACTTGTCGCCTTCGACCGTCCACTCGATGCTCTCCAGACGGGTCTGGAAAGTGAGCGCCATGGCGGGAAGGCTGGCAAACACACTGAGCAAGGCTAGATAACGCTGGCGCACGGGAGGCTCCACTGACTTTTATACAAAGATCGACGCATGCTTGAGGGCATGACACCTGTCCGGGGCACTGCACGGATTCGTGGCACACCTGTAGGAGCTATCGGTAAGTTGTGGCAGAACTTGATAGCGGGTGCCTGAATCGGTCTTTTCCGGTAGCATTCCCCAGAGTTTGACCCGCCTGGAAGCCCCCCAATGTCCGACCGCCTGACCCTGCTGCGTCCCGACGACTGGCATATTCATCTTCGCGATGGTGCTGTGTTGACCCATACCGTCGCCGATGTCGCGCGCACCTTCGGGCGCGCGATCATCATGCCTAACCTGGTTCCGCCCGTGCGCAACGCCGCCGAGGCCGATGGCTATCGCCAGCGTATCCTCGCCGCGCGCCCGGCTGGCAGCCGCTTCGAACCGCTGATGGTGCTTTACCTCACCGACCGCACCCAGCCCGAAGAGATTCGCGACGCCAAGGCCAGCGGTTTTGTCCATGCCGCCAAGCTGTATCCCGCCGGCGCGACGACCAACTCCGATTCCGGTGTCACCAGCATCGACAAGATCTTCCCGGCGCTGGAGGCCATGGCCGAAGTAGGCATGCCGTTGTTGATCCATGGTGAGGTTACCCGGGGCGACGTCGATGTGTTCGACCGCGAGAAGATCTTCATCGACGAGCACATGCGCCGTGTCGTGGAGCGTTTCCCGACCCTCAAGGTGGTGTTCGAACACATCACCACCGGCGATGCCGTGCAGTTCGTCAACGAGGCCCCGGCCAACGTCGGCGCGACCATTACCGCCCACCACCTGCTGTACAACCGCAACCACATGCTGGTAGGCGGGATCCGGCCGCACTTCTACTGCCTGCCGATCCTCAAGCGCAATACCCACCAGGAAGCCTTGCTGGACGCCGCCACCAGCGGCAGCGCCAAGTTTTTCCTCGGCACCGACTCGGCGCCCCACGCCCGTCACGCCAAGGAAGCGGCCTGCGGTTGCGCCGGCTGCTACACCGCCTATGCCGCCATCGAGATGTACGCCGAGGCGTTCGAACAGCGCAATGCGCTGGAAAAACTCGAAGGCTTCGCCAGCCTGCATGGTCCGCGCTTCTATGGCCTGCCGGTGAACACCGACCGTATTACCCTGGTCCGTGACGAATGGACCGCCCCCGTCAGCCTGCCCTTCGGCGAGCAGACTGTCATCCCGCTGCGCGCCGGTGAAAAACTGCGCTGGCGCCTGCTGGAGGAAAACGCGTGAGTGAAGATCATTTCGACGACGAACTGGACGGCAACGGTGGTTCGGGCGGCGCCCGTCACCCCATGGCCGCGCGGTTCCGTGGTTATCTGCCGGTCGTCGTCGATGTAGAAACCGGTGGTTTCAATTCCGCCACCGACGCCTTGCTGGAAATCGCCGCGACTACCATCGGCATGGACGAAAAAGGCTTTGTGTTCCCTGACCACACCTATTTCTTCCGTGTCGAACCGTTCGAAGGCGCCAACGTCGAAGCGGCGGCTCTGGAGTTCACCGGGATCAAGCTCGATCACCCGTTGCGCATGGCGGTCAGCGAAGAAACGGCCTTGACCGACATCTTCCGTGGTGTGCGCAAGGCGCTCAAGGCCAACGGTTGCAAGCGCGCAATCCTGGTGGGCCACAACAGCAGCTTCGATCTGGGCTTCCTCAACGCCGCCGTCGCGCGCCTGGACATGAAGCGCAACCCGTTCCACCCGTTCTCCAGCTTCGACACCGCGACCCTGGCAGGCCTGGCGTATGGCCAGACCGTCCTGGCCAAGGCCTGCCAGGCCGCCGACATCGATTTCGATGGCCGTGAGGCGCACTCGGCCCGCTACGACACCGAGAAGACCGCCGAGCTGTTCTGCGGCATCGTCAACCGGTGGAAAGAAATGGGTGGCTGGCAGGATTTCGACGACTGACATAGAGCCAGGCTTGGCTCTTTTGTGGCGAGGGGATTTATCCCCGCTGGACTGCGCAGCAGTCCCGGAAAGGTGAGCCAGGCAACTCAATTGGCAGGCTTGGGGCCGCTTCGCGGCCCAGCGGGGATAAATCCCCTCGCCACAGAGCGCTGTGTTTCAGCCGATGATTTGGTTGAAATCCCCATAAAAAAACCGGCCCATCGAGGGCCGGTTTTTTTATGCCTGGATGCGCTTACAGCTTGTCGCCGTGCTCGCCCAGGTATGCGGCAACGCCTTCAGGGGATGCGGTCATGCCCTTGTCGCCTTTTTTCCAGTTGGCCGGGCAGACTTCGCCGTGCTCTTCGTGGAATTGCAGGGCGTCGACCAGACGGATCAGCTCTTCCATGTTACGGCCCAGCGGCAGGTCGTTGACGATCTGCGAACGGACAACGCCCTTGTCGTCGATCAGGAAGGCGCCACGGAAGGCCACACCGCCTTCGGACTCAACGTCGTAGGCCTTGGCGATTTCGTGCTTCATGTCGGCAGCCATGGTGTATTTCACCTGACCGATACCGCCATTGTTGATCGGGGTGTTGCGCCAGGCGTTGTGAGTGAAGTGCGAGTCGATCGAAACAGCGATCACTTCAACGTTGCGCGCCTTGAAGTCGTCCATGCGGTGATCCAGTGCGATCAGCTCGGACGGGCAGACGAAGGTGAAGTCCAGCGGATAGAAGAACACCAGGCCGTATTTGCCTTTGATGGCCGAGGACAGGGTGAAGCTGTCGACGATTTCGCCGTTGCCAAGCACGGCTGGCACGGTGAAGTCAGGGGCTTGTTTGCCTACGAGTACGCTCATTGGATATCTCCTGATGTAATTAGCGTGAAAACAAAGTCCGGGCCAGCCTGCCACCCTCAGGCGACAGCCCTGTGACACGAACCCGCTTGCAAGGGCCGACCATCATACACCGCGCATTTGGACTGTCTTCAAGGGTTTTTCGGTGGTATCGAAAAATCGCCGCCCCGCTGCGTGCTGCCTTTGTTGCCCAAGGAAAAAACCGTTCGTCAGCCTGGCACCGCTCTGGCGCAAGTCCTTGAGAAACCACTTTGACAATCATTCTCGTTAACATTAAGATCCGTCTCAATTGAGTCACAACCAGCGACGGTTCTCACTTATGTATGTATGCCTCTGCACTGGCGTCACCGACGGACAAATCCGCGAAGCGATCTATGAAGGTTGCTGCAGCTATCGCGAAGTCCGCCAGGCCACCGGCGTAGCCAGCCAATGCGGCAAATGTGCCTGCCTGGCCAAGGACGTGGTGCGTGAAACCCTCGCCAAGGTGCAAACGGCACAGGCCTCGATCCCCTACCCGGTAGAATTTACTGCCGCGTAAGGACAGCTTTTCAAGGAACCGGACTCGATGTCCGGTTTTTTTATGCCTGTAAATCAAATGCTTAGCGTCCAGACGCGGAACACAAACATTCTTATTCCGATTAATTTTCATTTATTATTCAATAACTTAGGTTTGACACTGATAAATACGCGGCTCAAACTCCGCCCTATACACAGCTATTACAGGGCAGGCCTCATCATGAAAGGCGACATTACAGTCATCCAGCATCTCAACAAGATCCTTGCCAATGAGCTGGTCGCGATCAACCAATACTTCCTGCATGCGCGCATGTACGAGGATTGGGGCCTGAACAAGCTGGGCAAGCACGAGTACCACGAGTCCATCGACGAGATGAAACACGCGGACAAACTGATCAAGCGCATCCTGTTTCTCGAAGGCCTGCCGAACGTCCAGGACCTGGGCAAGCTGCACATCGGCGAACACACCCGGGAAATGCTCGAGTGCGACCTGCGCATCGAGCGCACCGGCCACGCTGACCTGAAGGCCGCCATTGCCCATTGCGAAAGCGTTGGCGACTTCGGTAGCCGTGAACTGCTGGAAGACATCCTCGAATCCGAGGAAGAGCACATCGACTGGCTGGAAACCCAACTGGGCCTGATCGACAAAGTCGGTCTTGAGAACTACCTGCAATCGCAGATGGGCGAAGAGTAAACTTCCCCGGCAGCAGGCCACTAAAAAGCCCCGCCCTCTTTCGAGAGGCGGGGCTTTTTATTGCCTGGATTCTCCCAGGCCCTACTCAAAACCACTGTGGGAGCGAGCTTGCTCGCGATGGCGGTGGATCAGATATAAAAATGCTGACTGACACACCGCTATCGCGAGCAAGCTCGCTCCCACAAGGTTTCCCGTTCACCACAACCGGTGTGGTGAACAGGCTTCCATGGATCAGGCTTCGGTCTTGTTCGCCGTCGCTTTTTCTACCGCTGCCTTGATCGTGGCCTGCAAGGAACCGTCGGCGGCCATCTCGGTCATGATGTCGCTACCACCGATCAGCTCACCGCCCACCCACAACTGCGGGAAGGTTGGCCAGTTGGCGTACTTGGGCAGGTTGGCGCGGATTTCCGGGTTCTGCAGGATGTCCACGTAGGCAAACTTCTCGCCACACGCCATCACCGCCTGAGCAGCCTTGGCCGAGAAGCCGCACTGTGGCGCGTTCGGCGAGCCTTTCATGTAAAGCAGGATGGTGTTGTTGGCAATCTGGTCTTTAATGGTTTCGATGATATCCACGGAGCACCTCGGCTTAAACTTTGCGACGTCAGTTGTCGACACGGTGGCGCATTGTAACGGAAAGCAGAACGTGCTGCTCAGAGACAATTCTACGCAGCCGCCACCTTCACCGGTACACCGTTGAGCGCCGCGTTGCCGGACAACTCATCGAGCTGGCAATCATCGGTCAGGTCATTGGCGCTGGAGCCCGGCTGTCCACTGGCAATGGTCATCTGCACGCCCGGCCGGGCATGACCCCAGCCGTGGGGCAGGCTGACCACGCCTTTCATCATGTCCAGGCTGCCCAGGACCTCGACTTCGATGGCCCCCACCCGCGAACTGACCGTCACACGCTGCCCGTCGGCAAGGCCGCGCGAGGCGAGGTCATCCGGGTGCATCAGCAATTGATGACGCGGCTTGCCCTTCACCAGTCGATGGAAGTTATGCATCCAGGAGTTGTTGCTGCGCACATGGCGGCGGCCAATCATCAGCAACTCGTCCGGTTCTGGCGCCTGCAACGCGGCAAAGCGCGCAAGGTCGGCGAGAATCACCGCCGGCGCGGCCTGCACCCGTTGGTTTTCGGTTTTCAAGCGCGGGGCCAGGTTGGGCTTGAGTGCGCCGAGGTCGATGCCATGGGGATGGTCGAACAAGGTCGCCAGAGACAACTTGTGTGGCGAGGCGTCGCCATACGCCCCGCTGCGCAGGCCAAGATCGATCATCTGCGCCGGCGGCATGGTCGGCTTGAGTTCCTTGCCGGTCCGGGCAGCGAAGGCCTTGGCCAGGCCGACAAAGATTTCCCAGTCGTGCAGCGCCCCCTCGGGCTTAGGCAGGATCGCCCGGTTGAAACGGGTCACGTTGCGCACCGCGAACAGGTTGAAGGTGGTGTCGTAATGATCGTTTTCCAGGGCCGAGGTCGAGGGCAGGATCAGGTCGGCGTAACGGGTGGTTTCGTTGATGTACAGATCGACGCTGACCATGAACTCCAACCCATCCAGGGCCTGCTCCAACTGCCGCCCGTTGGGTGTAGACAACACCGGGTTGCCGGCCACGGTGACCAGCGCCCGAATCTGGCCTTCGCCTTCGGTCAGCATCTCCTCGGCCAGGGCCGACACTGGCAGCTCGCCTGCGTATTCGGGACGCCCGGACACCCGGCTCTGCCAACGATTGAAATGCCCGCCCGAGGTGGTCGCCACCAGGTCCACCGCCGGCTCGGTACACAGCGCACCGCCCACCCGATCCAGATTGCCGGTCACCAGGTTGATCACCTGGATCAGCCAGTGACACAGCGTACCAAACGCCTGGGTCGACACCCCCATCCGCCCGTAGCACACCGCTGACGGGGCGGCGGCGAAGTCCCGGGCCAATTGCCGGATCTGCGCTGCCGGCACCGCACAGAGCGGGCTCATCGCTTCAGCCGTGAAAGCAGCAACGGCCGCGCGCACCTCGTCCAGGCCGTCCACCGGCAGGTGGCTGTCACGGGTCAGGCCTTCGCTGAACAGGGTATTGAGCAAGCCAAACAGCAGCGCGGCATCGCCCCCGGGACGCACGAAGACATGCTGGTCGGCAATGGCCGCCGTTTCGCTGCGGCGCGGATCGACCACCACCACTTTGCCGCCACGGGCCTGGATCGCCTTGAGGCGCTTCTCCACGTCCGGCACGGTCATGATGCTGCCGTTGGAGGCCAGTGGGTTGCCGCCCAGGATCAGCATGAAATCGGTGTGATCGATGTCCGGAATCGGCAGTAGCAAGCCGTGGCCGTACATCAGGTGGCTGGTCAGGTGATGGGGCAGTTGGTCCACCGAGGTTGCCGAGAAACGGCTGCGGGTCTTCAACAGGCCCAGGAAATAGTTGCTGTGGGTCATCAGCCCATAGTTATGCACGCTGGGGTTGCCCTGGTAGACCGCCACCGCGTTCTGGCCATGGCGCGCCTGGATATCCGCCAGGCGCGCGGCCACCAACGCGAAGGCATCGTCCCAGGCGATGGGGTGCCATTCGTTGCCGATGCGTTGCACGGGTTGGCGCAGGCGGTCCGGATCGTTCTGGATATCTTGCAGGGCCACTGCCTTGGGGCAGATGTGACCGCGACTGAAGGTGTCCAGCGCATCGCCCTTGATCGAGGTGATCGCCAGGCCCTGGCCGTCGGTTTCGGTGGTTTCGAGGGTCAAGCCGCAGATGGCCTCACACAGATGGCACGCACGGTGGTGGAGAGTCTTGGTCATGGCCAGTCTCTGTTTTATTCGTGGCGGGCACTTTCGGCCGCGGGAACAAAACTATGGCGCGTGATGCCCGGCAGCGCCAGCGACGTTCGTCCTGTGAATTGCCGGCCATCAGGCGCGCCGATGAAGTGCCATCAAGGGCCCTCGGGGGGCGCCAGGAGCTGGATTTCCTCGACGGTTTCCACTTCCTCCTGGGCGATGGGCACGCCGGTCAGTTCGCCAATCAATCGCCAATGCTCGTCAAGACCGCTGCTGATCGTGGCCATGCGATCGATCATCCGGCGGCCGGCGGCCTTGGTCACTTCATCATCGCTGCGCAGCAATTCGAATGACATGGACGTCACCGATGCCGTCAGGTGGGTCAGCGAGCGTGCGGTCAGCCCCAGCAATTCCATCAATTGTCGCTCTTTCGAATCCATTTCGGGCTCCTGTGCCGCTGAGGCTCATTTATAACCCAGGCCTTTGCATTAGGAAATGTTTCACAGCCACCAGCAGACAGGCGCAGAGTCGGAGGACGTGGCACAAACCGCCCTCCATCCATGGCGCGCCCGCCGCGCTTGATTGCCAAGCCGAGCAGCGCCAGTGTACAAATGGGTCGCTGCAGTCAGGAAACCGGCCTCAAATACGCCATCGCATTCGCGTGATGGCTTCGCTGAAATCCCCAAAAACCGTAGCCCTATTGGTAAGACGCGACATTTAATTATAAGATCGCGCCTTCCCCTATTTCGTCGCCCCGTGCGGCTTTTGCCGCAGGTCTCGCCCGTTTTTTCATTAAACAAGGCTTTGAGCATCTGCGGTCAGTTACAAAAAGGTAGTCAATCATGAGCGCAAGGCACTTTCTCTCCCTGATGGATTTCACGCCCGATGAGTTGCTCGGCGTGATCCGTCGAGGCGTGGAGCTCAAGGACCTGCGTAATCGCGGCGTACTGTTCGAGCCCTTGAAAAACCGTGTGCTGGGGATGATCTTCGAGAAGTCATCGACCCGCACCCGCATCTCTTTCGAAGCCGGCATGATCCAACTGGGCGGCCAGGCGATTTTCCTGTCGCCCCGCGACACCCAACTGGGCCGTGGCGAACCCATCGGCGATTGCGCCATCGTCATGTCGAGCATGCTGGACGCGGTGATGATCCGTACCTTTGCCCACAGCACCCTGACCGAATTCGCGGCCCATTCCCGCGTACCGGTGATCAACGGCCTGTCCGACGACCTGCACCCCTGCCAGTTGCTGGCCGACATGCAGACCTTCCTCGAGCACCGTGGCTCGATCCAGGGCAAGAGCGTGGCCTGGATCGGCGATGGCAACAACATGTGCAACAGCTATATAGAAGCGGCGATGCAATTCGACTTCCAATTGCGCATCGCCTGCCCCGAAGGTTTTGACCCCAATGCCGAGTTGCTGGCCAAGGCCGGGGAGCGGGTGTCCATCGTCCGTGACCCGAAACAGGCCGTGGCCGGTGCGCACCTGGTGAGCACCGACGTCTGGACCTCCATGGGCCAGGAGGAAGAAACCGCCAGGCGCCTGAAATTGTTCGCGCCACTGCAGGTCAACCGGGCCCTGCTCGACCTGGCGGATACCGACGTGTTGTTCATGCACTGCCTGCCGGCCCACCGTGGCGAGGAGATCAGCATGGACCTGCTGGATGACCCGCGTTCGGTAGCCTGGGACCAGGCCGAGAATCGCCTGCATGCGCAGAAGGCCTTGCTCGAGTTCCTGGTCGAGCCGGCGTATCACCACGCATGAGCCACGCCCTGCTGCTGAACTTGCACAACCTGGCCTGCGGTTATCAGGACCAGCGGGTCGTGCAGAACCTCAACCTGCACCTCAATGCCGGTGATATCGGTTGCCTGCTCGGTTCGTCCGGGTGCGGCAAGACCACGACCTTGCGCGCCATTGCCGGCTTCGAACCGGTGCACGAGGGTGAAATCCAGTTGGCCGGGGACACCATCTCCCGCGCCGGCTTCACCCTCGCCCCGGAAAAACGCCGCATCGGCATGGTGTTCCAGGACTACGCCCTGTTTCCCCACCTGAGCGTGGCCCAGAACATTGCCTTTGGCATTCGCAAGCATCCGAACAAGGACCGCGTCGTCGAAGAATTGCTGGAACTGGTCAACCTGAAACACCTGGGCAGCCGTTTTCCCCATGAACTGTCCGGCGGACAACAGCAGCGCGTGGCCCTGGCCCGTGCGCTGGCGCCGGAACCGCAGCTGCTGTTGCTCGATGAACCGTTCTCCAACCTCGATGGCGAGCTGCGCCGCAAGCTCAGCCATGAAGTGCGGGACATTCTCAAGGCCCGCGGCACTAGCGCGATCCTGGTCACCCACGACCAGGAAGAAGCCTTCGCCGTGAGTGACCATGTCGGCGTATTCAGGGAAGGTCGCCTGGAACAGTGGGACACGCCCTACAACCTGTATCACGAACCACTGACGCCATTCGTCGCCAGTTTCGTCGGCCAAGGCTACTTCATACGCGGCCAGCTCGACAGCCCGGAATCGGTGCTGACCGAGCTGGGCCTGCTGCGCGGCAACCGGGCCTACACCTGGCCCATCGGCGGCGCGGTGGACGTGCTGCTGCGGCCAGACGATATCGTCTACGCCCCGGACAGCCCGCTTACTGCCAGAATCGTTGGCAAGACCTTCCTGGGAGCTTCAACCTTGTACCGCCTGCAGTTACCCACAGGTGCGCAACTGGAATCGATCTTCCCCAGCCATGCCGACCATCAGGTCGGCGCCGCTGTCGGCATCCGCGTGGCGGCTGAACACCTGGTGCTGTTCCAGGCCTCAGGCAGCACCGCGGCGCATATCCCACCCGTGGACAGCGGAGTGCGACGCTACAGCGCGGCCCGCTAATCATTGTGGGAGTGAACACGTTCAGCATCGATGCAGGCTGAACCACCGCCATCGCGAGCAACCTCCCACATGGGAATTTGCCGCAGGCGCAAAATCGACTGGCATCCACAAATCCTGTGGGAGCGAGCTTGCTCGCGATGACATAGCCACATTCAGCATCAGTGCAGGCTGAACCACCGCTATCGCGAGCAACCTCCCACATTTGATGTCATTGGCTTGAGTGCAGCATCAACGTCCCGCTGGCCACCAACGTCGCGTTCCCGCCGATCTTCACCCGCTCACCCTCCAACCGGCAAAACAACGCCCCGCCCCTGGCCGAACACTGATAAGCCGTCAGCCCGTGCTTGCCCAGGCGCTTGGACCAATAGGGAATCAGGCTGCAATGGGTCGAGCCGGTCACCGGGTCTTCGTTGATGCCGATCGCCGGGGCAAAATAGCGCGAGACAAAATCATGCTTGCTCCCCGGCGCGGTGACGATAGCGCCGGGCCAGGGCAGTTTCGCCAGGGCCACCATGTCCGGCTTGCAATCGAGCACCGCTTGCTCCGACTCCAGCACCACGAACAACTCGTTGGAACTCAGCACATCCACCGCTTCGACGCCCAAGGCACTCTGCACGGCCAGGGACACGCCCAGCTCGGCAGGCACGACGGCCGGAAAATCCAACCACAGCCGATCACCCTCGCGCGTCACGCTCAACGAACCGGACCGGCAGATGAAATCCAGGCGCTCGACGGTTTCGTGATAGACCTCGAACAGCACATAAGCGCTGGCCAACGTGGCGTGGCCACACAGCGGGACTTCGGTGGTGGGGGTGAACCAGCGGATATGCCAACGCTGACCTTCACGCACCAGGAACGCGGTTTCAGCCAGGTTATGCTCGGCGGCGATCTTCTGCATCAGCTCGTCGGCAAGCCAGCCGTCGAGCCGATAGACCATCGCCGGATTACCGCCGAACGGCCGGTCACTGAACGCATCGACCTGATGAAACGCAAGCTGCATGGCACTTCTCCTTATTTTTCTGATGCCCAGCATGGGGTGTAGCGGTACGGATTATCCAGTGACAGATCAGCAGAATTTTTACCCTACAGGCTGCGCAGCGGCCGCCCTGCTCTATCAGGCACGCCCGATATCAGCAAACACTGCCCCGGTGTGCTCCTTCAATACCGAAGGCGCCAACTCGACTTCCAACCCACGCCGCCCCGCACTGACGAACATGCTGGCGAGTGGCTGTGCGGAATTGTCGATAAACGTGCGCAAACGCTTCTTCTGCCCCAGCGGGCTGATACCGCCGAGCAAATAACCGGTCGAACGCTGCGCGGCGGCCGGGTCGGCCATCTCCACCTTCTTCACACCGGCGGCGTGGGCCAAGCCTTTCAAATCCAGGCTCCCGGCCACGGGCACTACCGCCACCAACAGCTCACCTTTTTCACTGGCCGCCAACAACGTCTTGAACACCTGCGCCGGATCCAGCCCGAGCTTTTCCGCCGCCTCCAAGCCATAGGAGGCTGCCTTGGGATCGTGTTCATAACTGTGGATGCGATGTTCGGCGCGCACTTTCTTAAGCAGATCCAACGCGGGTGTCATGACCGCTCCTGATAAGGAAATAAAAAAAGAGTGAGCGGATTCTAAGCCATCGCCTCTGAAAAGGCTTTGCGGCTGCGCTGCCTCTATCGGTGACGCATCGCCAACGGGAGAGTCATTCACAGCACGAATAGTTTAAATGTGACCAGCGGTTCACTTTCGACCTTTGACACCAGCGTTTCTTGTCTATATTTTTTCGAAACTGAAAGCCATATTACATGTCTCAAACAGCAACCCGAGTTCAGGATGGGGATCCTGCCTCGGTGGAAATCGCGTAATCGTGCTGTACTGAACGCGCTGCAAAACAACAAAAAACCGAGGTTTGAATGACAACTGCTTTACAACAGCCGTCCCTGTCCAGCCAATGCCTGGCGGAATTCCTGGGAACTGGCCTGCTGATTTTTTTCGGCACTGGTTGCGTCGCGGCGCTCAAGGTCGCGGGTGCGAGCTTCGGTTTGTGGGAAATCAGCCTCATCTGGGGCGTCGGCGTCAGCATGGCGATCTATCTGAGCGCAGGCATTTCCGGCGCCCACCTCAACCCCGCCGTCAGCATCGCCCTGTGCATGTTCACCGACTTCGAAAAGCGCAAGCTGCCTTTCTATATAGCGTCCCAAGTGACCGGCGCTTTCTGCGGCGCTCTTCTGGTCTACACGCTGTACAGCAATCTATTCTTCGATTTCGAACAGTCCCGGCACATGGTTCGCGGCACCGAAATGAGCCTCGAACTGGCTTCGGTGTTCTCCACCTACCCGCACGCGGCACTCTCCACTGGCCAAGCCTTCCTCGTGGAAGCGATCATCACCGCCATCCTGATGGGGGTGATCATGTCCTTGACCGATGACAACAACGGTTTGCCCCGTGGCCCACTGGCGCCGTTGCTGATCGGCCTGCTGATTGCCGTGATCGGCAGCTCCATGGGGCCGCTGACAGGCTTTGCGATGAACCCGGCGCGGGACTTCGGTCCTAAACTGATGACATTCTTCGCAGGCTGGGGTGAAATTTCCCTCACGGGTGGACGCGACATCCCGTACTTCCTGGTTCCGATTTTTGCGCCGATCGTGGGTGCGTGCCTCGGTGCCGCGGCCTATCGCGGGTTGATTGCCCGCCACCTGCCCAGCGCCATGACAGCGACAAAGGATGCAGAACCGGCCATTGACGGCAAGCCCAGAACATCCTGAAACAGTCGGCGCAGGCCCTGCCATTCGAAGCCTGCGCCGTGGCTTCTTTTTACGTCTCCCTTTATGAAAGACCCGAGGCAATCGACATGACCGATATCCAGAACAAGAACTACATCATTGCCCTCGACCAGGGTACGACCAGCTCGCGCGCGATCATCTTCGACCGTGATGCCAATGTGGTCTGCACCGCCCAACGCGAATTCGCCCAGCACTACCCGCAGGCCGGCTGGGTCGAACACGACCCGATGGAAATCTTCGCCACCCAGAGCGCGGTCATGGTCGAAGCCCTGGCCCAGGCCGGCCTGCACCATGACCAGGTGGCCGCCATCGGCATCACCAACCAGCGGGAGACCACCGTGGTCTGGGACAAGACCACCGGCCGGCCGATCTACAACGCCATCGTCTGGCAGTGCCGCCGCAGCACAGAGATCTGCCAACAGCTCAAGCGCGACGGCCACGAGCAATACATCAGCCAGACCACCGGCCTGGTCACCGACCCGTACTTCTCCGGCACCAAGCTCAAGTGGATCCTGGACAACGTCGAAGGCAGCCGCGAGCGTGCGCGTAACGGTGAGCTGCTGTTCGGCACGGTCGATAGCTGGCTGATCTGGAAATTCACCGGTGGCAAGGTCCACGTCACCGACTACACCAACGCCTCGCGCACCCTGCTCTTCAACATTCACTCGTTGGAATGGGACGCGAAGATGCTGGAGATCCTCGACATCCCCCGGGAAATGCTCCCGGAAGTGAAGTCGTCCTCGGAAATCTATGGCCGCACCAAAAGCGGTATCGCCATCGGCGGCATCGCTGGCGACCAGCAGGCAGCTCTGTTCGGGCAGATGTGCGTGGAGCCGGGGCAGGCGAAAAACACCTACGGCACCGGCTGCTTCCTGCTGATGAACACCGGGAAAAAGGCCGTGAAATCCAATCACGGCATGCTCACCACCATCGCCTGCGGCCCCCGTGGCGAAGTGGCCTACGCCCTGGAAGGCGCTGTATTCAACGGCGGCTCCACCGTCCAGTGGCTGCGCGATGAACTGAAGATCATCAACGACGCCCTGGATACCGAATACTTTGCCAACAAGGTCAAGGACAGCAACGGTGTGTACCTGGTGCCCGCCTTCACCGGCCTGGGCGCGCCGTATTGGGACCCCTATGCCCGTGGTGCGCTGTTTGGCCTGACCCGCGGCGTACGGGTCGATCACATCATTCGCGCAGCACTGGAGTCGATTGCCTACCAGACCCGCGACGTGCTCGACGCCATGCAACAGGATTCGGGTGAACGCCTCAGGGCCCTGCGCGTCGACGGTGGCGCGGTGGCGAACAACTTCCTGATGCAGTTCCAGGCCGACATCCTCGGCACCCAGGTCGAGCGGCCGAAAATGCGTGAAACCACGGCCCTGGGTGCGGCGTACCTGGCCGGCCTGGCGTGCGGCTTCTGGGGCAGCCTGGAAGAACTGCGCGGCAAAGCGGTGATCGAGCGCGAATTCGAACCGCAACTGGACGAGGCGGCGAAAGAAAAACTCTATGCCGGCTGGCAGAAAGCGGTCAGCCGCACCCGCGATTGGGAACCCCACGAAGACGCTGAATAAGCCTGATAAGGTTCTGAAACTGGTCGGGATCGGATTCCTGCGGCATCATGGGCAAATTTTGTACGGCAGCCCAAAGGAAGCCCCATGAATCTGCCTCCCCGCCAGCAGCAAATCCTCGAACTGGTCCGCGAACGCGGCTATGTCAGCATCGAGGAAATGGCGCAGTTATTCGTCGTCACCCCGCAAACCATTCGCCGCGACATCAACCAACTGGCGGAAGTGAACCTGCTGCGCCGCTACCACGGCGGCGCCGCCTACGATTCAAGCGTGGAAAACACTGCCTATGCCATGCGCGCCGACCAGATGCGCGACGAAAAGCAACGCATCGCCGAAGCCATCGCCGCCCAGATCCCCGATCACGCCTCGCTGTTCATCAACATCGGCACCACCACCGAATCCATCGCCCGGGCCCTGCTCAATCACAACCACCTGAAGGTCATCACCAACAACCTGCACGTGGCTTCGATCCTCAGCGCCAAGGACGACTTCGAAGTCCTGATCGCCGGCGGCAACGTACGGCGTGACGGCGGCGTGGTGGGCCAGGCCAGCGTCGACTTCATCAACCAGTTCAAGGTCGACTTCGCCCTGGTGGGCATCAGCGGGATCGACGAAGACGGCAGCCTGTTGGACTTCGACTACCAGGAAGTGCGGGTTTCCCAAGCCATCATCGCCAACGCCCGGCAAGTGCTGTTGGCGGCGGACTCCAGCAAGTTCGGACGCAATGCCATGGTCCGCCTGGGCCCCATCAGTCTGATCGATTGCCTGGTGACCGACCAGCAACCGGTGCCGACCCTGGCGCAGCTGTTGAGCCAGCACAAGATTCGGCTGGAGGTGGTCTGACGCCCTTCCGGTCCTCTGTGGCGAGGGGATTTATCCCGCTGGGTTGCGCAGCAACCCCAACACAGTCACTTAATTTGCCTGATACACCGAGTCGCCGGAGTCTAGGGTTGCTTCGCAACCCAACGGGGATAAATCCCCTCGCCACAGATGCCTTCCTATCTGCCTCAAGCTGTCTTCGTGTTCGAAAATTTTCCTTTCAGCTTCTTTTGATCAGTATTTTCAATCAAAGACGGCTGGCTGTTGCTGTCTTTATGGGCTAGTATTTTCGCAAATGAACATTTATGTTCGAATTCAAATATTGCGAAAAGAACCCGAGGCCAGCCGATGCCCACTTCTACCTTGCCTACGCCCCCTCTCGCCGAGATCTATGACGTCGCCGTCATTGGTGGCGGTATCAATGGCGTGGGGATTGCCGCGGACGCTGCCGGTCGCGGTCTTTCGGTGTTCCTTTGCGAAAAGGACGACCTGGCCAGCCATACCTCGTCGGCCAGCAGCAAGCTGATCCACGGTGGCCTGCGCTACCTTGAACATTATGAATTCCGCCTGGTGCGCGAAGCGCTGGCCGAACGCGAAGTGCTGCTGACCAAGGCCCCGCACATCGTCAAGCAAATGCGCTTCGTGCTGCCCCACCGCCCGCACCTGCGTCCGGCCTGGATGATTCGCGCCGGCCTGTTCCTCTACGATCACCTGGGCAAACGTGAACAGCTCGCCGGCTCCAAAAGTTTGAAGTTCGGTGCCGACAGCGCGCTGAAAAGTGAGATAACCAAGGGCTTCGAATACTCCGACTGCTGGGTCGATGACGCGCGCCTGGTGGTGCTCAACGCCATGGCCGCCCGGGAAAAAGGCGCTCACGTCCATACCCGCACCCGCTGTGTGAACGCCCGCCGCAGCAAAGGCCTGTGGCACTTGCATCTGGAACGTGCCGACGGCAGCCTGTTTTCGATCCGCGCCAAGGCGCTGGTCAATGCCGCCGGCCCATGGGTCGCCAAATTCATTCGCGATGACCTGAAGCTGGAATCGCCCTACGGCATTCGCCTGATCCAGGGCAGCCACCTGATCGTGCCGAAACTCTACGAAGGCGAGCATGCGCACATTCTGCAAAACGAAGATCAGCGCATTGTGTTCACCATTCCGTACCTGAACCAGTTCACCCTGATCGGTACGACGGATCGCGAATACAGCGGCGATCCGGCCAACGTGGCGATTACCGAAGGCGAAACCGATTACCTGCTGAAGGTGGTCAACGCCCACTTCAAGAAGCAGATCAACCGCGACGATATCCTGCACAGCTATTCCGGCGTACGTCCGCTGTGCAATGACGAATCCGACAACCCATCGGCCGTCACCCGGGACTACACCCTGGCGCTTTCCGGTGGTGGCGAAGAAGCGCCCTTGCTGTCGGTGTTCGGCGGCAAGCTGACCACTTATCGCAAACTGGCCGAATCGGCCATGGCGCAACTGGCGCCCTACTTCACGCAGATGCGCGGAAGCTGGACCGCCGTAGAGGCCCTTCCCGGCGGCGAAAACATGACCACCCCGCAAGCGCTGTGCTCGGCGTTGCGTGACAAGTTCGACTGGCTGCCGACCGACATCGCCCGCCGCTGGGCCACCACTTATGGCAGCCGTACCTGGCGCATGCTCGAAGGCGTGCATGACCTGAGCGACCTGGGCGAACACCTTGGCGCCGGCCTCTATACCCGCGAAGTCGATTATCTGTGCAGCGACGAATGGGCCGTCGATGCCCAGGACGTCTTGTGGCGCCGCAGCAAGCTGGGCTTGTTCACCACCCCGGCCGAGCAGGAGAAGCTGCGGCAGTACCTGGATAAAGTCGAGCACAACCGTCGCAAGATCGAAGCGGCCTGACCAATACCCCGCAACCCCCAAAGCCCCTGAATCCAGCGATTCAGGGGCTTTTTTGCTATCTGGCGTCCACCGCTGCCCCCTGTGGGAGCGAGCTTGCTCGCGATGAGGCCAGCACATTCAGTCTCTATGGAACTGACACACCGCTATCGCGAGCAAGCTCGCTCCCACAATGGATTGGGGACAGCTCAAAGCCATTCGGTTTTCCGAACACGACCCGCCAGTCAGTTCGGCTAACCGGATAAAGCAGCCGGCATAAAACCTGACACAACACATCAATAACCATTTAAAACAACAAGTTAAACAGACTGGCCTGGCCTGGCACGAGTCATGCTCTACACTTCTGGAGACGAATGCCTGCACGCCAACACACCAGGAGCTGCCAGGCATCTCGAAGTACTCAGGGCCGACGAACCGGCCGAAATAAAAAAAACAATGTCGAGGAAACATCGATGCGTATCGTTCCCCATCTCCTGGGCGCAGCCATTGCTGCCGCTCTGATCAGCACTCCGGTTTTCGCAGCCGAACTGACCGGCACACTGAAAAAGATCAAAGAGTCCGGCGTCATTACGCTTGGGCATCGCGACGCTTCCATTCCGTTCTCCTACATCGCGGACGCTTCCGGCAAGCCGGTCGGCTACTCCCACGACATCCAGCTGAAAGTCGTCGAAGCGATCAAGAAAGACCTGGACCTGCCCGACCTGCAGGTCAAGTACAACCTGGTCACCTCGCAAACCCGTATCCCGCTGGTGCAGAACGGCACCGTGGACCTGGAATGCGGCTCCACCACCAACAACGTCGAGCGTCAGCAGCAGGTTGACTTCTCCGTTGGCATCTTCGAGATCGGCACTCGGCTGCTGACCAAGAAAGATTCCAAGTACAAGGATTTCGACGACCTCAAGGGCAAGAACGTCGTGACCACCGCCGGCACCACGTCCGAGCGCCTCCTCAAGTCCATGAACGCCGACAAGCAAATGGGCATGAACGTCATCTCCGCCAAGGACCATGGCGAGTCCTTCCAGATGCTCGAAGGCGGCCGTGCCGTCGCTTTCATGATGGACGATGCACTGCTGGCCGGCGAAGCCGCCAAGGCCAAGAAAGCCGACGACTGGGCCGTGACCGGTACACCACAGTCCTACGAAATCTACGGCTGCATGATGCGCAAGGGCGACGAGCCGTTCAAAAAGGCTGTGGATGACGCCATCAAGGCCACCTACGCTTCGGGCGAGATCAACAAGATCTACGAAAAATGGTTCATGCAGCCTATCCCGCCAAAAGGCCTGAACCTGAACTTCCCGATGAGCGACGAGCTCAAGGCACTGATCGCCAATCCGACCGATAAAGCGGCTGACGACAAGAAATCCTGATTTCTGACTAACCTTATCTCCTGAAGGGGCCCGGCCCTTTCAGGGGATGGTCACTCCCTGCTGGCAAATTTGGAAAACACTCGAACCGGCGGCTATCGAGCCGATCTTGTGTGCCTGGCTACCCAGCCAGGCGGGAACGGAGCTTCCCCAGGCGGGCACTTGTATCTCGAACGATCTGAGGGGAGACCCTAATGAATTACAACTGGGACTGGGGCGTGTTCTTCAAGTCCACCGGCGTGGGCAGCGAGATTTATCTCGACTGGTACCTGGCCGGCCTGGGCTGGACCATCGCCATCGCCGTCGTGGCCTGGATCATCGCCCTGCTGCTGGGCTCGGTACTCGGCGTGATGCGCACCGTACCGAACCGGCTGGTGTCGGGGATCGCCACCTGCTACGTGGAACTCTTCCGTAATGTGCCACTGCTGGTTCAACTGTTCATCTGGTACTTCCTCGTGCCGGACCTGCTGCCCGCCGATATGCAGGAGTGGTACAAGCAGGACCTGAACCCGACCACCTCGGCCTACCTGAGCGTCGTCGTGTGCCTGGGCCTGTTCACCGCCGCCCGGGTCTGCGAACAGGTTCGCACCGGCATCCAGGCACTGCCGCGTGGCCAGGAGTCCGCTGCCCGGGCCATGGGCTTCAAGCTGCCGCAGATCTACTGGAACGTGCTGTTGCCCCAGGCCTACCGGATCATCATTCCGCCGCTTACTTCGGAATTTCTCAACGTCTTCAAGAACTCCTCCGTGGCGTCGCTGATCGGGCTGATGGAGCTGCTTGCGCAGACCAAGCAGACCGCCGAGTTCTCCGCCAACCTGTTCGAAGCCTTCACCCTGGCGACGCTGATCTACTTCACCCTGAACATGAGCCTGATGCTGCTCATGCGCATGGTCGAGAAGAAAGTCGCGGTGCCCGGCCTGATCTCCGTGGGGGGTAAATGATGGAATTCGATTTCACTGGCGTCATACCGGCCATTCCCGGCTTGTGGAACGGCATGGTCATGACCCTCAAGCTGATGGCCATGGGCGTGGTTGGCGGGATCATCCTGGGGACGATCCTGGCGCTGATGCGCCTGTCCCACAACAAGCTGGTGTCCAATATCGCCGGCGCCTACGTCAACTATTTCCGCTCGATTCCGCTGCTGCTGGTCATCACCTGGTTCTACCTGGCGGTGCCGTTCGTGCTGCGCTGGATCACCGGCGAAGACACGCCGATCGGTGCGTTCGGCTCCTGCGTCGTCGCGTTCATGATGTTCGAGGCGGCGTACTTCTGCGAAATCGTGCGGGCCGGCGTGCAGTCGATCCCCAAGGGCCAGATGGGCGCGGCACAGGCACTGGGCATGAACTATGGCCAGACCATGCGCCTGATCATCCTGCCCCAGGCGTTTCGCAAGATGACCCCGCTGCTGCTGCAACAGAGCATCATCCTGTTTCAGGACACCTCGCTGGTCTACACGGTCGGCCTGGTGGACTTCCTCAATGCTTCGCGGGCCAATGGCGACATCATCGGCCGCTCCAATGAGTTCCTGATCATCGCAGGTCTCGTGTACTTCACAATCAGCTTTGCCGCCTCGCTGCTGGTCAAGCGTCTGCAAAAAAGGTTCGCCGTATGATCTCTATCAAGAACATCAACAAGTGGTATGGGGACTTCCAGGTACTGACCAATTGCAGCACCGAGGTCAGCAAGGGTGAGGTTGTGGTGGTGTGCGGGCCATCGGGTTCGGGCAAATCCACGCTGATCAAATGCGTGAACGCCCTGGAGCCGTTCCAGAAAGGCGACATCGTGGTCGATGGCACCTCCATCGCCGACCCGAAGACCAACCTGCCGCAACTGCGTTCGCGGGTGGGCATGGTGTTCCAGCATTTCGAACTGTTCCCGCACCTGACCATCACCGAAAACCTGACCATCGCGCAGATCAAGGTGCTGGGCCGCAGCAAGGAAGAAGCCACCAAGAAAGGCCTGCAACTGCTCGAGCGGGTCGGCCTCTCGGCCCACGCCCACAAGCACCCGGGCCAGCTCTCCGGCGGCCAGCAGCAACGCGTGGCGATTGCCCGTGCCCTGGCGATGGACCCGGTGGTGATGCTGTTCGACGAACCGACCTCGGCCCTTGACCCGGAAATGGTCAACGAGGTGCTCGACGTGATGGTGCAACTGGCCCATGAAGGCATGACCATGATGTGCGTGACCCACGAAATGGGCTTCGCCCGCAAAGTGGCGAACCGGGTGATTTTCATGGACCAGGGCCAGATCATCGAAGACTGCAAGAAAGAAGAGTTCTTCGGCGACATCAGTGCCCGCTCCGAACGTGCGCAGCATTTCCTCGAGAAAATCCTGCAGCACTAAACAACACCGCTCCAATCCTGTGGGAGCGAGCTTGCTCGCGATAACAGACTGTCAGTCAACATTATTGTCGGCCGATAAGCAGTCATCGCGAGCAAGCTCGCTCCCACAAGGATCCAGTGTTGGCTTGTCGATTGTGTTGTGGTTGACCCAAGGCTTCTGTGATGAAATGCGACCCCACCCTTTATCGCGCCGCGCCGCCATCACTCGCCGTGAAACCCCGCCTGATCCGCCATCTGTTCCTGCCGCCGCTGGTCATTGCGCTGATGATCGGCCTGGGTTACCTCGGCTTCTGGATCAGCGAGCACTATGGCGTACGTGGCCTCGCCGAGAATGGCGAGCGCCAGTTGGAGCTGCACGCCCGCGCGGTCGAGAGCGAGATCAGCAAGTACACCTACCTGCCCAGCCTGCTGGAGCTTGAATCGAGTGTCTCGCAACTGCTCGACGACCCCACGCCCGAGCATCGCAAGACCGTCAACGAATACCTCGAAGGCCTGAACCGCCGCAGCCGCAGCCGGGCCATCTACGTGATGGACACCACCGGTCGGGTGCTGGCCACCAGCAACTGGCGCGATGTCGACAGTTACCTGGGCGAAGACCTGTCCTTCCGCGCCTATTTCCAGAACGCCGTGCGCGGCCAGCCAGGACGGTTCTACGGCATCGGCAGCACCAATGGCGAACCCGGCTACTACCTGGCCCATGGCCTGGAGCAACAGGGCAAGATCATTGGCGTGGCGGTGGTCAAGGTGCGCCTCGAAGCCATGGAAGAGCGCTGGCAGCGAGCGCGGCTGGAGGCGTTCGTCAGTGACGAGAACGGCATCATCATCCTGTCCAGCGACCCGGCGCGACGGCTCAAGTCGGTGCGCCCCCTGAGCGACGAGACCAAGGAGCGCCTGGCCCGCAGCCTGCAATATTATTGGTTCCCGCTCAATGAACTGGTGCCCCTGGCCCGGGAACGCCTGGCCGAAGGCATGGAGAAGCTGACCTTCCCGGCCAACACCGAACTGGTATCCGACGAACGCGCCATCAGCTACCTGTCGCAGACCCGGCCCTTGAGCGATACCCCGTGGAATTTCACCCTGCTGACGCCGCTTGAAGACCTGCGTCGCCAGGCGATCAACCAAGGCATCCTGGTGGCCGTGGCCTTCGCCCTGGTGGCGTTCCTGCTGATCGCCTGGAATGAACGACGCAAGGTCATCGCCACCCGCCTTGCCGCCCGGGAAGCCTTGCAGGAAGCCAACAACCAGCTCGAGCGTCGGATTACCGAACGCACCACCGACCTGCGCGCCAGCAACGAACGACTCAAGGGCCAGATCCGCGAGCGGCGCCAGGCCGAAGAGACCTTGCGCCGGGCCCAGGACGAACTGGTCCAGGCCGGTAAACTGGCGGCCATCGGCCAGATGTCCACCAGCATCGCTCATGAGCTCAACCAGCCGCTGGCGGCACTGCGCACCTTGTCCGGCAATACCGTGCGCTTCCTGGAGCGCGGCCAGCTGGACATCGCCAGCACCAACCTCAAGACCATCAACGAATTGATCGACCGCATGGGCCGGATCACCGCCAGCCTGCGTGCCTTCGCCCGGCGCGGCGACGACCAGGGCCGGGCGAGCCTGGGCAAGGCCGTCGAGGCCGCATTGCAATTGCTGGGCGGGCGCCTGGAAAACCTGGACATCCAGATCCACAGCGGTTTCGATGACGTCCAATTGCAAATCGACCAGACCCGCCTCGAACAGATCCTGGTGAACCTGATCGGCAACGCCCTGGACGCCATGCAAACGCAACCCGAGCCGAAACTGTGGCTCGACGGCCAGGCCGCCGATGGCAAATATCGCCTTCGGGTGCGGGACAATGGTCACGGCATCGATCCTGAAGCCCGCAAGCATTTGTTTGAACCGTTCTTCACCACCAAGCCTGGCGAACAGGGCCTGGGCCTGGGCCTGACGCTCTCGGCGAGCCTGGCCGCCGCCGCGGGTGGGCACCTGGGCGTCGAGTACCCACTCGAGCGTGGCACTACGTTTGTCCTCAATCTACCGTTGGTCAGCCTTTCACCTGCCGAGCCGCTATGAACCACGACCTGAGCGTACTGATCGTCGAAGACGACCCCCACGTCCTGCTGGGCTGCCAGCAGGCCCTGAGCCTGGAAGACATTCCCTGCATCGGCGTGGGCAGTGCCGAAGAGGCCCTGGAGCGAGTCGACGATGACTTTGCCGGCATCGTCATCAGCGATATTCGGCTGCCGGGCATCGACGGCCTGGAACTGCTGACGCGTCTCAAGGCGCGGGACCGCAGCCTGCCGGTGGTGCTGATCACCGGCCACGGCGACATTTCCATGGCCGTCGGGGCCATGCAAAAAGGCGCCTATGACTTCATGGAGAAACCCTTCTCCCCTGAGCGCCTGGTGGACGTCGCCCGCCGCGCCCTGGAACAGCGCAGCCTGGCCCGGGAAGTGTCATCGCTGCGTCGGCAACTGGCCGAACGCGACTCCCTGGAAGGCCGGATCATTGGCCGCTCGCCGGCCATGCAGCATCTGCGCGCGCTGATCGCCAACGTCGCCGACACCTCGGCCAACGTCCTGATCGAAGGCGAAACCGGCACCGGCAAGGAACTGGTCGCCCGCTGCCTGCATGATTTCAGCCGACGCCACGACAAGCAGTTCGTCGCGCTGAACTGCGGCGGCCTGCCGGAGAACCTGTTCGAAAGCGAGATTTTCGGCCACGAGGCCAACGCCTTCACCGGGGCCGGCAAACGCCGGATCGGCAAGATCGAGCATGCCGATGGCGGCACGCTGTTTCTCGATGAAGTGGAAAGCATGCCCCTGCCCTTGCAGATCAAGTTGCTGCGCGTGTTGCAGGAACGCACCCTCGAACGCCTGGGCTCGAACCAGAGCGTGGCGGTGGATTGCCGGGTGATCGCCGCCACCAAGTCCGACCTGGACGAAATGGGCCGGTCCGGGCAATTTCGCAGCGACCTGTATTACCGCCTCAACGTGGTGACCCTGGAACTGCCGCCCCTGCGCGAGCGGCGCGAAGACATCCTGCAATTGTTCGAGCACTTTCTTCAGCAGTCGTCCCTGCGCTTCGACCGCACGGTGCCGGAGCTGGACAACCAGACCCTGTCGAACCTGATGAGCCACGACTGGCCGGGCAATGTGCGCGAACTGCGCAACGTCGCCGAGCGCTACGCCCTCGGCCTGCCGGCATTCAAGCGGTCTGGTGCCAGCAGCGGCGGCCAGGGCCTGGCCTTCGCCGAAGCGGTGGAAGCGTTCGAGCGCAACCTGCTGGTGGACGCCCTGCAACGCAGCGGCGGCAACCTGACCCAGGCCAGTCAGGAACTGGGTATGGCCAAGACCACGCTGTTCGACAAAGTCAAGAAATATGGCCTGAGCCACTAACCGAATGGTGAACGTGTGGACCTGATTTTCAAGGCGGCGCTGGGTGCAGCCGTGGTGGTCATCCTGGCGATGCTGGCCAAGACCCGGAATTACTACATCGCCGGGCTGGTGCCGCTGTTCCCCACCTTCGCCCTGATCGCCCACTACATCGTTGGCAAAGGCCGCTCGGTGGACGATCTGAAGACCACCATCGTGTTTGGCATGTGGTCGATCATTCCGTACTTCGTCTATCTCGCAACGCTGTACGTCATGGTCGACCGCCTGCGCCTCGAAGCCTCATTGGCCGTGGCAGCCGTCGCCTGGCTGATGGCAGCGACGGTGCTGGTCACCGTCTGGGTGCGGGTGCACGGCTGATCCCTGTAGGAGCTGTCGAGCGAAGCGAGGCTGCGATCTCTTGATCGTTCGCTAGAGACTCAAGTGTCCAAGGAAAGATCGCAGCCTCGCGCTGCTCGACAGCTCCTACAAAACCTACGGCTCAATAACCGACGGTAAACCGCGTCCGCGAAAACTGCGGCGCTTCCACTTCATCGATCATCGCAATGGCGTAGTCGGCGAAGCTGATCCAGCTACGCCCATCGGCGTCGAACAGCAGATGATCCTTGCCGACACGGAACTGGCCCGTGCGCTCGGTTTCCACGAACTCCGCCGAAGGCGAGAGGAAGGTCCAGTCCAGGTCCTGTTCCTTGCGCAGCACATCCAGGAACAATGCACCGGCGCTGGCTTCGGCCAGGTATTCCTCCGGGAAGCCGTCGCTGTCGATCACCCGACTGTTATCCGGCAGCAGCAACGAACCGGCCCCGCCGACCACCAGCAAGCGCTTGACCCCGGCGGCCTTCACCGGTGCGATGACCTTGTCGGCCGGCACGCTGGCAAAGTGCGTGGCACTGATCACCACGTCATGCCCAGCGATGGCGGCGATCAGCGCCTCGCTGTCCAATACGTCCAACTGCTTGCTGACCACTCCGGCCCTTTCGCCGATTTTCGCGGTGTTGCGGGCAATGGCCGTCACGCTGTGACCACGGCGCAGGGCCTCTTCCAACAGTTGGCTACCCGCACGCCCGGTGGCGCCGATGATTGCGATTTTGCTCATGGTGTTCTCCAGTGATTAGCGATATTGAAATACATGCTCTTGTGGCGAGGGGATTTATCCCCGCTGGACTGCGAAGCAGTCCCCTAAATGCATCACATGCCACAGGCCTGATATAACTTGGCCAGCCTTCTTAGGACCGCTTCGCGGCCCAGCGGGGATAAATCCCCTCGCCACAACGGTGCTCTGATCAAAGATCGGTATTCACCACTTCATCTCGCCCTTCGCCACCTTGGCACTGAGCTCCAGGGAGCTGTCTTCACCCAGGTCCGGATAGCGTAGTTTCATGGCACGGATCAGCGCGGCGGAATCCTTGGCCTTGGCGGTTTCTTCGTCGAAAGCCTTGATGTAGCCGGCGGTGAAGCGCACCGGGGCCAGGGAACGGGCGCTTTCGCCCAGGTAATGGCCGGGAATCACAGTGGCCGGTTGCAGCTTTTCGATAGCGTCCAGCGTCGCCAGCCAATCCTTGTGAGACCGCGGCGTCTGGGTATCGGCCATCCACACATGAAGGTTCTCGGCCACCACGACACCGCCAACCACCGCCTTGATCGATGGAATCCACACGAAACTGCGGTCCGGCTGCGGACCATCGAGGCCGACAACCTGCAAGCGCTGGCCTTCCAGGGTCAGGCTGTCGCCCTTGAGCACCTGGGGCACGATGGCTTTGGCCGGCGCATCGGTCTTCAGGATCGGCCCCCAGTATTTCAGTTTGCCGTCCATGGTCTGCTTGATGTGCTCGACAGTCGGCGCCGACGCCAACACCTTGGCTTCAGGGAACGCGGCGGTGAGGGTCTCCAGGCCAAAATAGTAGTCTGGATCGCCATGGCTGATGTAGATCGTGGTCAATCGCTTGCCACTGGCGCGGATTTTTTCCACCACCTCGGCGGCCTGGAATTTGCCAAACTGGGCGTCCACCAGAATCGCCTCTTTTTCACCGCTGACCAACACCGAAGTCACCGGGAAAACCGCCGCCGCGCCAGGGTTGTAGACCTCCAGCGTCAAGTCGGCGGCCCAGCTCTGGGCAGTGAAAGCCAGGGCGGCAGTTGCCAGCAGCAGGCGCTTGAGTGGGATAAAGCCGGTCATGTGTGCTCCGTTGTCGAAAAACCCGCCAGGGGAATGAGACGGAGCTTAGTTACCTGACTCGTTACAAAAAATGCGATGCTGGGACATAGTTTGTTTCTGAAATCGGGCAAATCATGGATCGTCTACAAGCAATGCGGGTGTTCGTCACGGTGGTCGACCTGGGCAGCCAGTCGGCGGCGGCCGAGCATCTGGACCTGTCGCGGCCAGTGGTATCGCGCTACCTGGCGGAGCTGGAAGATTGGGTCGGCGCCCGGCTGATGCACCGCACCACCCGCAAGCTGAGCCTGACGGCCGCAGGTTCCGAGATCCTGCCGCGCTGCCGGCAGATGCTGGAGCTGTCCGGCGACATGCAAGCCGCCGTCGGCACCCCGGACGACGCGCCACGGGGCCTGTTGCGCATCAGCGCCAGCACCTCGTTCGGCCAGGCCCAACTGGCGAGCGCCATGGCCGACTACGTCAAGCGCTACCCAGGGGTGAGCGTCGACCTGCAGATGCTCGACCGCACCGTGAACCTGGTGGACGAACGCATCGACCTGGCGATCCGTATGAGCAACGACCTGGACCCGAACCTGATCGCCCGCCGCCTGACGGTCTGCCGTTCGGTGATCTGCGCTTCGCCGCGGTATCTGCGTGAGCATTCGACACCGCTGCGCGTGGAAGACCTGAGCCGGCACAACTGCCTCACCCACTCCTACGTCGGCAAGAGCCTGTGGCATTTCGAGCAGGACGGCGAGCAGGTCTCGGTGCCGGTGCAAGGCAACATCAGCGCCAACGAAGCCAGCACATTGCTTCAAGCCACGATAGCCGGCGCAGGCGTGGCGATGCTGCCCAGCTACCAGGCCGGTGCCCACCTCAAGAACGGCGAACTGATCCGCCTGCTGCCCCATGCCGAACCGCGCCGGATGAACATGTACGCGGTGTATGCCTCACGCAAGCACATGCCCTCGGCGCTGCGCAGCCTGCTGGATTTTCTGGTGCTGAAGTTTCCCGAGACGCCGGAGTGGGATATGGGGCTGTAGAAATATTCGCCTCACCACTGTCCCCCTGTGGGAGCGAGCTTGCTCGCGATAGCGGTGTGACAGCCAGCAAAGATGTTGACTGACATTCAGCTATCGCAAGCAAGCTCGCTCCCACAAGGGCCAAGGTAGTTTTCTCAAGTACCGTCCCAGGATTTCACCAACAGCCCGCCCCAAGGCATACTGGCCACCCTCCGCAACCCAGAACCCAAAACCGCCCCATGCGTATCCACGTCAGTTTCATCGACCGCGTCGGCATCACCCAGGAAGTCCTGGCCTTGCTCGGTGGGCGCAATCTCAATCTGGATGCGGTGGAGATGGTGCCGCCCAACGTCTACATCGATGCCCCGACCCTCAGCCCGCAAGTGCTCGACGAGCTGCGCGAGGCGCTGTTCAGCGTGCGCGGCGTGCAGGCGGTCACCGTGGTGGACATCTTGCCGGGCCAGCGTCGGCACTTGCAGCTCGATGCCTTGCTCGCCGCCATGACCGACCCCGTGCTGGCCTTGGACAGCGTCGGCAAGGTGTTGCTGGCCAACCCGGCGTTGATCGCCCTGTATGGTCGTGAACCGGCCGGGGAAAGCGTGGCCGAGCTGTTCAGTGACGAGGCATTGCTCGGCGCCCTGCTGGAAAACGGTTTCCGCCTGCCGCTGCGGGAGGTCACCCTCAATGGCCAGACCTTGCTGCTGGACGCCACGCCCATCACCGACGCCGGCGCGCTGCTGACGCTCTATCAGCCCAATCGCATCGGCGAGCGTCTGTCCGCCCTGCACCACGACCACGCCGAAGGTTTCGACGCGCTGCTGGGCGAATCCCCGGCGATCCGCACCCTCAAGGCCCGGGCCCAGCGGGTCGCGGCCCTGGATGCACCGCTGCTGATCCAGGGCGAAACCGGCACTGGCAAGGAACTGGTGGCCCGGGCCTGTCACGCCATCAGCGCCCGTCACAGTGCGCCGTTCCTGGCCCTGAACTGCGCCGCGCTGCCGGAGAACCTGGCGGAAAGCGAGCTGTTCGGCTACGCCCCCGGCGCCTTCACCGGGGCGCAACGGGGCGGCAAGCCAGGACTGATGGAGTTGGCGAACCAGGGCACGGTATTCCTCGATGAAATCGGCGAGATGTCACCGTACCTGCAAGCCAAGCTCCTGCGTTTCCTGAACGATGGCAGCTTCCGCCGGGTGGGCGGCGACCGGGAAGTCAAGGTCAACGTGCGGATCCTCAGCGCCACCCACCGCAACCTGGAGAAAATGGTCAGCGAAGGCTCGTTCCGCGAGGACCTGTTCTATCGCCTGAACGTGCTCAACGTCGAAGTCCCGCCGTTGCGTGAACGCGGCCAGGACATCCTGCTGCTGGCGCGCTACTTCATGCAGCAGGCCTGCGCGCAGATCCAGCGCCCGGTCTGCCGCCTGGCTCCCGGTACGTATCCGGCGCTACTGGGCAACCGCTGGCCGGGCAACGTGCGGCAATTGCAGAATGTGATCTTCCGCGCCGCCGCCATCTGCGAAAGCAGCCTGGTGGACATCGGCGACCTGGACATCGCCGGCACCTCCGTAGCGCGCCAGAGCGATGTGGAAGTCGAAAGCCTGGAACAGGCCGTGGAAACCTTCGAGAAGCACCTGCTCGAAAGCCTCTACGTCAACTACCCCTCCACCCGCCAGCTCGCCAGCCGCTTGCAGACCTCCCATACCGCGATTGCCCATCGGTTGCGCAAATACGGGATTTCCGGGAAGCCGTAGGCCCCTTGTGGGAGCGAGCTTGCTCGCGATAGCGGTGGTTCAGTTTGCACTGAGGTGACTGGCAGTCCCCGATCGCGAGCAAGCTCGCTCCCACATGGGGCCGGCGTTGCGTTCAGAATCAAGCCAAAAACGACCTCCACCTGTACTGAAAGCGCTACAGCGGAACGATATCGATACACTTACCGCTAACCAGCACTGTACAAGGCTTTGATCCCACAACGATTTTATCCAGGCGTACGACTGTAGCGATTTCGCTACAGTCGAATTGATTCGAGTCTCGATAAAAGCATTCAACCCGTTGATTTATAAGCACTTATAAACATTGGCCGTATTCTTGCTATGGATATAACCATTCGGCCGGGCCAAGCCCCGCGCCTTTCTTCGCGTCCACCAGACGAATCTGGCCCCAGGAGTTTCCATGAGCGAGTTGCGTTTCACTGAAGATCACGAATGGCTGCGCACCGAAGCCGACGGCAGCGTCACCGTAGGCATTACCGCTTTCGCGCAGAACGCATTGGGCGACGTGGTTTTTGTGCAACTGCCTGAATTGCAGGCCTATGACAAAGGCGCCGAGGCCTCTACCGTGGAATCGGTCAAGGCCGCCAGCGGTGTGTACATGCCCCTGGACGGTGAAGTGCTCGAAGTGAACGACAAACTCGACGCCAGCCCGGAACTGGTCAACGAAGATCCGATGGGCGACGGCTGGTTCTTCCGCTTTAAACCGACCGACGCCGACGCAGTGGCTAAGCTGTTGGATCAAGACGCCTACGATCGCCTGATCAAAGCTAACGCCGAAGCCTGAGGAGCGCACCATGACCGTTAATCTCGGCACCGCCAACGAATTCATCGCCCGCCACATCGGCCCGCGTTCCAGCGACGAGCAAGCCATGCTCGAGCGCCTGGGCTACGACTCCCTGGAAGCGTTGAGCGCCAGCGTCATCCCGGAAAGCATCAAGGGCACCAGCGTGCTGGACATGGGCGACGGCCAGAGCGAAGCCGACGCACTGGCCTCGATCAAGGCCATCGCCAGCAAGAACCAACTGTTCAAGACCTACATCGGCCAGGGCTACTACAACTGCCACACGCCGGCACCGATCCTGCGCAACCTGCTGGAAAACCCGGCCTGGTACACCGCCTACACCCCGTATCAGCCAGAAATTTCCCAGGGCCGTCTCGAAGCGCTGTTGAACTTCCAGACCCTGATCAGCGACCTCACCGGCCTGCCGATCGCCAACGCCTCGTTGCTCGACGAAGCCACCGCCGCCGCCGAAGCCATGACCTTCTGCAAGCGCCTGAGCAAGAACAAGGGCAGCAAGGCCTTCTTCGCCTCCGTGCACAGCCACCCGCAAACCCTCGACGTGCTGCGCACCCGTGCCGAGCCCCTGGGCATCGACGTGGTGGTGGGCGATGAGCGCGAACTGAGCGACGTCAGCGGCTTCTTCGGCGCGCTGCTGCAGTACCCGGCCAGCAACGGCGACCTGTTCGACTACCGCGAACTGACCGAACGCTTCCACGCCGCCAACGCCCTGGTGGCCGTGGCCGCGGACCTGCTGGCCCTGACCCTGTTGACCCCACCGGGTGAATTCGGTGCCGACGTCGCCATCGGCAGCGCCCAACGCTTCGGCGTGCCGCTGGGTTTCGGCGGCCCACACGCGGCGTACTTCTCCACCAAAGACGCGTTCAAGCGTGACATGCCGGGCCGCCTGGTCGGTGTTTCCGTGGACCGTTTCGGCAAGCCGGCCCTGCGCCTGGCGATGCAGACCCGCGAGCAACACATCCGCCGCGAGAAAGCCACGAGCAACATCTGCACCGCCCAGGTGCTGCTGGCCAACATCGCCAGCATGTACGCCGTGTACCACGGCCCCAAGGGCCTGGTGCAAATTGCCAATCGCATCCATCACCTGACCGCGATCCTCGCCAAAGGCCTGGGCGAGCTGGGCCTGAGCGTCGAGCAAGAGAGCTTCTTCGACACCCTGACCCTGCACACCGGCGCGCAAACCGCCGCCCTGCACGACAAGGCCCGCGCCCAACGCATCAACCTGCGCGTGGTGGACACGGAACGCCTGGGCCTGTCCCTGGACGAGACCACCAGCCAAGCTGACGTCGAAGCCCTGTGGAACCTACTGGCCGACGGCAAGGCACTGCCGGACTTCGCGGCACTGGCCGCCACCGTGCAAAGCCGCATCCCGGCCGAGCTGGTGCGCCAATCGGCGATCCTCAGCCACCCGGTGTTTAACCGCTACCACTCCGAAACCGAGCTGATGCGCTACCTGCGCAAGCTCGCCGACAAGGACCTGGCCCTGGATCGCACCATGATTCCGCTGGGTTCCTGCACCATGAAACTCAACGCCGCCAGCGAAATGATCCCGGTGACCTGGGCCGAATTCGGCGCCCTGCACCCGTTCGCCCCGGCCGAGCAAAGCGCTGGCTACCAGCAACTGACCGACGAACTGGAAGCCATGCTCTGCGCCGCCACCGGCTATGACGCGGTGTCGCTGCAACCCAACGCCGGTTCCCAGGGCGAATACGCCGGCTTGCTGGCGATCCGCGCCTATCACCAGAGCCGTGGCGAAGACCGTCGCGACATCTGCCTGATCCCGTCCTCGGCCCACGGCACCAACCCGGCCACCGCCAACATGGCCGGCATGCGCGTGGTCGTGACCGCCTGCGATGCCCGTGGCAACGTCGACATCGAAGACCTGCGGGCCAAGGCCATCGAGCACCGCGAACACCTCGCGGCGCTGATGATCACCTACCCGTCCACCCACGGCGTATTCGAAGAAGGCATCCGCGAAATCTGCGGCATCATTCATGACAACGGCGGCCAGGTGTACATCGACGGCGCCAACATGAACGCCATGGTCGGCCTCTGCGCCCCGGGCAAGTTCGGCGGCGACGTGTCGCACCTGAACCTGCACAAGACCTTCTGCATCCCCCACGGCGGTGGCGGCCCGGGCGTCGGCCCGATTGGCGTCAAGTCGCACCTGGCGCCGTTCCTCCCAGGCCACGCCAACATGGCGCGCAAGGAAGGCGCGGTGTGCGCGGCGCCGTTCGGCAGCGCGAGCATCCTGCCGATCACCTGGATGTACATCCGCATGATGGGCGGCGCGGGCCTCAAGCGCGCCTCGCAACTGGCGATCCTCAATGCCAACTACATCGCCCGTCGCCTGGAAGAGCACTACCCGGTGCTCTACTCCGGCAGCAACGGCCTGGTGGCCCACGAGTGCATTCTCGATTTGCGTCCGCTCAAGGACAGCAGTGGCATCAGTGTCGATGACGTGGCCAAGCGCCTGATCGACTTCGGTTTCCACGCGCCGACCATGTCGTTCCCGGTGGCCGGCACGTTGATGATCGAACCGACCGAAAGCGAATCCAAGGAAGAACTGGACCGCTTCTGCGACGCCATGATCTGCATCCGCGAAGAAATTCGTGCGGTGGAAAACGGCAGCCTGGACAAAGACGACAACCCGCTGAAGAACGCCCCGCACACCGCGGCGGAGCTCGTCGGCGAGTGGACCCACCCCTACAGCCGCGAACAGGCGGTGTACCCGGTGGCGTCGTTGATCGATGGCAAGTACTGGCCGCCGGTGGGCCGGGTCGACAACGTGTTCGGCGACCGCAACCTGGTCTGCGCCTGCCCGTCGATCGAAAGCTACGCTTGACCTGTGGAGGGGCGGGCTTGCTCGCCACCTCTCAACAACACCGCGAACCTTGTGGAAGGTCACTTTCTCAAGGAAACCACATCTCCCTGTGGGAGCGAGCTTGCTCGCGATAGCGGTGTGACAGCTGACAGAAATGTTGACTGACACTCCGCTATCGCGAGCAAGCTCGCTCCCACAAAGGAGCCTGTGCCCCATTTCATAACCGTCGATCCCATAAAAAGAAACCGGAGAAACACCATGTCGTTAAGCGTGTTCGACCTGTTCAAGATCGGTATCGGTCCTTCCAGTTCCCATACCGTCGGCCCGATGCGTGCCGCTGCCCGTTTCGCCGAGGGGCTGCGCCGTGACGACCTGCTTGAAAGCATTACCAGCGTCAAGGTCGAGCTCTACGGCTCCCTGGGTGCCACCGGCAAGGGCCACGGCAGTGACAAGGCCGTGCTGCTGGGCCTGGAGGGCGAGCATCCCGACACCGTGGACACCGAAACGGTGAGCGCCCGGCTCCAGGAGATCCGCAGCAACGGTCGCCTGAACCTGCTCGGCGAACATGCCATCGAATTCAACGAAAAACTGCACTTGGCGATGATCCGCAAGCCGCTGGCCTTTCACCCCAACGGCATGATCTTCCGCGCCTTTGATGCCGCCGGGCTGCAAGTGCGCAGCCGCGAGTACTACTCGGTCGGTGGCGGCTTTGTCGTGGATGAAGACGCCGCCGGCGCCGACCGCATCGTCGAAGACGCCACGCCCCTGACCTTCCCGTTCAAGAGCGCCAAGGACCTGCTGGGTCATTGCACCACCTATGGCCTGTCTATCAGCCAGGTGATGCTGACCAACGAAAGCGCCTGGCGCCCCGAAGCCGAGACCCGCGCCGGCCTGCTGAAAATCTGGCAGGTGATGCAGGATTGCGTGGCGGCCGGCTGTCGCAACGAAGGGATTCTGCCGGGCGGGCTGAAGGTCAAGCGCCGGGCCGCGGCGTTGCATCGCCAGTTGTGCAAGAACCCCGAAGCCGCCCTGCGCGACCCGCTGTCGGTGCTGGATTGGGTCAACCTGTACGCCTTGGCCGTCAACGAAGAAAACGCCTACGGCGGGCGCGTCGTCACCGCCCCGACCAACGGGGCGGCGGGCATCGTCCCGGCTGTGCTGCATTACTACATGCGCTTCATCCCCGGAGCCAACGAGGATGGCGTGGTGCGATTCCTGCTGACCGCCGCCGCCATCGGCATCCTGTACAAGGAAAACGCCTCCATTTCCGGCGCCGAAGTCGGTTGCCAGGGTGAAGTCGGCGTGGCCTGTTCCATGGCCGCCGGCGCCTTGTGCGAAGTACTCGGCGGCACCGTGCAGCAAGTGGAAAACGCCGCCGAGATCGGCATGGAACACAACCTCGGCCTGACCTGCGACCCGATCGGCGGGCTGGTGCAGGTGCCATGCATCGAACGCAACGCCATGGGCTCGGTGAAGGCCATCAACGCGGTGCGCATGGCCATGCGCGGCGATGGGCATCACTTCGTCTCCCTCGACAAAGTCATCCGCACCATGCGCCAGACCGGCGCCGACATGAAAAGCAAATACAAGGAGACCGCCCGCGGCGGTCTGGCGGTCAACATCATCGAATGCTGACGCGCGCCATTCTCATTTTCCAGGAGCTGATATGTCCACCGAACAACTGTTGAAAACCCCGCTGCACGCCCTGCACCTCGAACTCGGCGCCCGCATGGTGCCGTTCGCCGGCTACGACATGCCGGTGCAGTACCCACTGGGCGTGATGAAGGAACACCAGCACACCCGCGATCAGGCCGGGCTGTTCGACGTGTCCCACATGGGCCAGATCCGCCTGAGCGGCGCAGGCGCCGCCAAGGCCCTGGAAACCCTGGTGCCGGTGGACATCATCGACCTGCCGATAGGCATGCAGCGCTACGCCATGTTCACCAACGACAACGGCGGCATCCTCGACGACCTGATGGTCGCCAACCTGGGCAATGACGAACTGTTCCTGGTGGTCAACGCCGCCTGCAAGGAACAGGACCTGGCCCACCTGCGTGCGCACATTGGCGATCAGTGCACGATCGAGCCGCTGTTCGAGGCCCGCGCCCTGCTCGCCCTGCAAGGCCCGGCCGCCGTCACCGTGCTCGCCCGCCTGGCGCCGGACGTGGCGAAGATGACCTTCATGCAGTTCCAGCGCGTCACGCTGCTGGGCGTGGATTGCTTTGTCAGCCGTTCGGGCTACACCGGTGAAGACGGTTTCGAAATCTCCGTACCCGCCGCCGACGCGGAAAAACTCGCCCGTGCCTTGCTGGCCGAGCCGGAAGTCGCGGCCATCGGCCTCGGCGCCCGTGACTCCCTGCGCCTGGAAGCCGGCCTGTGCCTGTATGGCCACGACATGAACACCGAGACGACGCCGATCGAAGCCAGCCTGTTGTGGGCCATTTCCAAAGTGCGCCGTGCCGATGGCGCCCGCGCCGGTGGTTTCCCCGGCGCCGAGAGCGTGTTCGCCCAACAACAGGGCGGCGTGAAGCGCAAACGCGTCGGCCTGCTGCCCCAGGAACGCACACCCGTGCGTGAAGGCGCGGAGATCGTCAACGAAGCCGGCGAGACCATCGGCTCTGTGTGCAGCGGCGGTTTCGGCCCGACCTTGGGCGCGCCGTTGGCGATGGGTTACCTGGACAGCGCCTATGTAGCGCTGGATACGCCGGTCTGGGCCATCGTGCGTGGGAAAAAGGTGCCTTTGCTTGTAAGCAAAATGCCATTCGTTCCACAGCGCTACTACCGCGGCTGATTGGTTGTTTCTATAAGTAACGCGGTTGCGTTATACGTGCACTAATGTGTCACGCAACCGCCATAAAAAGGTGCATATCTTAGACATTCAACCGACCTTATAACGATCGTAAACAATTGAACTAGCCTATCGAATAAGCCCTGCTCCGCAAGCGGCGTAAATGCGGGCAAGCTGAGCAAATACGGGGCCTTCCGAGGGGGTTGTTTTTTTATTCGAAGTTGGCGTAGAGTTTGGTCACTGTGTTTGCATGGGTCGCTTGGAATCGTGACCTGGGCAGTAGCTTATGAAGTTCGCTACATCCCGTTCGACGTCTCTTACTTTCCTGCAACCCAGCCCAGTACTCTTTCATGCGAAAGAGGCTGTCATCAATTTTAGCGTCAAAGGAAATAAGAAAATGTCTCAACGTCAGAGCGGTACCGTCAAGTGGTTCAACGACGAAAAGGGTTTTGGTTTTATCACGCCTGAAAGCGGTCCGGACCTGTTCGTGCATTTCCGCGCCATCCAGGGCAACGGCTTCAAGAGCCTGAAAGAAGGCCAGAAAGTCACTTTCGTTGCCGTGCAAGGCCAGAAAGGCATGCAGGCTGACGAGGTTCAAGCCGAAGCCTGAGGCTTTCGCACACTAAAAAGCCCCTGATTGATATCAGGGGCTTTTTTATGGGCGTAAATCCGTAAAATGGCTTCTTTTTTCAGCCGAGGCCGTCATGCCGAAACACCTGCTCACGCCCCAGGGCGACTTCCCCCCCGCCGGCCTGGGCCGTCGCCTGGCGGCGATGTTTTATGACTTTTTGCTGTGCACCGCGCTGCTGATCGTCACCAGCGGTGCCTACAAGATGATCCAGATGGCGATCATCGGCGAAGAAAAGATGCGCGCCCTGACCGAAGCCGGTGCGCTGGACGGCGACCCATTGCTGTCCACCGTGCTGCTGTTCGCGCTGTTCGGCTTCTTCGCCAAGTTCTGGACCCACAACGGCCAGACCCTGGGCATGCAGGTGTGGTGCATCCGCGTACAGAACGCCGATGGCACGGCCATCAGCCTGTGGCAGGCGCTGCTGCGGTTCGTGGTGTCGATCGCGTCACTGCTGCTGGTGGGGTTGGGTTTCATCTGGGCGCTGTTCGACAAGCGCCAGCGCAGCTGGCATGACATCTACTCGGAAACGCAGCTGGTGCGGATTCCCAAGAAGAGCAAGTAATTCCCGACTGCAAGACAGCCTTGTGGCGAGGGAGCTTGCTCCCGCTCGGCTGGTGTAGGAGCTGTCGAAGGCTGCGATCTTTTGATCTTTCGCTTGAGACTCAAGTGTCTGGGACAAGATCGCAGCCTCGTTGCACTCGACAGCTCCTACACCGCAGTCCCGCGGAAGCAAGCTCCCTCGCCACAAAAAGCTTTAAGGCCTCAAGCCCCTAACGCTCAAAGACCATCAGCCTCCCAACGATCAGGCATTGCCCGCCAGCTTCATCCGCGCCGCCTGGGTGAAGTCCAGCATGCGCTTGAGCGGGCGAATCGCCTGGGGGATCAGCGCCGGGTCGACGAAGATCTCGTTGGCACCTTCCTGCAAGCTCTTGAGCGTGCGCTCCAGGGTGTTCATGGCCATCCATGGGCAATGTGCGCAACTGCGGCACGCCGCGCCGTTACCGGCGGTAGGGGCCTCGATGAAGACCTTGTCCGGGCACAGCTGCTGCATCTTGTAGAAAATGCCCCGGTCGGTGGCGACGATCAGCGTCTTGTTCGGCAGGGTCTGGGCCGCGGCGATCAACTGGCTGGTGGAGCCCACGGCGTCCGCCAGCTCGATCACCGATGTCGGCGACTCCGGGTGCACCAGGATCGCGGCGTCCGGGTACAGCGCCTTCATGTCCTCCAATTGCTTGGACTTGAACTCTTCGTGGACGATGCAGGCACCGTCCCAGAGCAACATGTCGGCGCCGGTCTTGCGCTGGATGTAAGTGCCCAGGTGCTTGTCCGGCCCCCAGATGATCGTCTCGCCGTTGTCCATCAGGCTCTCGACGATTTCCAGTGCGCAACTGGATGTCACCACCCAGTCGGCCCGGGCCTTGACCGCCGCCGAGGTGTTGGCATAAACCACCACGGTGCGCTCCGGATGCTGGTCGCAGAACGCCGAGAACTCATCCACCGGGCAACCCAGGTCCAGGGAGCAGGTGGCTTCCAGGGTGGGCATCAACACGCGTTTTTCGGGGTTGAGAATCTTGGCCGTCTCGCCCATGAACTTGACCCCGGCCACCACCACGGTCTTGGCCGGGTGGGCATTGCCGAAGCGGGCCATTTCCAAGGAATCGGACACGCAACCACCGGTCTCTTCGGCCAGGGCCTGGATGATCGGGTCGCAGTAGAAATGCGCGACCAGCACCGCGTCCTGAGCCTTGAGCTCGGCGGCGATGGCGGCGCGGTACCAGGCTTCTTGCTCGGCGGTCAGCGGCTTGGGCTGCTTGGCGTCGAGGTGGGCCTGGACCAGAAGGCGTTCGGAAATTTGCGTCATGTTCGCAAGACCTGCAAGCGCGTTTAGCGCGAAAGTCGAGTATACACCCGGCTCCGGACCACTCGGGTACCGCCGGGAAAGTGGGTATCAATCAGGCACGGGACAGCGTGAAGCCGGCAAGGCTACAGAATATCCCGCCGATGCAAAAGATCATTCTGACCTGTGCCCCGCCAGGCGACATCGCGCCCGGCCAAGCTGACTGAAATGTAATCACTCGCCTGATCCGCCTGTGTCATCTTTCGCTCAAATCTGCACAGGGAGACCACCTCCCATGCACGCAGCGAATCGACTGACGGACTCTCATCGCATGCAAACAAAAACTTCCCGGCGAACCTTCGTAAAGGGCCTGACTGCCGGCGGCATCCTCGGCGGCCTGGGTCTGTGGCGCGCGCCCGTCTGGGCAGTCACCGGCCCGGGCCAGCCCAACGTACTGAGCGGCACCGAGTTCGACCTGTTCATCGGCGAAAGCCCGGTCAATTTCACCGGCAACCCCCGCACCGCCCAGACCATCAATGGCGGCATCCCCGGCCCGCTGCTGCGCTGGCGTGAAGGCGACACCGTGACCCTGCGGGTGCGCAATCGCTTGCAGGACACCACCTCCATCCACTGGCACGGGATCCTGCTGCCGGCCAACATGGACGGCGTTCCGGGATTGAGTTTCAAAGGCATCGAGCCTGGCGGTCTGTACGTTTATCAATTCAAGGTCCGGCAGAACGGCACCTACTGGTACCACAGCCACTCCGGTTTCCAGGAACAGTCCGGGGTCTATGGTCCGCTGGTGATTGACGCCAGGGAGCCCGAGCCCTTCCAGTACGAACGGGACTATGTGGTGATGCTCACCGACTGGACCGATGAGGATCCCGGCGACGTCCTGCGCAAGCTCAAGAAGCAATCGGACTACTACAACTACAACAAACGCACCGTCGGCGACTTCATCGACGACGTGGGCAAGAACGGCTGGGCCAATACCGTGGCCGACCGCAAGATGTGGGCCGAGATGAAGATGAACCCCACTGACCTGGCCGACGTCAGTGGTGCCACCTACACCTACCTCATGAACGGCCAGGCGCCGGACATGAACTGGACCGGCCTGTTCAAGCCCGGCGAGCGCCTTCGCCTGCGCTTTATCAACGGCTCGTCCATGAGCTATTTCGACGTGCGAATTCCCGGCTTGAAGATGACAGTGGTGGCGTCCGACGGCCAATACGTCAAACCGGTGAGCGTCGATGAGTTCCGGATCGCCGTGGCCGAAACCTATGACGTCATCGTCGAACCCACCCAAGAGGCCTACACCCTGTTCGCCCAGTCCATGGACCGCACCGGCTATGCCCGCGGCACCCTCGCGACCAGGGCCGGATTGTCGGCACCGGTGCCGCCCCTGGACCCTCGGCCCCTGGTGACCATGGACGACATGGGCATGGGTGGCATGGACCACGGCGACATGGGGCAAATGAACGGCATGGACCACGGCTCGATGCAGGGCATGGCGGGAATGGACGACAGCTCGATGCAAGGCATGGATCACAGCCAGATGCAGGGCATGGGCGACATGGCCGGTATGGATCACGGTGCCATGCAGGGCATGGACAGCATGCTCGCGCACCCCGACACCGAGAAAGACAATCCCCTGGTGGACATGCAGGCCATGAGCGTCAAGCCCAAGCTCGATGACCCGGGCATGGGGCTGCGGGACAACGGCCGCAAAGTGCTTACCTACTCCGACCTGCGCAGCACCTTTCCCGACCCCGACGGCCGCGAACCGGGCCGCACGATCGAGCTGCACCTGACCGGGCACATGGAGAAATTCGTCTGGTCGTTCAACGGCGTGAAGTTCGCCGACGCCGCGCCGCTGCTGCTCAAGTACGGCGAGCGACTGCGCATCGTGCTGATCAACGACACCATGATGACCCACCCCATCCACCTGCACGGCATGTGGAGCGACCTGGAGGATGAGAACGGCCAGTTCATGGTCCGCAAGCACACCATCGACATGCCACCGGGTGCCAGGCGCAGCTACCGGGTCACCGCCGATGCCCTCGGGCGCTGGGCGTATCACTGCCATCTGCTGTTTCACATGGAGATGGGCATGTTCCGTGAAGTTCGGGTGCAGGAATGAGGAGCCGACCATGACCACTGTTTTTCACTACTCCACGGCACTCATTGCCAGCCTGGCCCTCGGCACCATCACCCCGACCTGGGCGGCCAGCAACGACATGCCCGGCATGGATCACAGCCAGATGCCGGGAATGGACCACAGCCAGATGCAAGGTATGGATTCAATGCAGGGCATGGAACCCATGCAATCGGCGCCGACCAGCAGCCGCACGCCGATCCCGGCGCTGACCGCCGCCGACCGCGCCGCCGTCTACGAGGATCATGGCGGGCACGCGGTGCATGACAGCGCCATCCATTCGTTTTTCCTCATCGACCAACTGGAATGGCAGGACGCCGATGACGGCAGCGCCCTGAGCTGGGATGCATCGGGCTGGATCGGCGGCGACATCGACCGCTTGTGGCTGCGCTCCGAAGGTGAACGCCTCAACGGCAAGACCGAAGAAGCCGAATTGCAGGCCCTATGGGGTCACGCCGTCAGCCCCTGGTGGGACCTGGTGGCCGGCGTGCGCCAGGACTTCAAGCCAGGCGATCCGCAAACCTGGGCCGCCTTCGGTGTGCAAGGCATGGCGCTCTACAACTTCGAAGCCGAGGCCACCGCGTTCATCGGCGAAGGTGGCCAGAGCGCGGCGCGCCTGGAGGGCGACTATGACATCTTGCTGACCAACCGCCTGATCCTGCAGCCCACCGCCGAAGCCAACTTCTATGGCAAGAACGATCCCGCCCGTGGCGTCGGCTCGGGGCTGTCGGACACCGAGCTCGGCCTGCGGCTGCGCTACGAAATACGCCGCGAATTCGCGCCCTACATTGGCGTCACCTGGAATCGGGTCTACGGCAACACCGCCGACTACGCCCGGGAAGATGACGAAGACCGCAGCGAAGCGCGCCTGGTGCTCGGCCTGCGCCTGTGGTTCTGACCTGTTTCACTAAAACTAAAAACCGAGCTGTAGGAGTCCTTGCATGTCATTCATCAAAACCGCCGTCGCCTTGTCCGCCGGCCTGTTGCTCAGTGGCCTGGCCCAGGCCCACCCGAAACTGCTGTCCTCCTCCCCGGCTGAAGGCGCCGAAGGAGCGGCGCCGGCGAAGATCGAGCTGCACTTTTCCGAAAACCTGATGACCCAGTTTTCCGGCGCCAAGCTGATGATGACTGCGATGCCGGGCATGGCGGCGCATTCGCCGATGCCCATGCCGGCCAAGGTGTCCGGCAGCGATGATCCCAAAACCATGGTCATCACCCCGAATGCCCCGCTTACCACCGGCACTTACCAAGTCCAGTGGCGCGCGGTGTCGTCCGACACTCACCCGATCACCGGCAACGTCACATTCAAGGTGAAGTGAGTTGATGAGCGACTCGATCAACATCGCGCTGCGCTTTGCCTTGTACCTGGATTTGATGTTGCTGTTCGGCCTGGCCGCGTTTGGCCTCTATAGCCTGCGAGGCCAAGAGCGGGTCTCGGGGGTGCAGTTGCCTTTCGCGCCGCTGCTGTTGATCACGGCGGTGCTGGGAGGCTTGCTTTCCCTGGCGGCCATGGCGTGCATGGCCTGGGCCATGAGCGGTGTTTCGGCGTGGGCCGAACTGTGGCCGCACATTGAAATGATGGTCGTGCAAACCGATGTCGGCTTGAGTTGGACGCTGCGCATGGCGGCGCTGCTGCTGGCCGGTTTCGCCGTGCCGCTCAATCACCGTTGGCCGAGCGCCAGCCTCGGCCTGGTCACACTGGCCGGGGCCGTAGCGCTGGCGACACTGGCTTGGGCAGGTCACGGCGCCATGGACGAAGGCAGCCGTCGCAACTGGCACTTCATCACCGACTTCCTGCACCTGTGGGCGGCGGGTGGCTGGGTCGGTGCCTTGGCCGCGTTTGCCCTGCTGCTTCGCCAGGCCGAACCTGCGTTGGCGGTACTGGCCCGGACATTGACCGGGTTCGAAACCGTCGGTGCGGTGATCGTGCTGGTCATCGGCGTGACGGGGGTGGTGAACTATCTGTTTATCGTCGGCCCGAGTGTCGAAGGGCTGCTGGACAGCACCTATGGTCAGTTGCTGACGCTCAAACTCATCTTGTTCGCGGCCATGCTGGTGTTCGCCGCATTGAACCGTTTTCACCTGAGCCCGCTGCTGGAACAAGCCCGACAGAGCGGCGAGCACGGAGTTGCGGTGAAGGCCCTGCGGCGCAGCATGGTGCTGGAGTTCGCCGTGGCGGTGGTCATCCTGGGGTTGGTGGCCTGGTTGGGCACGCTGAGCCCGGCGATGGAATAATCGGCTAGCGCCTCACTCATCCGTGGCGAGGGAGCATGTAGGAGCTGCCGAAGGCTGCGATCTTTTGCCTTTCGCTTGGGACTCAAGTGCCTGGGGAAAGATCGCAGCCTCGTTGCACTCGACAGCTCCTACACAGCTCCTACACGCAGCCCAACGGTATCTTCCGCGCCACAAGGTCACCGGGCTCGGCATTTAATTATTCAATAAGCCCCGCCAGTTTTCAGTTTGCCCAAAGCACTGTACCGCCGCATAAATGATGCTTTGTTTTAACCAAGGCTCTGTTATGGAAAACGTTCGAACCTCAAGCACCCACGCCGTCTGGCTGATGGTCAGCATCGTGTTGGTGGCGCTGAACCTGCGGCCCTCGATGGCCGCGGTCGGGCCGTTGCTGTCAGCCATTCGCGGCGAGGTCCCCCTGAGCTTCAGCACGGCCTCGCTGCTGACCATGTTGCCGGTCATGGCCATGGGCCTGGCGATGTTCCTGGGCATGCGCATCGCCCTGCGCATCGGTGAGCACCGCACCATTGTCCTGTCGCTGTTGATCATCGGTATCGCCACCGCATCGCGTTTGTACCTGGACAGCGCCGCCGAGCTGATCGTCAGCGCGGTGCTGGCCGGACTCGGCATCGCGCTGATCCAGGCGGTGATGCCAGCGCTGATCAAGTCGCGCTACGCCGACAACGTCTCGCTGTTCATGGGCCTTTATGTCACGTCGATCATGGGCGGCGCGGCGCTTGCCGCGTCGTTTTCGCCGTTTGTCCTGGCGCAAACCGGCAGCTGGCGCATCGGCCTGGCGATCTGGGCGCTGTTGGCGTTGGTCGCCCTGGGTTGCTGGTACGCCCAGCGTTCAGCCGTGACCCCGTTACCCGAAGCCCCCGTCCGGCAGCGAGAATCATTCTTCAGCAATTCCCGGGCTTGGCTGCTGGCGATTTTCTTCGGCCTGGGCACCGCCTCCTACACCTGTGTACTGGCCTGGCTGGCCCCGTACTACGTGGAAAAGGGCTGGAGTGAACAACACGCAGGCCTGCTGCTGGGGTTCCTCACGGCCATGGAAGTGCTGTCCGGCCTCGTCACTCCGGCGATCGCCAACCGCAGCCAGGACAAGCGCGTGGTCCTCGCCGTGTTACTGGTGCTGATCATGGGCGGCTTCTGCGGCCTGATCCTCAGCCCGGAACGCTTCAGCCTGTTGTGGCCTTGCCTGCTGGGCCTGGGCATCGGCGGCCTGTTCCCGATGAGCCTGATCGTGTCCCTAGACCACTTGGACAACCCGCGACGGGCCGGCGGCCTGACCGCGTTCGTGCAAGGCATCGGCTACCTGATCGCGGGGCTCTCGCCATTGATTGCCGGGATGATCCGCGATCAGTTGGGCAGCTTCGAATGGGCCTGGTGGTCGCTCACCGCCGTCATGGCGTTGATGCTCCTGATGGTGCTGCGCTTCAATCCCAAGCAGTACGCGCGGCATATCAGCTAGTCAACGAAGACAGGCCGCTCGCGCCCGGGGCTGCATTCGATGCAGCCCCGGTTTTGACAGTTCACCCATGACGGCAGACCGTTTTGTCCATCATGACGTTCCGATCCGCAACACAGGAATAAGACCTTGATGAAAAACGTCGGTTTTGCCGCCGCTCACTGGGGCATGCTCATTTGGGCAATGCTGATCGCCTCGTCGTTCTTTGCCGCGGCCCAGGTCAGCCAGACGATCGACCCGATCCTGCTCACGGGCCTGCGCCTGCTGTTTTCCGCGCTGATGTTCCTGCCGCCGCTGCTCCTGAAAAACACCTCGCCCATTTCCATCAGGGGCCTGCTGGCCCACGCTGTGCTCGGCCTGCTGTTGGCGACTTATTTTGGTTCGTTGTTCGAAGCGCTGCGCTACACCTCGGCGGTCAACACCGCGACGCTGTACACGCTGGTACCCTTGATGACCTTGTTTTTCGAGGTATTCCTGCTGCCCAGTCCCAGCCTCAAGACCCGTCTGCTGCCCATGTTGGTGGCGGCAGTCGGCGCCGTGTTGCTGACGCTCAAGGGCTCGGCCCCGGGGCAAATGCCGGCGCTCTATCCGGTGCTGGTGTTCGGTGCCGGTTGCCTGGCGATGGCGTTGTATTCGCCGCTGAGCCAACGCTTCAAGGCAACAGCGTTGCAGGGCCGCGATCCGGTGGCGATGACGTTCTGGAACATGCTGTTCGGTTCGCTGTTCCTGCTGGTGTTCTGCCTGGCCAGCGGCGGGTGGCGCAGCGGCCTGCAGTTGTCGACGCTGGACATCGGCTGGCTGGTGTACCTGGCCTTGTTCGGCACCCTCGCCACGTTCTGGCTGCTGCACCGGGCAATCGGGGTGATCTCACCCTCCACGGTGATTTCCTACGTTTACCTCAACACCCTGTTCGTCACCCTGCTGAATTGGTTCTGGCTCAGGCAGCAACCGATGATGATCGAGATCATCGGCGCCGCGCTGGTGGGAGGCGGCATGCTGGCACTGGTGGTCAGCAGCCGTAACGCCAGAACCGTTACGGCTTGAGCCCCCTCAGTACGTCGATACCGGGCGAGGCGAAACCGGGCTCCAGCGCTCCAGTTCCCGCTCAAGGAAAGCAGCCACCGCCAACAACCGTTCCTCTTGCCAGTGAGGCCCGACAATCTGAATGCCGATGGGCATCCCGGTGGACGGGTCGACGCCGGCGCGGATCACCACCGCGGGTGAGCCGCTGAGACTGAACGGGAACACGAAGGCATACTGATCGCGGTCCTCCAGGGACGCACCATGGCGGAACGCGACATCCGGGAAGACCGGACAGATGAACAGATCATGCTGCTTGAAGAACTTCGCCAACTGATAGCGGAAGGTATCGATCATGATCCAGTCGCGCTTGACTTCATCCACGCTCAATTCCACGGCCTCGCTCATGTCCAGCAACTGAGCGATCGCCGGGGTAAAGCTGCGCTTGTTCATGGACTCGAACAAACGCCGCCAGCCGCGTCCGGCATCGGCGCCCGTGATGAACACCCGCCACAGGACATCGCAGGCTTCGTCGAGCATCGGCGGCGCGACCTCGCTGACCTGCGTCACCACGGGGCTCAAGCACTGCTCGACCTGCTGCAACACCTGGCTCACCGCCGCGCTGACGGGGGTTCGGCTCGACGCCGAGAACAGCGCGATACGCAGGTCGGCCAGGGGCTCGCTGGCGGCGAACGGCACATCGACGGTGTCTGGATCATGGCCGTCGGCACCGCTGATCAGCGGACCGAGCAGCGCCAGGTCATCGACATAGCGCCCCATCACGCCAAAGGCCGAGGTCAGGTGAAACAGCCCGGAACGGTCATTGGGAAACTGGCCGGTCAACGGCACCCGTCCCTGGGTCAGTTTCAGGCCGCAGATGCCATTGAAGTGCGCCGGGATCCGCACACTGCCGCAGGCATCGGACGCCAGCCCCGCGGGTGAACACCCGGCGGCGATGGCGGCCGCTTCACCGCCACTGCTGCCGCCCGCCGAGCGGAGCAGATCGTGGGGGTTGAGGGTGCGCCCGTAGATCAGGTTCTCGGTCTCGAAGGCCATGCACAGTTCCGGCACATTGCTGATGCCCAGAATGATCGCGCCGGCCTGCCGAAGTCGGGCGACAGCCGTCGCGTCCTCCTGGCTGAGATCCCCCATCAGCTCCCCCACGCCGCGGGACATCTTGAATCCGCGAACATGGAGGACGTCTTTGACAGTGATGGGAATGCCATGCAGCGGACCGCTGATCTGGCCGATGCGCGCCATCTCGTCCGCCTCACGGGCCTGGCGCCGCAGGTCCTCGACCGGCGCCAGTTGGATCAATGCATTGATCTGCCGGTTACGCTCAGCGATGCGCTGCAAGTAGAACTCCAGCAACGTCACGCTGGTCAGCACGCCACGGCGCAGCAGGCCGGCCATTTCCCGCAACGTCAGCGTGTCGGGGTTGAACATACTCACGACGCCTCCTTGCTGCGCAACCACTTGTTGGGCAACTGATACATATTGCGCACCACCAGGGAAAACGCTTTCACCGCCAGGGCCGGACGTTGGTCGATGGCCTCCAGGGCCTCTTCGATCATCGCCAGCACATGCCGCAACGCTTCGGGTTCGATATTCAACGGCGGATAGAAGCGCAGCACCGGGCGTTCGGCCTTCTCGTTCATCGAATGCCCGGCATGCACGCCACGCTTGCCCAACTCCATGCTCATCAAGGCTTCATAGACCGAGCCACGCAGGCGCAGGCCTGTCATCAAGCCGACGCCCGGCACGTCTTCGACAATGTGCGGATAGCGCAGGGCCAACCGTTGCAGGCCGTGGCGCAACACGCCGCCGTTGATCCGGGACAGCTCCACCAGGTTGTTTTGCTCGATGTAATCGATGGCTGCGAGCGCCGACGCGCATGCGACCGGATGTCCGCCGTTGGTGCGCGTGTCCGGCTCGATATCACTGAGCGGGTACTGGGTGGCCAGGCGCTGGCTGTACATGGCACAGGCAAACGAGGTGTAGCCGCCGGTCAAGCCCTTGGAGAGGATCATGATGTCGGGTACCACGTCATCGTATTGCACGGCGAACCATTTGCCGCAGCGACCGAAACCGGTCTGGATTTCGTCGGCCACCAACAGGGTGCCGGTGGCGTCGCACAGGGCCCGGATGTTGGCCATGTAACCCACCGGCGGCACCTGCAAATGAGCCCCGCCCAGAATCGGCTCGACGTACACCGCACACACGCCTTCGCCCACGGCCTTCTGCAACGCGGCGAAATCACCGTAGGGCACGCAGGTCACTTCGGGAGGATCGATACCATAGCTGCCATGGTTCTGCTGCTGGCCCAGGATGCTCATCGCCGCCAGGGTCTTGCCATGGTAGGAGCCGCTCATCACCACGATGCCACGCCGTTTAGGCTGGATCCGCAGCACATAGCGCAGGCTCTGCTCGACGGCCTCGGCGCCCGAGACCATGAATTGCACGTCGCCCCACTCCCCCGGCACCAACTGGCACAGTCGCTCGGACAAGGTGTCCTGCAGCGGATGGCGCCGGCCTTCCGGCACCCAGGCCAGTTGATTCAGTTGCGCCTGCACCCGCTCACGCACCATCGGGTTGCGATGCCCGACGATAAACACCCCGTAGCTGCACGCGCAGTCGATGAAGCGCTTGCCGGTGTGGTCGGTGACGTGGATGCCATCGGTCCGCTGTTCGACAGTGGTCTTGCCAAGGCGATACAGCTTGGCCGCCGACGCACTCCAGTGGCGCTGGCAATCGTCCAGCAATTGTTCATGCGGCCTGAGTAAGGACATGGCTTAACGTCTCCTTGATGATGAGTGCGGCACGTTGAATCTGTTCGGGGCGTGCAGTGATCGGGCTGCGCAAAATCACTTCGCGGCCACGGGGCGTACTGACATAGACCCCCCGCTGATAAAGCGCCTCGCACAGCACGGCCGGTTGCAGGTCGTCGGCCAGCGGCAAGCTGACCCAGGCGCCGACGGCCACAGCCCCCAGTGACGCCAGGGCTTGTGCCAGGTACTGGCCGTTTTCCTGGCAATGCCGGGGCGAGTCGTGGGCCTGCACGTAATCCAGCGCGGCCAGGGCTGCCACGCAGGCCATGGGATTACCGGCAGTGGTGCTGCCGTGTTTGGCCGGGCTGCTGCGCCCATAGACCTGCCAGGCCATCTGTTCGCTGCAGGTGTAGGTGCCGATGGGAATCGCACTGCCGCCCAGGGGCCCGCCGAGTACAACGATGTCCGGAATCGGACGATAACGCTGGAAGCCGAACAGCGAACCCAGGCTGCCAAGGCAACTGTGGGTATCGACCGCGATGACCGGGGCCGACGCCTTTGCCGCGCGAGCATGCAATTGCTCGATCAAATCGGCATCGATCAACTGCAACCGGCCGTTTGCATCCGTGCGGGTATTGCTGTGGCACACCGCGAAACAATCATTCCAGTCCACCGTGTCCAGGTCAGCCAGGTGACGGATCGCCACTCGCTTGAACCCCAGGAACGCCTGGACACCCAGGTCACCTTGCGCGGCATTGAGGCAGCGCCCGTACGTCAGCGAGCCGTAGTCGCCGCCCTGGATGAACACGATGGTGTTGCCCTTGGGCTTGAGCCCTTTGCACAACTTCAGGGCGCCCTCGAACGCTTCGTCGCCGGAGCTGCACACATAGGAGCTGGCCAGCGGGGCGGGCAGCAGCTCGGCCAGGCGTCGGCACAAGGCAATCAGCGGTTCGGACATCAGCACCCGATTGGACAGGCCCATGATCTCTGCCTGGCGGGTGACCGCCTCGATCACGGGCGGCACCTGGAAGCCAAACCCGCCGGTCAGGTCAATGATCTGCCGCCCCTCGCCGTCGAGGTAGGTCTCGTACTGCCCGCCGATAATCTGTTTGTTGTTTTTCATGAATGCTCTCAGCGATAGCTCAAGGCGTTGAAAATGCGCCGACGCTCGTCGACGATGGTTTCCCGACCGTGCATGACCCGACGGTTATCGATCATCACCATGTCGTGGTCACGCCAGCCAACCGGGTAGGTGTATTGGGCGGAAACCTCAGCGATTTCAGCCAGGAACCCGGCAGGGATCGGCTGCCCGGCCACCGTGTCGATGACCGGCGCCTCGTAATTGAAGGAAGGCCCCAGAATGCTGTTGGCAAAGGCCGGACGCCGGCTGAAGGGGGACGTCAGGATCGCCGACGTGCTGAAGGCGTAATGGATCGAGTCATCGGCCGGGTTGAAGGAAATCAGGGTTTGCGGGTCGTCACCGATGATCTGCAACAGATCCTCGATCGCGACGGCCGCCGGATCCGACAACGTCGGCGAGTAATGACAGACCAGCCGGCGCCATTTCTCCCCCGCCACGGTGCGGCTGTAGCGAATCGGGTTTTCTTCAAAGAACGTGCGGCAGCCCGGTGACAGTTTCTCCAGCACCCGTTCGCCGTCACACAGGGTGGTTTGCGAGCCCTTGCGCGGCGCTTCCTGGCAATAGAACCAGGTCATGTCCGGCCAGAACGGCGAGTTGCCATTTTCGCAGTGCAGGCCAACCGCCTGGCGCCCGGCGTCCACCAATTGCGCCGCGCCACCGACCATGACCCGGGCTGGGTCCAGGCTCAACCGCGAACTGTTTTGCTTCACGTAGGCACTGAAATCCTCGGCGTTGTGAATACAGTTGCGAAACAGTACGACACCGTAATGCCCCAGCAGCTCATACAACTCAGCCTTGCCCAGGCTGGCGAAGTGGCGCGACTCAACGATGGAGACGTCCGGGTTCTCAAAGTGAAAGGCAGGTGTGCTCATTGGATGCATTCCTTTGCAGCGTGGAAAAAGTCGTAGCGATATCGGCGCGTTTCGGCCGTCCCGTAACGGTGTAGAGTTGCTCGAGCAACGGATCGTCCTGGGTCAACAACCAGAGCCGGTTCGGGCGCTCGATGTCGGAAAAGCGCCCCGCCGACCAGGCGAGCAGTTCATCGCGCGCCGGTGTCGACTCGACGCACAGCAACGCCACCAGACCGTGCTGCTCATCGAAGAACACCGCTGCGTCGCTCACGCCGGGGTATTTGCGATACTCCAGTTCAACCTGCTCGGGGCTGACGTTGCGGCCATTGGGCAGGCAGATCACATTCTTCTTGCGCCCGTGCACATAGAGGTAGCCATCGGCATCCAGCGCGCCCAGGTCACCGGTGTCCATCCAGCCGTCGTCCGACATGGAGCAGGCACTCGGGTCCGTGCCTGAGTAACCGCTGAACAGCGAGCTGCTCTTGACCTCGATGGTCTGGTCGGCGCCGATGCGCACCTGGACATGGGGCAACGGCTTGCCAACGCTGCCGAGACGCTGCTGTTCGAAGGTGTTCACACTGACCACCGACGCGTTCTCCGAAAGCCCGTAGCCCTGATACACCTCGATGCCTTGCTCAGCCAGGCCGCGCAGGGCATCGATACTCACCGCCGCGCCGCCGCAGGTGATATGCGCGCCCGATTGCAGGTAACGCGCCAACCGCTCGCCCTGCTCGCCCCCTTCGTTCAATTGCTCCAGGAAACGGTTGATCATGACCGGCGGCACCGTCAGGGCCGTTGGCTGGACTCGCAGGATCCAGTCGACCAGCCGCTGTGCCGACGCCCCTGGCTCGCCGAGCAACGGTTCGTCCGGCGGCAGGAAATGCACGGTACCGCCCGCCAGCAGTGGCAGGTATGCGGCGGTGACTTGCTCAAGCAACAGACTCAGGGGCACCAGCGACAGGTAACGGCGATGAGCACCGACCGGCATGCTCTGGCGCAGCGAGGCGAGCACCGTGCCAACCGCCTGGCTGCTCAGGCGCACACCCTTTGGCCGACTGGTGGTGCCCGAGGTGTGAATGATCTTGCAGATCCAGTCACCCTCGCCGTCCGGCATCCGCAGCAAAGGCTGTTCGATCACCGGCTCGTTGAGGCGGCGCAGGCGACTGTCGGCAAAATTCAGCTTCCAGCGCTGCGCCAGCGTTCGCTGCCCTGCCGCATCCACCAGAAATCCATCGCAACGTGATGCCAGGTGTTCGGCCTGGGATTGGCTGAACGCCAGCGGCAGCGGCAGCGCGGTGATCCCGGCGAACAGACAGGCCAGGTCGGCGACCAGCCAATCGCTGCTGTTGCGCGTCGCGATCCCTAACACCACGCGATCGCCATAGGCCGGCTCAGGGAAGCGTCGCTGCAGTTCGGCTGCCAGGTTCAGGGCCCGGTGCTCCAGCTCGCCGTAGGTCAGCGTCACCGATTCCTTGCCTGATTCCAACCAGTCCACCGCACAGATGGCCTGGCGATTGTCTTGCAACGCCTGTTGTAGCTGAGTGATAAACCCGCCGCTCATGGCTGCGCCCTCGCCATGACATCGCCGGGCAGTTGAGTGAATGAAGTATTGAGCGTCATGGCGGCGAAACGTGAACGTTGCGGGTCGACCCGGATGAAACCGGTGACGGGCAACTTGGCGTAATAGCTTCCCCAATTCTTGCCGCCGTCGTCGGCCAGGCGCGTTGGGTCTGCGGTCAGCAGGGGCTCGAAATCGATCTGGCAACTTTCCATCATTTGCCGTACGCGAGGTGTCACGGTGCACAACAGGTAATGCCCGCCCATGCACCAGGCCAACAACGGAATCATATTGACCAGAATCATTCCGGCCGTCAGGTGATGGGAGACCAGGTTGCCGATTTCGACAATGTTCGAGCGCTCGATGGTTTTCTCGAAACGCTGAGACAAAATCTCGTCGATGGGTTGCGTCAGGTATTGCTCGGAAAACAGTATCCGGTGATCGGCAAAAGTAATACCGGCGCAGGCAAGAATACGATCCGCCGGATCCTGAGTAACCGCAAAGTACTGCGGATTCGGTTCAACCGAGGCCGAATAAGAACTGCGAAATTTATCCCTTACAACTTCTGTGGCTTGCACCCATAAAGGCGTCTTAGTTTCTGCGACACGTATTTGCATATCGTCCTCCTCCGTCCATGTACAGGATTTCTACAAAAAGCGAGGCGAGCATATTGGGGAAATTTCCTACAGGCCATTTAAAAAATAAATTGCTTCCGCTAATATATAAATAAACGTTCCTGTCATAAAAGCCGGGGATGCTAGCCAACGGAATGCGCCAAAGAAGGATCTTATGCTCAATAGTAATATGCTTAGAAAGCTGGATATGCAGGACTTGATGGTGTTTGTCGCGGTGTACGAGCAGAGCAGCGTCACCGAGGTGTCCGAAGCCCTGTGTGTCAGCCAGTCAACCGTAAGCTATTGCCTGAAGAAGCTACGTACGAGCTTCGAAGATGAACTTTTTGTTAATACCCGTAGTGGCATGTTGCCGACAAGCAAAGCCACAGCCATGTACCCTCACATACTTAGTATCCTCAAGATAATAAATACATGTCACTCTGGTATTCCGGCATTCGATCCGACCCAGAAAGAGATAACCTTCAATGTCTGCGCACCGGAATACTTTGAACTCCTCATTCTGCCCAAACTGGTCAAGCGCTTTATTGGCAGCCGCTTCCCGGTCATCATTAATATCACCAAGTTCCACAGGGATATTCCGGCCGATGAGTTGATGGAGGGGCGCTTCGATCTGGTTATTTGTTTCGGCCCGAACTTCCATCGCGGCGTCAAGGGACTGCGCTCGCAAGTACTACTGGAAGATGAACTGGTTTGTGTGGTCGATAAGAACTTCACATTGCCGGAAGAGGCGTTCAGCCTGGAAACGTTCGTCGCCTGCCAGCATGTTTTTCCGACACCTTGGACATCCGACACCAACATGATCGATGGATGGCTCGCCCGGCAAGGCTATAACCGCCAGATTGTCGCTCGAGCCAACAGCTACGTAGCGGCATTGAACATGATCGCCGGCACCGACTTCATCCTGACCCTGCCTCGACGCATTCAAGCGCTGACCTGCGACGAGAACACGTTCAGCCATCGTCGCCCGCCGGCAGGTCTGCCGAACTTCACGCTGAACATGATGTGGAGCGAAAAACCGAGCCAGGACAGCGCCAACAGCTGGTTTCGCGAACAGATCATCAAGGTTTGTGCCGAGGACGGCCTGCTTTAATCCGCCGAGAACCGCTCGAATCGTCGAGCGGTTCAGGTTCTGACTTTTCATCGGGCAAAAAAAATCCGGAAATCCTCACTTTCGTGGGCCTTCCAGACTTTTAAAACAGCTAAAAATGGTGGGTCGTGTGGGATTCGAACCTACGACCAATTGGTTAAAAGCCAACTGCTCTACCAACTGAGCTAACGACCCGCTGTGTGGTGGCGCGTATAATACTGATTTCTAAGGACTATTCAACACTTAATTTGAAATAAATCAAAAATAACGGGTTGGATCGCTCACACCCGCTGCGGCGAAGCCTTCCGCACGCAGGCGGCAACTGTCGCATTTGCCGCAAGCGCGACCCTGATCGTCGGCCTGATAGCAGGAAACGGTGAGCCCGTAGTCCACGCCAAGCTTCACGCCCGCCTTGACGATGTCGGCCTTGCTGAGATTCTGCAGCGGCGCCTGGATGCGAAAACCCTGCCCTTCCACGCCGGCCTTGGTCGCCAGGTTGGCCATGCGCTCGAACGCTTCGACGAACTCCGGGCGGCAATCCGGGTAGCCGGAATAATCCACGGCATTGACGCCAATGAAAATGTCACGGGCGCCCAGCACTTCGGCCCACCCCAACGCCAGGGACAGGAACACCGTGTTACGCGCAGGCACATAGGTCACCGGAATGCCCTCGCTGGGCGCCTCGGGCACGTCGATGGAACTGTCGGTCAGGGCCGAGCCACCGATGCCGTTGAGGCTCAGGCCGATCACCTTGTGTTCCACCACGCCCAAGTCCCGGGCAACCCGTTCCGCGGCGTGCAACTCTGCGCGGTGGCGCTGGCCATAGTCGAAACTCATGGTGTAGCAGCGGTAGCCTTCGGCACGGGCCATGGCCACGACCGTGGCCGAATCCAGGCCCCCGGACAACAGGATGACCGCACGTTTTTCAGTCATGTTCGAATGTTCAGTCATCTCAGCGCCCCGGCTCGTCGTTCCAAAGATATTTATGCAGCTGCAGTTGCAGGCGCACCGGCAAGTTATCCGCCACCACCCAATCCGCCAGATCCCGCGCGCTCAAATCGTGATGACTCGGCGACAACAACACTTCGCCGGCCCGCTGTTCGAGCCCGTACTGGATCAACTTGGACACGGCCCAGTCGTAATCCTCCCGAGAACAGATCACGAACTTGACCTGATCGTTGGGCGTCAGCAGTTCGATATTCTCATAGCGGTTGCGGTGCGCTTCCTTGGAGCCTGGGGTTTTCAGGTCCACGACGCGGCTGACGCGCGGGTCGACGGCCGAGATATCCAGGGCGCCGCTGGTTTCCAGCGAAACCTCGTAACCGGCATCACACAACTGCTTGAGCAAGGGGATGGCGTTGGGTTGCGCCAAGGGCTCGCCGCCCGTGACACAGACATAACGCGGACGATAACTGGCCACTTGCTCCAGGATATCGTCGAGGGTTCGCACGGTGCCGCCACTGAAGGCGTAGGCGCTGTCACAGTATTGGCAACGCAACGGACAACCGGTGAGGCGCACGAATACCGTGGGCAGCCCAGCCGTTCGCGTTTCACCCTGCAACGAGTAAAAAACTTCGGTGATTCTCAATGTGTCTTGCATAGTCGCCACGGGCGTAACAGCTAAACAGGCTGTCCGCCTCCGTCAGGCACTTCAAGGAACCCCGCCAACGCGCAGATCCCAAAAAGCGTGTTTCATAAAAAGGGCGTGAATTCTAACGAAAAAACCCGCGACAGGCGCGGGTTTCTTCAAAACAGGTCAAACCGGCTTACATGCGTTGCAGATCACGCTGGGCCAACTGAGCCGCGGATGTACCCGGATATTGGGCCACCACCTGCTGCAGAATGCCTTTCACCTTGTCGGCGTGACCGAGACGGCGCTCCACGTCAGCCAGCTTGTACAGCGAATCCGGCACCTTGGCGTGCTTGGGATACAGTTGCGAAACCTTGGCGAACGCCTGGCCGGCACCTTGCAGGTCGCCCTTGGCCAGGTTCACTTCGCCCAGCCAGTATTGGGCATTGCCCGCGTACTGGCTGTTCGGGTATTTGCGCAGGAAAGCGGCAAAGGCCTGGCTGGCCTTGTCGAAATCCTTGGCCTTGATCAGGTCGAAGGCAGCATCGTAGTAGAGCTTTTCCTTCGCCGGATCAGCCGGCTCGCCGCCGGCGGCAGGCGCTGCTGGAGCCGCTGCCCCCGCGCCTGCGGCTGCACCGGGGGCATTCAAGTCGCCACCGGCTGGAGAATTCTCAGGAGTCGCGGCAGGTGCAACGCCGGATCCTATGCGCCGATCAAGATCCTGGTATCGCTCCAGGTTTTCCTGCTTCATGCGCGAAATATCATTTTGCAGTTCTTCGATCACACCCTGTTGGCGCGAGATCTGATCCTGCATTTGCTGCAGTTGGTTGAACAGCTGGCCCTGTGCCGAGACAGGGGCCGAAACCCCTCCCCCGGCATAGGCGCCGTTCGTACCGTAACCTGCAGGCGGATAACTGCTCCCGCTATTGTTATAGCCGGCATCGTTATCGACCACAGGAACCGCAGCCCACGCCGCAAGCGGCGCGAGGCTGAGAGCCAGAACAGTTACAGCACGACGGCACGTTCGCATGACGAATTACTTACGCAGTTCGACGCGACGGTTTTGAGCCCAGGACTGCTCGTCGTTGCCGGTGGCAACTGGACGCTCTTCGCCGTAGGAAACCAGTTCCAGCTGAGCTGGGGAAACACCTTGCAGTACCAGGTAGCGCTGAACGGCTTTCGCACGACGCTCGCCCAGTGCCATGTTGTACTCACGAGTACCACGTTCGTCGGTGTTGCCTTCCAGAACAACGCGAGCGCCGTTCGCTTTCAGGTCCTTGGCGTGAACGTCCAGAGCGCGCATGGCTTCTGGCTTCAGGTCCGAGCTGTCGTATTCGAAGTAGAAGGTGGTGATTGCGCGCAGAGCAGCTTCTTCGCTCAGGGAGCCGTCAACGGCACCAGTGTTAGCGCCGTAACCAGCGTTTGGATCAACAGCGCCTTCACCGGCATTGTCGCCGCCTTTGGACGAGCAACCTACAGCTACAGCCATGGCCAGAGCCAGCGCAGCAAATTTACCAAACTTCAGCATTTCCATCGTGAAACTCCTAATGAACCCCAGTGTGTTAAGTAAAACGTATTGCGCCGCGTCAGTTCAGGTAAGGGGACCAGGACGGTTCTCTGACTTCGCCTTGTGCGGTAGGAAGCGGGAGCCTCACGCGTCCATTAATGGACACGAGCATCAAGACTCCCCGGCCCTGCTGGCGGGTGGCGTAGATTACCATGGTGCCGTTGGGCGCAACAGTGGGTGACTCGTCCAGAGTGCTATCAGTGAGGATTTTTACACTTCCGCGCTGCAAATCCTGGGCCGCCACCTTGAAATTGGTGAAACCGTCCTGGCGATGGATCATCACCAGGGTCTTTTCGTCCGCCGACAGTTTAGGGTTGGCGTTGTAGTTACCGACGAAAGTCACGCGCTCGGCACCACCGCCACCGGCGCTGGTCTTGTAGATCTGAGGCTTGCCGCCACGGTCGGAGGTGAAGTAGATGGTCGAGCCATCCTTGCCCCAGAACGGTTCGGTGTTGATGCCCGGGCCGTTGGTGACGCGGGAGATCGAGCGCGAAGCCAGGTTCATCACATAGATGTCCGGGTTACCGTCCTTGGACAGCACGAACGCCAGGCGCGAACCGTCCGGCGACCAGGCTGGTGCGCCGTTCAGGCCTTCGAAGTTGGTGATCTGCTCACGACGACCGGTGTCGATGTGCTGCACGAAAATACGCGGACGCTTCTGCTCGAACGAGACATAGGCGATGCGCTTGCCATCGGGGGCGAAGCGCGGCGACAGGATCGGCTCGCGCGATTGCAGCAGGGTCACCGCACGCGCACCGTCATAGTCGGAACGCTGCAGGGTGTAGCGGGTGTTGTTCTCGGAGAAACGCTCGGCCGTCACGTAGAGCATGCGAGTGGAGAACGCGCCCTTGATGCCGGTGAGCTTCTCGAACGACTGGTCGGCGATGTAGTGCGACATGTCGCGCAGTTGATCGACGCCGCCCGACACGCTGCCGGTCAGCACTTGCTGCTCGGTGGCGACATTGAACAGAGCGTACTGCACCTGCAGGCGACCGCCGGCCGGAACGATGCTGCCAACCATGATGTACTGGGCGCCCAGGGCCTTCCAGTCACGGTAGATGACTTCGCTGGCCTGGGTTGGCAGGCTGATCATGTTCTGTTTCGGAATCGGCGCGTAGTAACCCGAGTTGCGCAGGTCGTTGCCGATGATTTCCGCCATGTCGTCCGGCAGGACGTTACCGCCCTGCCAGCCGAACGGTACGACGGCGATCGGGGTGGCCCGGTCGCTGCCGCTGGTGACCAGAATGTTCTTTTCCTCTGCTACCGCTATCCCTGCCAGGCAGCAGATAACGACAAGCATTCCTCGAAGAAGGTTTCTCACAAGGCTAGATCCTCAGGTGTGAATGTCATCTTGAATGAACGATAGGGAGCAAAGTCGCTCGGTTTCATTCCTTGCATTTCCGTCAAACGCCCAATGTTCTTGACCGCTGCGACCGCCGAAGCGTCGAACGGGCCATCACCACTGGACTTGGCGACGCTGACCGAGGTAACCGTACCGTCGGGCAACATGCCGATTTGCAATACTACCGTCATGCCTTTGCGCGCCGAAGGTGGACGAGCCCAGCCTTCTGCCGCTCGGGCCCGAATCAGATCATCGTAGCTACCGGCAACTTCATCACCCTGCTCATCGGCCAAGGCCTGCTGGCGCTCCGGCGTGTCGGAAAGCAAATCTGCCAAGGCCTGGGCCTTCTTGTCTTCGGCGGACTTACGCGCTGCGTCCTGGGCCTTTTTCTTGGCGGCGTCGGCGGCGGCTTTCTTCTTCGCGTCTTCGGCGACTTTCTTTTTCGCCTCTTCAGCTTCAGCTTTTTTCTTGGCGTCTTCGGCCGCTTTCTTCTTGGCGTCCTCGACGATCTTTTTCTTCGCTTCTTCAGCGGCCGCTTTCTTGGCCTCTTCTTCAGCGGCTTTCTTGGCTTCTTCTTCGGCTTTCTTCTTGGCTATATCAGCCAATTGTTTCTCTTCTGCCTTTTTGGCCTCGGCGGTTTTCTTCGCTTCGTCGGCTTTCTTGGCTTCGTCAGCCTTTTTCGCCTCGTCCGCTTTCTTCGCCTCATCGGCCTTCTTGGCTTCCTCGGCTTTTTGAGCCGCTTCCTCTTTCTTTTGTTCCGCGGCCTTTATCGCTTCCTGCTCGACCTTCTTCTGTTCCATCTGCTCGACTTCAGTCTGGCGCGCGGCGGATTTCTTCGCCTCACCGGCAAGCTTCTGGTTCGTCTGGGTCGTAGCCTGGCTTTTCGACTTGAGCTGGTACAACGTCGCCTGCACGATCGGCTTGGCCGGCGGCAACTCCGGGGTCATGGCAAAACTGACGAACAGCATGCCGAACACCAGCACATGCAGGCCGATGGCCAGGACACTGGGCCAGAAGTAGCTTTCCGAGGCGGACGGCTCTCGCTGTTGCTGCATCAGGGGGCCTCGGTGATCAAGCCAACATTACCGACCCCGGCTTTCTGCAGGCCGCCCATGGCGCCCATCACGGCACCGTAGTCGACGGTCTTGTCGCCGCGAATGAAGACTTGCGTGCGCTTGCCGGCATCGTTGCCGACACGAATGATCTTGGTCACCGCATCGGTCATCTGCGGCAAGGTCATGGCCCGGTCCTGCTGTTTCTCGGTGTCCACTTCACTGCCAAGGTTCCAGTAGTAGGTCTTGTCAGCCTTGATCGAAATGGTCAGTACCTGGGTGTTGTTGTCCTGCGGCAAGGCTTCGCTGGAAACCTTGGGCAGATCGACCTTCACGCCCTGATTGAGCATGGGCGCGGTCACCATGAAGATGACCAGCAGCACCAACATCACGTCGATGTAGGGCACCACGTTCATCTCGGCGACCGGCTTGCGCTTTTTTCGGGCTCGAGCGATTAAAGCCATTGGGAAATACCTGCTTATTCTTCGCTGGTGTGCACTTTACGGTGCAGGATCGCCTGGAATTCATCGGCGAAGGTGTAGTAACGGCCAGTCAGCATTTCGCTGCGGGCAGCGAAGCGGTTGTAGGCGATCACGGCCGGAATGGCCGCGAACAGACCGATGGCGGTGGCGATCAGTGCCTCGGCGATGCCCGGGGCCACGGTGGCGAGGGTCGCTTGCTGGGCGGAAGCCAGGCCACGGAAGGAGTTCATGATCCCCCACACGGTACCGAACAGACCGATGTACGGGCTGACCGAACCAACGGTGGCCAGGAACGACAGGCCCTGTTCGAGCTTTTCTTCCTCGCGGGAAATGGCGACGCGCATGGCACGGGCCACACCTTCCATCACCGCCTCAGGGTCGACGCCCGGCTGCTGGCGCAGGCGAGAGAACTCCTTGAAGCCGGCACGGAAGATCTGCTCGACGCCCGAGTCCGGGTCCGGGTTGCTGCCGGCCTGGCGATAGAGCTTGGACAGGTCGATGCCGGACCAGAAGCGCTCTTCGAAGCTCTCCAGGGCACGACGACCGGCGCGCAGCATGTTGCTGCGCTGAAAGATCATGATCCATGAGGTCACCGATGCGGCTACCAGGGTCAGCATTACCAGTTGCACCACGACGCTGGCATTGCTGACCAGGCTCCACATGGAGGAATGGTCGACGACGTTAGCTTCCACGCTTTATCTCCTGCTCTGAGTGTGTACCCGCGCCGCTCACGCCGGCAAAGGCCGCACGTAGAGCTTCGGGAATGGCCCGGGGTTTCAAACTATGGGTGCGCACACAGGCCACCAAAAACTGCCCTTCGCAGAGCAGCACGTTATCCGTAGCCCGCCTGACCTGCTGCTTGAAGCGCAGGCTGACACGGTTCAATTCGATGACATCGGCACTTACCACCAGTTCGTCGTCCAGTCGCGCCGGCGCGTGGTAACGCGCTTCGCTGGAATGCACGACGAATAACAGGTCCTCCCCTGCCAGCGCGGATTGGGCAAAACCCAGTTCCCGCAGCCGTTCGGTTCGAGCCCGTTCCATAAACTTGAGGTAATTGACGTAGTAGACGATGCCGCCGGCATCGGTGTCCTCGTAATAAACGCGACAGCGATGTGCGAACGACTCCAGCCCGTTTTGCGCGCGCATACTCTAGTGCTTACTCCTCAGGTTGCCAATCGGCCAGGCAACTGTTTTTTCATTCTCGAACGCATTGACGCTCCGGGCTTCGTCTGGGACAGCACGAACCGGAAAAAAGTCGGCGTACAGAGCTCGTTCAATCGTCCACGGCATCGAGGAATTCGTCTACCACCGGCATCTCGCCCATTCGTGTCGGGATGTTTAAGCCAAAGTGCAGGTAAGCATGGCGGGTCACCACGCGCCCGCGAGGCGTGCGCATGATATAGCCCTGCTGGATCAGGTACGGTTCCAGCACATCTTCAATGGTGTGGCGCTCTTCGCTGATGGCCGCCGCCAGGCTGTCCACGCCCACCGGGCCACCGTCGAACTTCTCGATCATGGTCAACAGCAGGCGCCGGTCCTGGTGGTCGAAACCACGCTCGTCGATGTCCAGCAGGTTCAGCGCCAGGTCGGCAATCGGCTTGGTGATGTGGCCCTTGGCCCGGACTTCGGCAAAATCCCGGACCCGGCGCAGCAAGCGGTTGGCGATCCGCGGCGTCCCCCGGGCACGCCGGGCGATCTCATAAGCACCGTCCGGGTCCAGTGGCAAGCCGAGAATGCCCGCCGAGCGGCTGACAATCGTCGCCAGGTCGGCGTTGTTGTAGAACTCCAGGCGCTGGACGATACCGAAACGGTCCCGCAACGGGTTGGTCAGCATGCCGGCGCGGGTGGTGGCGCCCACCAGGGTGAAGGGCGGCAGGTCCAGCTTGATGGAGCGCGCCGCCGGCCCTTCGCCAATCATGATGTCGAGCTGGAAATCTTCCATGGCCGGGTACAGCACTTCCTCGACGATCGGCGACAACCGATGGATTTCGTCGATGAAGAGTACGTCATGGGGCTCAAGGTTAGTCAGCAACGCCGCCAGGTCGCCCGGCCGTTCAAGCACCGGCCCCGACGTGCTCTTGATCGAGACGCCCATTTCCTGGGCAATGATGTTGGCCAGGGTGGTCTTGCCCAGGCCCGGCGGGCCGAAGATCAAGGTGTGGTCCAAAGACTCGCTGCGCCCACGGGCCGCCTGGATGAACAGCTCCATCTGCTCGCGCACGGTCGGTTGGCCGATGTAGTCGGCCAGGCTGACAGGACGAATCGCGCGGTCCTGGATTTCCTCGCGGTCACGGGGTGCGCCCGTGGCGGCGATCAGACGGTCAGCTTCAATCACTTAAATCATTCCCTTCAGGGCACGGCGAATCATGTCTTCGGTGCTCAGGCCTTTTTCCTTGATGGCGGAAATCGCCTTGCTGGCCTCCTGCGGCTTGTAGCCCAGGGAGATCAACGCGGTGACCGCATCGTTTTCGGCGCTGACCGCCGGCACCGGCGCGTCCGGCTGGTTCGGCACCAGGGCGAACATCGCCGGCACCGCCTCCCAGGCCTTGAAGCGGTCCTTGAGTTCGACCAGCAGGCGCTCGGCGGTTTTCTTGCCCACCCCCGGCACCTTGGTCAGCGCCGAGGTATCCTGGGACTGCACGCAGCGCACCAGTTCGTCGACTTCCAGGCTCGACATCAAGGCCAGGGCCAGTTTCGGGCCGACGCCATTGAGACGGATCAACTCGCGGAAGAAATCCCGCTCGCGCTTGCCGACGAAACCATAGAGTAACTGCGCATCCTCGCGCACAACCAAATGGGTGTGCAGGGTCAGCGGCTCGCCGACCGACGGCAAGCGATACAGCGTGGTCATGGGCACTTCCAGCTCATAACCCAGGCCATTTACATCCAGAATCAGGTGCGGCGGCTGTTTTTCAGCCAGGGTGCCGCGCAAGCGTCCAATCACGTTTCAGGTCCTTGGGTGTTGGCCAGCCCGCGGGCTGGCGAATAACAGCCCGGGCAGGAAGGCCGACGACACAGGCGCAAGATGCTCGGGCTCACGAAGATTGCGCTGATGCTATCAGAGACGCAGGCGCCCGCCACGACTGCGTGCAGTCCCCAGGCCATGAGGCAACAGGCTGGAACGGGTATGGGCATGGCAAATGGCGATGGCCAGGGCGTCGGAGGCGTCGATTTGCGGCTTGCTGACCAGTTTCAACAGGTGCATCACCATCATTTGCACCTGCTCCTTGTTCGCCGCCCCTGTGCCGACGACCGCCTGCTTGACCTGGGTCGCGGTGTACTCGGCGATCTCCAGGTTTTCCTCGGCACCAGCCACAATGGCCGCGCCCCGGGCCTGCCCCAGCTTCAGGGCCGAATCGGCGTTGCGCGCCATGAAGACCCGTTCAATGCCCATGGTCACCGGGCCGTAGGTCTGGATGACTTCGCGCACGCCGCGATAAACGATCTGCAAGCGCTCGTGCAACTCACCCGCACCGGTGCGGATGCAACCGGAGGCGACGTACACGCAGCCGCGCCCGGTATCGCGAACCACACCGTAGCCGGTGATGCGCGAACCAGGGTCGATACCAAGGATTAAAGTCATAACGCCTGCGGTTTGAAGAGGATTTGACCAGACCTGTGGGAGCGAGCTTGCTCGCGATGGCGTCGGGTCAGCAAGCACAGTGTTGACTGAAGTATCGCTATCGCGAGCAAGCTCGCTCCCACATTGGCATTCGTGCAGTTAAGTGGACGTCATCAGCCCAGTTGTTCAGCCACCGACTCCGGAATATCGGCGTTGGAATAAACGTTCTGCACGTCATCCAGGTCTTCCAGCATGTCGATCAGCTTGAGCACCTTCTCGGCGCCTTCCAGGTCCAGTTCGGCACTGGTGGTCGGCTGCATGACGATTTCCGCGTCGGCGGGCTTGAAGCCGGCCGCCTCCAGGGCATTGCGCACGGCATAGAAGCTGGCGAACGAGGTGAACACGTCGAACGAACCGTCTTCATGGCTGACCACGTCATCGGCGTCGGCCTCCAGGGCCGCTTCCGTCAGGGCATCTTCATCGAGGCCCGGGGCGAAACTGATTTGCCCCTTGCGCTCGAACAGATAGGCCACCGAGCCGTCGGTGCCCAGGTTGCCACCGCACTTGCTGAACGCGTGACGCACGGCGGCAGCGGTACGGTTGCGGTTGTCGGTCATGCATTCGACCATCACGGCCACGCCGCCCGGGCCATACCCTTCGTAGGTCAGTTCCTCGACGTTGTCGGCCTCGGTCGCACCCGCGCCACGGGCGATGGCCCGGTCGATGATGTCGCGGCTCATGTTGGCACCCAAGGCCTTGTCCAGGGCCAGGCGCAGGCGCGGGTTGGAGCCCGGATCGCCGCCGCCCTGGCGGGCCGCGACCGTCAGCTCACGGATCCACTTGGTGAAGATCTTGCCTCTCTTGGCATCCTGACGTTCTTTGCGGTGCTTGATGTTCGCCCACTTGGAATGACCTGCCATAACTCGCTCCGTTTCTCTTTGGAACATTGCCCGCCCTGCGCGTGGGCAGCGGCCGGCAATCAGAAATATCGACCCCAATGAAAAGGCGCATCCGAAGATGCGCCCTCTCAGGTGCCAGCCTTACTCAGCCTTTGGCTGTTCACGCAGACGGATGTGCAACTCGCGCAACGCCTTGGCGTCCACCACGCCCGGCGCCTGGGTCATGACATCGGCCGCGCTCTGGGTTTTCGGGAACGCAATCACTTCACGGATCGACTGGGCGCCGGTCATCAGCATCACCAGGCGGTCCAGGCCGAAGGCCAGGCCACCGTGGGGCGGCGCACCGTATTTCAGCGCGTCCAGCAGGAAGCCGAACTTCTCTTCCTGCTCGGCTTCGTCGATGCCCAGCAGGCGGAACACCGCCTGTTGCATTTCCTTGCGATGGATACGGATCGAACCGCCACCCAGCTCGGTACCGTTCAGGACCATGTCGTAGGCGCGGGACAGGGCGGTGGCCGGGTTGGCCTCCAACTCTTGCGGCGAGCACTTCGGCGCGGTGAACGGGTGGTGCAGCGCGGAGAAGCTGCCGTCGTCGTTTTCTTCGAACATCGGGAAGTCAACGACCCACATCGGTGCCCACTCGCAGGTCAGCAGATTCAGGTCGTGGCCCAGCTTGATACGCAGCGCGCCCAGGGCTTCGCTGACGATCTTGGCCTTGTCGGCACCGAAGAACACGATGTCGCCGTCAACCGCACCCACGCGATCGAGGATCACATTGAGGTTGGCTTCCGGAATGTTTTTCACGATGGGCGATTGCAGGCCGTCGACACCGGCGGCGCGTTCGTTGACCTTGATGTACGCCAGGCCCTTGGCACCGTAGATACCGACGAACTTGGTGTAGTCGTCGATCTGCTTGCGCGGCATGCTGGCGCCGCCTGGAACACGCAGGGCGGCGATACGGCATTTCGGGTCGTTGGCCGGGCCGCTGAACACCTTGAACTCGACGTCCTTGAGCTGATCGGCCACATCCACCAGCTCCAGCGGGTTACGCAGGTCCGGCTTGTCGGAACCGTAGCGGCGCATGGCCTCTTCGAAGGTCATGTGCGGGAACTCGCCGAACTCCAGACCCAACACTTCCTTGAACAGGTTGCGGATCATGCCTTCGGTCAGGCCCATGATGTCTTTTTCGTCGAGGAAGCTGGTCTCGATGTCGATCTGAGTGAACTCAGGCTGACGGTCGGCACGCAGGTCTTCGTCGCGGAAGCACTTGGCGATCTGGTAGTAGCGATCGAACCCGGCCACCATCAGCAGTTGCTTGAACAGCTGTGGCGACTGCGGCAGGGCGAAGAAGCTGCCGGGGTGGGTACGGCTCGGCACCAGGTAGTCGCGGGCGCCTTCCGGCGTGGCACGGGTCAGGATCGGCGTCTCGACGTCGAGGAAGCCGTTTTCGTCCAGGTAACGACGGATGCTGGTGGTCATGCGCGAACGCAGGCGCAGCTTCTCGGCCATTTCCGGACGACGCAGGTCGATGAAGCGGTAGCGCAGGCGGGTTTCCTCGCCCACGTCGGAGTATTCGTTGAGTGGGAACGGCGGGGTTTCCGACTCGTTGAGCACTTCCAGCTCGTAGCCCAGCACTTCGATCATGCCCGACGCCATGTTGGCGTTGCCGGCGCCGGCCGGGCGCAGGCGCACCTTGCCGGTGATCTTGACGACGTATTCGCTGCGCACGCGGTCGGCGGTGGCGAAGGTTTCAGCGCGGTCCGGATCGAACACCACCTGGGCCAGGCCTTCACGATCACGGATATCGAGGAAAATCACCCCGCCATGGTCACGGCGACGATGGACCCATCCGCAAAGAGTAACTTCCTGACCTTCCAGGCTTTCGTTCAGTTGGCCGCAATAATGGCTGCGCATCATGGTAGTGGTTTCACTTCTCGTAATTCGACATTCGGTTGGAGGCCCTGCCCGTGCAAGAACTCGCGCGTATTCAACTCAATCAGCTTTGTCGCCACCGGCCAGGTTTTTCTTGGCGCCGGTCTTGAAGTCGGTTTCATACCAGCCCGTGCCGCCGAGGCGGAAACCAGGCATGGAGAGCATCTTTTTCAGTTCCGGCGCCTGGCAGGCAGGGCAGTCGACCAGCGGTGCCGCGCTGATCTTTTGAATGGCTTCCATCTGATGACCACAGGAAGCACATTGATAGTCGTACATCGGCATGGGGTTGTCTCGGCGATCAGGTTACACGCGCAAAAGCGGGGCTTTGCGGCAAAGAGCGGGATTATATCCATTAAATGCGGCCTGTGCAGCCGTAAGACCGCACAGCCATTGCCGAGTGAACACCATGCAGGAGCTGACGAGTGCAACGAGGCTGCGATCTTGCCCCAGACACTTGAGTCCCAAGCGCAAGATCAAGATCAAAAGATCGCAGCCCCCGGCAGCGCCTACGCCGCACCATGATCCATCCCGGCTTCCTTCAAACTGTGCACCACGCAGACCACCCGCACCAACCCGCTGAAATTGCGCACCCCGCCATGGCGCAGGTGCACTTCCCTGTCCACATGGGACAGCAACGTGCTGATGGAGCAGCGGTTGAGCTCGGCCATGTCACCGAGGATATCCCAATAGACCTGTTCCAGCCGCAGACAGGTGGCGAACCCGTTCAGGCGAATGGATCGGGCCAAGGGCCGGGCCAGTTGCATATCGAACCCCCGGATGAACGGGTCGACGCTGATGGGCTGAAAACGCCCCAGCCGCCCTTCCCCGGGTTCTTTTCCTTGAATCATACCGTTGACACTCCTTTGCCATACGAGCCTCTGGGTTGGAACAACCCATCTGTGGCTCTATGGAAGCTCAACGGCATCGCCAGTTCCAGACGACTTTATGACCATGGGCGTAGGACAAGCCAACAGCAGGCCGGCGACGAATTACGCGGTCCTACACCCAGCGGGAGCAAGCGCCCTCGCCACGACGCCTTATTAGTTTTCCAACAGCGCCCGCAGCATCCACGCGGTCTTTTCGTGAACCTGCATGCGCTGGGTCAGCAGGTCGGCCGTGGGCTCGTCGCTGACCTTGTCCAATAAAGGAAAGATGCCACGGGCCGTACGCGTCACCGCTTCCTGGCCCTCGACCAGTTGCCGGATCATGTCTTCGGCAGCCGGCACGCCTTCCTCTTCCTTGATAGAGGACAGGCGCGCATACACCGAGTAGGCACCCGGGGCCGGGAAGCCAAGGGCGCGGATTCGCTCGGCAATCAGGTCCACCGCCAGGGCCAGCTCGTTGTATTGCTCCTCGAACATCAGGTGCAGGGTCCGAAACATCGGCCCGGTGACGTTCCAGTGAAAATTGTGGGTCTTGAGATACAGCACGTAGGTATCCGACAGCAGGCGCGAAAGCCCGTCGACGATGGACTTGCGGTCTTCTTCACTGATACCGATATCAATTGCCATGGGGTAGATCTCCTTAGGGTGATGAATTCGACAACGGCCCTACCACTCTAGTGGTTCTGGCCGCCTACGGCCTGCGACAGATTGCCAGCCCTCCAGAACCGACCAGCCAAGGCAGCCGACGGTTCCGACACCTGGGAAATTCAACGCCGCTTGCCTGGCGCGTTCAAGCAGCCGCGGGGCTTTTCTGGCCGACGAACAGCGCGGCGCGCGCCCGTAACGGGTTTGAGAAGGCCCGAGCTTTGCTGTTAAATAGGCAGTGTGTCGCTACGCCTAATTTTCCCGGGCGTAACGCATAGGCTGATTCGGGTACGTGTCCAACGCCTCTCATTGTTTCGAAGCGAACCGTGCCCGACCCGCTCTTCCTTGTGATCTGTCTTAACCGTGAGCCAATCAAAATGTTGAAAATCGTCCACTTGCTAATGGGCGCAGCTGCCCTGCTGCTGTCCTTCATCCCTAGCCTGGGTTCCGAAGCCACACCTTACCTGCAACACCCCGATGCACTGTACCTGGCCTTTTTCGGCCTGCTCAACCTGACCCTTGCCCCCGTCATCCCTTACTGGAACAAAGGTCCACGCCACCAACTGCAAAACCTTGTCAGCGCCTTGCTGGTGCTGGCCGTTGCCCTGCAAACCCTGGCCCTGCTGGCGCCCATGCCGGAAATTGGCGGTCAACCGGCCATTCTGTTCAGCCTGGGTGCGGCACTGCTCGCCGTAGCACTGCACCTGGCCGTCAGCTTCTACAAGAAGTCGTCGCCGACCGCCGCTGCGCAGAACTACGACATGTCCAACCGCGATACCGGCACGGTGAAGTGGTTCAACACGTCCAAAGGGTTCGGCTTCATTTCCCGCGACTCCGGCGATGACATCTTCGTGCATTTCCGGGCCATTCGTGGCGAAGGCCATCGCGTCCTGGTGGAAGGCCAGCGCGTGGAATTCTCCGTGATGAACCGCGACAAGGGCCTGCAGGCCGAAGACGTGATCGCTGCGCTGCCGCGCCGCTGATCCAAGCGTAAAAAAACCGCGATGCAGCCCTGGCTGCTCGCGGTTTTTTATTGCCTGCCAATCGGCCAGGTCAGTAATGAGGAGGCGGGGCTTCTTCTTCGAAGGATTCGAACTGCCCGGCCATTTCTTCCTGGCGCTTGAGCAGCGCCGCCATTTGCAGCTGCAAACGTTCGACGATTCGTTGCTGCTCCACCAGTACGTCATTCAACGCCTGGATGGTGTCATCCTGAAAAGCCAGGCGGCTTTCCAGGTCGGTTACGCGTTCTTCAAGGTTCATGGTTCAGCCCTCCAGAAACTTGAAATCATCGGCCAGCGCCATGCGCAAGCGTTCGCGAATGGCCGTTACCTGTTCTTCATTATAAGGCTGGGCCGGATGCTTGCCCCAGACCGGCGCCGGCCAGGCGGCATCATCACGCTTGCGCACGATGACATGCATATGCAATTGACTGACGACGTTACCCAAGGTTGCAACGTTGAGTTTATCGGCGTCGAACGAATCCTTGAGGGTTTCGGCCAGTGCGGTGGTTTCTTTCCACAGTTGCAATTGATCGATGTCATCCAATTGAAACAATTCACTGATATTTTCCCGCCGCGGTACGAGGATGAACCACGGGTAATTGGAATCGTTGGACAAGAGCAACCGGCACAGCGGGAAATCACCGATGGGCAATGTGTCTTGTTGCAGTCGTGGGTCTAAGGCAAACACCGCGCGTACTCCTCGCTAATGAATTCTGCCCGGCGCAGCGGCCCGCAGGCCTGCATCGGGCACAGACCCGCAGCATACCCGCGAACGTCGCATCGATCACGGCGAACCGCCCCCGGCTCACCCTCGATGGCTATTTTTTTCGACCCAACGGCCCGACCTGGCATGAACAAGTGCAACCCCACGCACCAACACGGCGCAACGACTAGGCAAAGCCCTGACATCGCCGCCCCAGAGGTCAGGGGATTCCCTAGGTGCTGTAAGATTTTCGTACAAGGCACAAATTTTTTGCACCAAAACAGCACAGTGCGTCTACGCTCAGTGCACAAAGCATCCGGGATTTACTCACTGTGCAGGGTGAACCGGTAACGTTTTTGGTTGTCGCGGCATTTTTATCATCGCCCAACACGGCGGCCGTACGCAGTCAACCCTATTTAAAACAAGGCCTTTGGAGCCCGGTTTCATGAGGTTTCACCGCGACAGACGCCAGGATGTGAAAAAAATGTAAACGAAATCCGGGTTTGTGCATGCTTGTTGCATTCATCCCCACATCGTCCACAGGGCCACGCCGGAAGCGAGTACCTGCGGACTACAAAATTAAAGTGGCAAGGCTGCCCCAAGGAGCTTCAAGCGCAGTAATGACGGACTCTTTACACCGATGCAGGAATAGAAAAACACAACACCTAAGTTGTGAATCCGATTGCATTGGATCAGCCCAAATACGACATGGATCGAGCCATTGGCGACATGGTCGTAAAGAAGCTGAAAGGTTGAATGGGCAAGTATCGCCAAAGAATGTCGGCGTGATATAAGTTTGCGCCGACACAAAAAGAAAGAGCCGCCCAGATAATAAAACAGGTGGGACGGCAGTACTCTTAAAACCAAAGGAGCAAATCACGATGCGCGTGATGAAGTGGAGCATGATCGCACTGGCCGTTGCTGCAGCAGCCAGTACTCAAATGGCCTCGGCCGCACCTTTCGTAAGTGACCAGTCTGAAGCCAAAGGCTTTGTTGAAGATGCCAGCGCCAAACTGCTGCTGCGCAACTACTACTTCAACCGTGACAACAAAGACCGTCGCAACGATCAGAAAGACTGGACCCAGGGTATCTGGGGTAACTTCAACTCCGGTTACACCCAAGGCACCGTAGGCGTCGGTATCGATGCATTCGGTTACCTGGCGGTCAAACTGGACGGCGGCGATGGCACTGGCGGCACCGGCAACATGAGCCGCGATGCTGACCTCGACGGTGATAACGATACCGATGGCCACGTCAACGACAGCCAAGGCAAAGCCGGTGCGGCAATCAAGTTCCGCGTATCCAAGACCGAGCTGAAAATCGGTGACATGCAACCAAGCACTGCTCCAGTGTTCGCGGTTGGTGGCTCCCGTATCCTTCCTCAATCTGCCAGCGGTTTCCAACTGCAGAGCAGCGAAGTCAAAGACCTTGACCTCGAAGCCGGTCACTTCTACTCGGCCACCAGCCAGGACCGCAATGCCCGTAACGGCGGCCTGTTTGCAACCTACGCTGGCGTAGAAGCCAACACCATCGACTACGCTGGCGGCAAATACGCCTTCAGCGACAACCTGAGCGCATCGGTCTATGGCGCCCAGCTGGAAGACATCTGGAACCAGTACTACGGCAACCTGAACTACACCATCCCAATGGGTGGCGATCAGTCGCTGAACCTGGACGGCAACATCTACCGCACCACCGACACCGGCAGCTCCAAGGCCGGCGATATCAGCAACACCGCGTACTCCCTGGCGGCCGCTTTCTCGTTCCTGAAAGCGCACACCATCACCGTTGCGTTCCAGAAAATCAACGGCGACACACCTTTCGACTACATCGGGGTGGGCACGAACAACCGCGGTGGCGACTCGATCTTCCTCGCCAACTCCATCCAGTACTCTGACTTCAACGCTCCTGGCGAGAAATCTGCCCAGGTCCGTTACGATCTGAAAATGGCTGAGTACGGCGTTCCTGGCCTGAGCTTCATGACCCGTTACGTCAAAGGTTGGGACATCGACGGCACCAACACTGCAACAGACAGCCCTTACGCTGGTCTGTACGGTGATGATGGCAAGCACCACGAAATCAACTTCGAAGCCAAGTACGTTGTCCAGTCTGGCCCGGCAAAAGATCTTTCCTTCCGCGTTCGTCAAGCCTGGCACTACGCTAACGCTGACGAAGGTGAAGGCGATGTCAAAGAGTTCCGCCTGATCGCCGATTACCCGATTTCGATCCTGTAATTGCCGAAAGTCTGTTTGCGGTAATCAAGAAAAGGCCCATCTTCGGATGGGCCTTTTTTATTGGATCAACTTTATTACGCAGGCCTGACTTAAAGGTCAGACCATAATCGATCGGGCATTACGCCGATGTCGATTCCTGAACGACCCGAATCACGCGTTGTGGAAACGGAATATCAATGCCCGCGTCCTTCAAGCGATCCCGCGCTTGTTCATTGAGCATGAACATCACGCTCCAATAATCCGCGGTCTTCACCCAGATGCGCAGCGACACCGTGATGGAACTGTCGCCCAAGGTGGAAATCACCGCTTCAGGCGCCGGATCCGCCAGCACACGCTCATCCTTGGCCAGCTCCAGCAACACTTCCCGGGCCTTTTGCAGGTCAGCCTGGTAATCCACGCCGACATCAAACACGACCTTGCGGGTCGGCTGACGGTTGGTGTTGGTGATGATGCCGTTGGAGAGGTTGCCGTTGGGCACGATGACGGTCTTGTTGTCACCGGTGCGCAACACGGTGTGGAAGATCTGGATGCTATCGACCGTACCGGCCACACCTTGGGCTTCGATCCAGTCACCGATGCGGAACGGGCGGAACAGCAGGATCAGCACGCCACCGGCGAAGTTCGCCAAGCTGCCTTGCAGGGCCAGGCCGATCGCCAGGCCGGCGGCACCGATGGCGGCGACGAACGAAGTGGTTTCCACGCCAATCATCGAAGCGACGCTGACGATCAACAATATCTTCAGAATGATGTTGGCCAGGGTACTGATGAACCCTTGCAGCGCCAGGTCGGCGTTACGCAGGGCCAGCAGCGCACCCAGTTTCTGCGTCACTTTATTGATCAACCACCAGCCGATGGCCAGGGTGATGACCGCCAGCAGCACGCGGCTGCCGTACTCCATGATCATGGGGATCCAGGTCTGGGAAGCCTTGACCAGGTTGTCCACTTCAGCATTCAAGTCCATCTCTCTCTCCTTATTCCTGTTGCACGCGGCATTGTGGCGAGGCCGCTTGCTCCCGCTGGCTGCGTAGCAGCCCCTTATAGGTGGGCGCTTCGCACCCAAGCGGGAGCAAGCTCCCTCGTCACAGGATCTTCATACAACTGAAGTATCAGTCGCGGAAGTTAGTGAATTGCAGGGGCATGCCGAATTCTTTGCCGCGCAATGCCGCAATGGCTTCCTGCAGGTCGTCACGCTTCTTGCCGGTAACCCGCACCTGCTCGCCCTGGATGGCGGCCTGCACCTTGAGCTTGGCGTCCTTGATATGAGCGACGATTTTCTTCGCCAGTTCCTTGTCGATGCCTTCCTTGAGCACGGCTTCCTGCTTCATCAGCTTGCCCGAGGCATAGGCGTCCTTGACCTCGAGGCACTGCACATCGATCTTGCGCTTGACCAGCGACAGCTTGAGGATCTCGATCATCGCCTCGAGCTGGAACTCGGCCTCGGCGGTCAGGTTCACGGTCAGGTCTTTTTCCTTGAACTCGAAACTGCCCTTGCCCTTGAGGTCATAACGACGGTCGAGTTCCTTGACGGCATTTTCAACCGCGTTGGTGACTTCGTGTTTGTCCAGTTCGGATACCACGTCGAATGACGGCATGTAGTGTTCTCCAAATAAAAAGGCGCGCCAGTATCAACGGCGCGCGCTTGGCTTGTGGTTAAAATCGGGCTCATTATAACGGCTCTTTTCCTGCCGACACTGCGAGCCCTCTGATGCCTGCGCCAATCCGAGTAAAAAACTGATGCCCACCACCTGGCATGTCCTCGGGGCCGGCAGTCTCGGCATGTTGTGGGCCACGCGCCTGGCCCGGGCCGGATTACCGGTGCGGCTGGTGCTGCGCAACGAAGCGCGCTTGCAGGCCTACCGCGGCGCCGCGGGCCTGACGCTGGTGGAACAAGGCCAGGCGCAGTGCTACCCGGTGCCGGGCGAAACGGCGGACAGCCCGGAGCCGATCAAGCGCCTGCTGCTGGCTTGCAAGGCTTACGACGCGCAAGCGGCGGTGACGTCGGTGGCCCATCGCCTGGACGCAGAATCGGAACTGATCTTGCTGCAGAACGGCCTCGGCAGCCAGGACGCAGTGGCCAATTGCGTGCCCCAGGCTCGTTGCATCAGCGCCTCCAGCACCGAAGGCGCGTTCCGCGACGGTGACTGGCGCGTGGTATTCGCCGGCCATGGCTACACCTGGTTGGGCGACCCGGCTCACCCGGTGGCGCCGTTCTGGCTGGACGACCTGGCCGCCGCCGGCATTCCCCACGAATGGAGCGCCGACATCCTCACCCGTCTCTGGCGCAAGCTGGCACTCAACTGTGCAATCAATCCACTGACCGTGCTGCATCACTGCAAGAACGGCGGCCTGCTGGAACACCACTGCGAAGTGGCGACCCTGTGCGCGGAGCTCACGGAGGTGCTCGAACGGTGCGGCCAGCCCGCGGCGGCCGAGGATTTGCAGCCGGAAGTCGAACGTGTGATCCAGGCCACGGCCGCCAATTACTCCTCGATGTACCAGGATGTGGCCAATCGGCGTCGTACCGAAATCAGCTATTTGCTCGGCTACGCCTGCAAGGTTGCCCAGCGCCATGGGCTGACCGTGCCGCACCTGGAACAACTGCGCCAGCGACTGATTGTCCACTTGGACAACCTCGGATTGCCCAGCGACTGAGCAGCGGCTACGCTGGCCCTCGTGTTCCTTTCTTAGCGACGAGTCTGATGCCATTGCGCCAGCGCCTTGAAAACCTTCCGGTCGGCCAGAAACTGCTGGCCGCCCTGTTGGTGTTGTTGACCACTGTCCTGCTGGTAGCCAACCTGACCTTTATCAGCGCCGCCTACTACATTTCCCAGGAAAGCATGGCGCCCCAGGCCCTGCAGACCATTGGCCGACTGGTCGCCAACCCGAGCCTGATCTCTGACGCCCTGCAGTCGCCACAAAGTGCCCAGCGCCTGCTCGACGAGCTCAACAGCTACGCACCGCTGCGGGCGGCGGCGTTGTACGACGGCCAGGGCGACCGCCTGGCACAGCTGCAACAGGGCGAAAAGCTCAAGCTGCCGGACCATTTCCGCAACATACAAGCCTGGCAAGCGAGCGAGTTCCGCAGCAACCAGGTCATTACCCTGCCCCGCCCCGGCACGACGCCGGGGCACCTGTTGCTGGTGGCCAGCAGCGAATTGCCGACGGCGTTCTACACCGGCACCCTGACCGCCAGCCTCGGCATCCTGATTTTCAGCGTATTGCTCTGGCTGGTCATCGCCCAGCAAATCAAACGCCTGATCACCCAGCCGATCCATCAACTCGAAGAACTGTCGCGCCAGGTCACCCGCGAAGAGAACTACTCCCTGCGCGCCGCCCGCGGTAATCACGACGAGATCGGCAGCCTGGCCGAAGCGTTCAACACCATGCTGTCGCGGATCGAGGCCCGGGAGCAGCAACTCAAGCGCGCGCGGGACGACTCCCAGGCCGCCTACGACCAGGCCCAGGGCCTGGCGGAAGAGACCCGCCATACCAATCGCAAGCTGGAGCTGGAAGTCCAGGTGCGCAGCAAGATCGAGAAAAAACTCACGGGCTTCCAGAATTACCTCAACAGCATCATCGACTCCATGCCGTCGGCCCTGATCGCCCTCGACGAGCAACTCTACGTCACCCAATGGAACCAGGAAGCCAGCGCCCTCTCCGGCACGCGACTGGACGAGGCCCTGAACCAACCGATCTTCCTTGCCTTCGAACCGCTCAAGCCGTACCTGCCCCAGCTCAAGCAGACCGTCGAGCAACATACGGTGGCCAAGATCGAACGCGTCACCTGGACCAAGGACGACGAGGCCCGGCATTACGCCCTGACGTTCTATCCGCTGATGGGCGGCGCCGGGCGGGGCGTGGTGATCCGCATCGACGACATCACCCAGCGCCTGTCGCTGGAGGAAATGATGGTGCAATCGGAAAAAATGCTCTCGGTCGGCGGCCTCGCGGCGGGCATGGCCCATGAGATCAACAACCCCCTGGGCGCCATCCTGCACAATGTGCAGAACATCCGCCGACGCTTGTCGCCGGAATTGCCGAAGAACCTCGAACAGGCCGAGCAACTGGGAATCGAATTGCCGGTGGTCAACCGCTACCTGGAAAGCCGGGAAATCCCACAATTGCTCGACGGCATCCAGCAGGCCGGCGCCCGGGCGGCGAAAATCGTCACCCACATGCTCAGCTTCAGCCGGCGCAGCACGCGGCAGATGGCGCCCTGCGACCTGCCGGCGCTGATCGACCAGGCGGTGGAAATCGCCGGTAATGACTTCGACCTGACGATCGGCTTCGACTTCAAGGGCCAGGCGATCATCCGTCAGTTCGACCCGAACCTGGGCCCGGTGCCCGGCACGGCCAACGAACTGGAACAGGTACTGCTCAACCTGCTGAAAAACGCCGCCCAAGCCATCCACCAACGCCAGGACGACAGCGAACCCGGGCGCATCATCCTGCGTACGCGGTTGAATCCGCCATGGGCGGAAATCCAGGTCGAGGACAATGGCATCGGCATGAGCGAGAACGTGCGCAAGCGCACCTTCGAACCCTTCTTCACCACCAAGGAGATCGGCCAGGGTACCGGCCTTGGGCTGTCGGTCTCGTATTTCATCATCACCAACAACCACAAGGGCCAGATGGAAGTGCAGTCGGCGCCGGGCCAAGGCACCTGCTTCACCTTGCGCCTGCCCCTGACGGGCCCCTCGATGGTGGCGCAGGAAGACAAACCACTGGAGCGTTGAGCATGGGTTTCCGCTTGTCGAAGATTTACACCCGCACCGGCGACAAAGGTGAAACCGGGTTGGGCGATGGTCGCCGCGTGGCGAAGGACCACCCACGCGTCGAGGCCATCGGCGAAGTGGACACACTGAACAGCCAGTTGGGCTTGCTGCTGGCCGGGCTCGCCGCCGAAACGGCCCGGTGCCCGGCGCTGAAGGAAGTCAGCGAGGTGCTGGGACCTTGTCAGCATCGATTGTTCGACCTGGGCGGCGAGCTGGCGATGCCGGCCTACCAAGCCTTGAACGTGGCGGAAATCGAGCGGCTGGAAGCGGCGATCGATGTGTGGAACGAGGAATTGGGGCCGCTGGAAAACTTCATCCTGCCCGGTGGCTCGACCCTGATCGCCCAGGCCCATGTCTGTCGCAGCCTGGCCCGCAGCGCCGAGCGGCGTTGCCAGCAATTGAACGCGGTGGAGCCGCTGACGGGGCCGGGGCTGGCCTATATCAATCGGTTGTCGGACCTATTGTTCGTGGCGGCGCGGGTCATTGCCCGGCGGCAAGGGGTGGCGGAGGTACTGTGGGAAGCGGCGGCCAAGCCTGGGGGCTGAATCGTTCTTGAGGCCGCCATCGCGAGCAAGCTCGCTCCCACACGGGATCTTCGTCGTTCACAGAATCCCTGTGGGAGCGAGCTTGCTCGCGATAGCGTCATCTGCTGCACCACATTCTCAAGCTGCTGGCCAAAACGCCCGAATTCCCGCCACACCCTGGGCCCCGGCTTCCCAGGCTTTTTGCCGCTCACCGGGCCCGACCCCACCCAACAGATAGACCGGCCGGTCAAAGCCATCGATCAACCGCGCCGCCTCTGCCCACCCCAACGGCTGTGCATCGGGATGGGTCTGGGTCGGCTGTACCGGCGAAAGCGTGACGAAGTCCACGTCCATTTGCTGCGCCAGGGACAGCTCCTCGGCGTTATGGCAGGAAGCCGCCAGCCAGCGGTCCTTGCCGAACGGTCGACCGGCCGCGGCATGCTTGCGCAGTTGCGCGGCGGTAATGTGCCAGCCAGCGGAAGGAAAATCCCCCAGCCATTCGAACGGCCCCTTGAGCATCAGTTGGGCCTTGCCGGCACACAACCCCGCCGCATCCACCGCCAGGTCGCGGTATTGCGGATCGTAGCCGTTGGGGGCGCGTAGCTGGACCAACTTGATCCCGCCGGCAATCGCCTTCTGCATGCCGCGCAGCAAGGCCGGCGTCTCAAGGCCTTCGGGAGTGATCAGGTACTCACCCGGCAGACGAGCCGCCGCGACGATCGGCTGATTGGCCGCCGGGAACTCATGATTCGTCAGGTCGCGGGCCGTCACCCAGGCCAACGGTTGCCCTTCGGCGCCATGGGGCTCGCCGGTGAACGCCGAGACTTCCCAGACATCCAGCAACACCTGCTTGTCCGGGTAATCGTGACGCACCTTGATCAACGGCCGGGCGGCGTCGACGACAATGCCCAGCTCCTCGTGAAGTTCACGGGCCAGGGCGGTTTCGACGGATTCATCGGCCTCGACCTTGCCGCCAGGAAATTCCCACAGGCCGCCCTGGTGCTGGGTGTCGGCCCGTCGGGCGATCAGGATTTTACCGGCGGCATCGCGGATGACCGCTGCCGCCACATGGACTCGTTTCACCGCGCAGTGTCCTCCAGGCCAGCCTGTTGCCACACCTTGAACGCTGGCCATTGATATAGGGTTTCGACGTAGGCCTCATCGACCTCGGACAGTTTCACCTGATAAGTGCGCAAGCGCACGGCAACAGGGGCAAAAAACGCGTCGGCCAGGCTGACGCGGCCAAACAGGTAGGGACCGGCCTCGGTCGCCGCGGCACGGCATTCAGCCCACAGCGCCAGCATCCGCTCGATTTCCACTTGGACATCAGCCGGCATGGGCGACAGCGGTGCATCGCGCAGCAGGTCAAACGGCATATGGCTGCGGATGGCGAAAAAACCGCTGTGCATTTGCGCACAGGCTGAGCGTGCCTGGGCCCGGGCGGCCACATCCTTGGGCCAGAGGCCGGCCTGCGGGAACTGTTCGGCCAGGTATTCGGCAATCGCCAGGGAATCAGCGATCACGCCGAATTCGGTCTTGAGCAACGGGACCTTGGCCGTGGCCGAGTACTTGAGCAGCTTTTCGCGGGTGTCGGGCCGGTCGAGCCTGACCAGTTCTTCGGTGTACTTCGCACCGGTCAGCGCCAGGGCGAGCGCGCCGCGCAGGGACCAGGAAGAAATGCGTTGGTCGCCGATGATCAGGTGCAGGCTCATGTCTGGATTCCTTTCTTGTGATTTTTTAGGGGCTGTACTGGCGCCATCGCGAGCAAGCTCGCTCCCACAGGGTATTGCCCGCAAATCCCTGTGGGAGCGAGCTTGCTCGCGATGGCAGCAACTCGGTCCCGAACCGGTTAAGTCCGATACTCAGCGTTGATCTTGACGTACTCGTGGGACAGGTCGGTGGTCCAGATGGTTTCGCTGCAATCCCCCCGTCCCAACTCGATACGGATGGTGATTTCTTCCTGCTGCATCACTGCCGCGCCCTGGGCTTCAGTGTAAGTGGCAGCACGAGCGCCTTGGCTAGCGATGCAGACGTCACCGAGGAACACGTCGATCTTGCTCACGTCCAGCTCAGGCACGCCGGCCCGGCCGACAGCGGCGAGGATGCGGCCCCAGTTCGGGTCGGAGGCGAACAGTGCGGTCTTGATCAGCGGCGAGTGCGCCACGGTATAGCCCACATCCAGGCATTCCTGGTGATTGCCTCCGCCATTGACCTGCACGGTCACGAACTTGGTCGCGCCTTCGCCGTCACGGACGATGGCCTGGGCCACGTCCATGCACACTTCGAATACCGCCTGCTTCAGGGCAGCGAACAGCGGGCCGCTGGCCTCGGTGATCTGCGGCAGGTTGGCCTGGCCGGTGGCGATCAGCATGCAGCAGTCGTTGGTGGAGGTGTCGCCGTCGATGGTGATGCGATTGAATGACTTGTTGGCCCCGTCGAGCATCAAGTCTTGCAGCACCTGGCGCGAGACCTTGGCGTCGGTGGCGATGTAGCCGAGCATAGTCGCCATGTTCGGCCGGATCATGCCAGCGCCTTTGCTGATGCCGGTGACGGTGATGGTCACGCCGTCATACTGGAACTGACGGCTCGCCCCCTTGGGCAGGGTATCGGTGGTCATGATGCCAGTGGCGGCGGCGGCCCAGTTGTTTTCCGACAGGTCGTCGAGGGCGGCTTGCAGTGCGCCTTCGATCTTCTCGACCGGCAGCGGTTCGCCGATCACGCCGGTGGAGTACGGCAGCACCTGGCTGGCGTCGACACCGGTCAATTCCGCCAGCTTGGCGCAGGTGCGCTCGGCGGCGGCCAGGCCTGGCGCGCCGGTGCCGGCGTTGGCGTTACCGGTGTTGGTCAACAGGTAACGCACCGGCCCCTGCACGCGTTGCTTGGCCAGGATGACCGGGGCGGCGCAAAAGGCGTTGAGGGTGAACACACCCGCCACCGTCGAGCCTTCGGCGCAACGCATGACCACGACGTCCTTGCGCCCGGGGCGCTTGATGCCCGCCGAGGCAATACCGAGTTCAAAACCGGCAACCGGGTGCAACGTGGGCAACGGACCAAGACCAACAGCCATGAATGCGCTCCTAAATTAGATGTCTATCGACGCCGTCCTCATTGGGATGGCGAATCAAAATGGCAAAACGCCGCGACGGATAGCATCCGGTCGCGGCGCGGGTGGTTCAGCCTTGAAACGGGTTTATTGGATCTGCCCGTGGCAATGCTTGTATTTCTTGCCCGAACCGCAATAGCACAGTTCGTTACGGCCCAGCTTCTGCTCGTTGCGCACCGGTGCGGTCGCCAGGGCGACATCCACATCGACGCCCTCTTCGGCGACCACTTCCAGGCCAGGGGCTTCGGCGTGCTCGAACTGCATGCGCGCAGCCAGGGCTTCGGCTTCCTGGCGCAGGCGGGCTTCTTCCTCGGCCGGGTCTTCGCGGCGAACCTGTACGTGGGACAGCACGCGGATCGAGTCGCGCTTGATCGAATCGAGCAACTCGGAGAACAGCGTGTAGGACTCGCGCTTGTACTCCTGCTTCGGGTTCTTCTGGGCGTAACCACGCAAATGGATACCGTGGCGCAGGTGGTCCATGGTCGACAGGTGGTCTTTCCACAAATCGTCCAGTACCCGCAGCACAATCTGCTTCTCGAAGGAACGCAGTGCCTCGGCGCCCGCCTGGTCTTCCTTCTCGTTGTAGGCAGCGATCAGTTCGGCCAGCAGTTTTTCACGCAGGGTTTCTTCGTACAGGTGATCGTCTTCGTCGAGCCATTGCTGGATCGGCAATGCCACGCCGAAATCGCTCTGCAAGGCGGCTTCCAGGCCGGCGACGTCCCACTGTTCCGGCAGCGACTGCGGCGGGATGTGGGCGCTGACAGTGGCGTTGAGCACGTCCTGGCGGAAATCGGCGATGGTTTCGCCAATGTTGTCGGCGGCCAACAAACTGTTACGCATGTGATAGATCACTTTACGCTGTTCGTTGTTGACGTCGTCGAACTCGAGCAATTGCTTGCGGATATCGAAGTTGCGGCCTTCGACCTTGCGCTGGGCCTTCTCGATGGCGTTGGTCACCATGCGGTGCTCGATCGCCTCGCCGGGCTGCATGCCCAGGGCCTTCATGAAGTTCTTCACCCGGTCGGAGGCGAAGATGCGCATCAGGCTGTCTTCCAGGGACAGGTAGAAACGGCTGGAGCCGGCATCGCCCTGGCGACCGGCACGGCCACGCAACTGGTTGTCGATACGACGGGATTCGTGACGCTCGGAGGCAATCACCTGCAAACCACCGGACTCCAGCACCTGCTGGTGACGCTTCTGCCAGTCGGCCTTGATCTGCGCGATCTGCTCGGGGGTCGGGTCTTCCAGGCTGGCGACTTCCACTTCCCAGTTGCCGCCCAGCAGGATGTCGGTACCACGGCCGGCCATGTTGGTGGCGATGGTCAACGCACCCGGGCGACCGGCCTGGGCGATGATCTCGGCTTCCTTCTCGTGGAACTTGGCGTTGAGGACCTTGTGCTCGATGCCTTCCTTGTTGAGCAAGGCGGACATGTGCTCGGAGGTCTCGATGGTGGCGGTACCCACCAGGATCGGACGGCCCTGGGCCATGCCTTCCTTGATGTCGTTGATGATCGCCGCGTACTTCTCTTCGGCGGTCAGGAACACCAGGTCGTTGTAGTCCTTGCGGGCCAGTGGTTTGTTCGGCGGGATCACCACCACTTGCAGGCCGTAGATCTGGTGGAATTCGAACGCCTCGGTGTCGGCGGTACCGGTCATGCCGGACAACTTGCTGTACAGGCGGAAGTAGTTCTGGAAGGTAGTCGAGGCCAGGGTCTGGCTCTCGGCCTGGATGTTCAGGCCTTCCTTGGCTTCGATGGCCTGGTGCAGGCCTTCGGACAGGCGACGACCCGGCATGGTACGGCCGGTGTGTTCGTCCACCAGCACGACCTGGCCGTCCTGGACGATGTATTCGACGTTGCGATGGAACAGCTTGTGGGCACGCAGGCCGGCATAGACGTGGGTCAGCAGGCCCAGGTTATGGGCCGAGTAGAGGCTCTCGCCTTCGGCCAGCAAGCCGACGCGGGTGAGCATTTCCTCGATGAACTGGTGACCGGCTTCGTTGAGTTCGACCTGGCGGGTCTTCTCGTCGATGGTGTAGTGCCCGGGCTGGGTCACTTCGCCTTCGACTTCCTCGACATGCAACTTGAGCTGCGGGATCAGTTTGTTGATCTCGATGTACAGCTTGGAGCTGTCCTCGGCCTGGCCGGAAATGATCAGCGGGGTACGGGCTTCGTCGATGAGGATGGAGTCGACTTCGTCGATCACGGCAAAGTTGAGTTCACGTTGGAATTTTTCTTCCATGCTGAACGCCATGTTGTCGCGCAGGTAGTCGAACCCGAATTCGTTGTTGGTGCCGTAGGTGATGTCGGCGGCGTAGGCGGCACGCTTCTCTTCCGGTGGCTGGAACGGCGTGACGACGCCGACGGTCAGGCCGAGGAATTCGTAGAGCGGGCGCATCCAGTTGGCGTCGCGGCGGGCCAGGTAGTCGTTGACCGTCACCACGTGCACGCCCTTGCCGGACAGTGCGTTGAGGTACACGCCCAGGGTCGCCACGAGGGTCTTGCCCTCACCGGTACGCATTTCGGCGATCTTGCCTTCGTGCAAGGTCATGCCGCCGATCAACTGAACGTCGAAGTGGCGCATGCCCATGATCCGCTTGCCGGCTTCACGGGCGACCGCAAAGGCTTCGGGCAGGAGCTGGTCAAGGGTTTCCCCCTTGGCGATGCGGTCCTTGAATTCGGCAGTCTTGGCGCGTAACTGATCGTCCGAAAGGGCCACCATTTGCTCTTCGAAGGCATTGACAGTCTGTACCGTCTTGAGCATGCGCTTGACTTCACGCTCGTTCTTGCTTCCAAAAAGTTTCTTTAACAAAGGCGCAAACATATCGGCAGGATCTTCCACACTAAAGGGATGGAGGGCGGCCCCATGAGTCGCCCGTGCAGCCCTCATGGCCGCATGCGAACGAGCATTCTACCCGGAAACGATGGAGAGGAAAGTGGCGTTATTCCACGATGCTGGCACAGCGCTGTGACGGGGCCACCCTAAAATAAGGGCTTTTGCGCGAACTTCAACCCACAAAGCGCAGAAGTTACTCACTGATTGTGTAGCCAAAAGCCGCTGGGCGAGAGGGTCGAGGCGCGTCCGGCGCTTTCTGCTACCATGGCGCCTCTGTCACTTGCGGTATTCATTCATGGCCTTTCGCCCTCTTCCAGCCAAGGCGCCCGCCGTTCTGCTGCGCGAAGCCAAGCCGCTGAAAGCCATCTTCGGCCACGCCAAACGCCTGGGCCACTTGCAGCGCCTGCTGGACAGCCAGTTGCAACCGGCCGCCCGCGAGCATTGCCACGTGGCGTCCTGGCGCGAAGGCAGCCTGCTGTTGATCGTCACCGACGGCCACTGGGCCACGCGCCTGCGCTACCAGCAAAAACGCCTGCTGCGCCAACTCCAGGCGTTCGAAGAATTCGCCAACCTGACGCGGATCCTGTTCAAGGTGCAGCCACCCACCGTCCAGGTCGGCGCCAAAGGTCATACACTGGACCTGTCCACCGACGCCGCGGCGACCATCCAGGCCACCGCCGACGGCATCACCGACCCCAACCTGCGGGCGGCGCTGGAGCGGTTGGCGGCACATGCGCGGCCCAAGGATTGAGATTTTCGGCGCCGGCTAGATAGCGATCGCGAGCAAGCTCGCTCCCACAGTGGATCTGCAGCGACCACCTCTTTTGTGTACAACACCAGCCCCTTGTGGGAGCGAGCTTGCTCGCGATAGCGGCAGGTCAGCCGGAACACTTTTCGCCTGCCAAACGCCTTCGCGAGCAAGCTCGCTCCCACAGTGGAACTGCAGCGACCACCTATTTTGTGTACGACACCAATCCCGCGTGGGAGCGAGCTTGCTCGCGAAGGGGGCAACTCGGTCTCGACTACCGGCGCCGCTTGCTGCCCCCCAGCAACGACCCCATCAACCCGCGCACCAGCTGCCGGCCCAGTTGATTGGCCGCCTGGCGCATCGCCGACTTGAGCGCCTGGCCGGCTGCCGTGCCAAGGAACTCGCCGGCCTTTTCGGTGAAGCTCGGTTCTTCCGCCGCCGGTTTGCCCGGGGTCACTTCGGCCTGGGGCTCCAGCCCCTTGCGTCCCATCAGCACTTCGTAGGCCGATTCGCGATCAATGGGCTTGTCGTAGCGCCCTTGCAGTGACGAACTGGCGATCAACCCGGCGCGCTCGGCCTCGCTCAGCGGCCCGATGCGCGATTGCGGAGGTGCCACCAGCACGCGCTGGACCATTTCCGGCGTGCCCTTTTCCTGCAAGGTGCCCACCAGGGCTTCACCGATGCCCAGCTCGGTCAGCACCGCCAGGGCATCGAACTGCGGGTTGGGCCGGAAACCGTCGGCCACCGCCCGCAGGGATTTCTGCTCCTTGGCCGTGAAGGCCCGCAAGCCGTGCTGGATGCGCAACCCTAACTGGGCGAGCACATCGTCCGGCAAATCGCCCGGCGACTGGGTCACGAAATACACCCCCACGCCCTTGGATCGGATCAGGCGCACCACTTGCTCCAGGCGCTCCTGCAAAGCCTTGGGCGTACCGGCAAAGAGCAAGTGCGCCTCATCGAAGAACAGCGCCAGCAGCGGCTTGTCCGCATCGCCGCGCTCGGGCAGCTGTTCGAACAGCTCGGCCAAAAGCCACAGCAGGAACGTCGCGTAGACCTTCGGCGCTTCGTGGACCAGGCGGCTGGCGTCGAGCAAGTGGATGCGGCCACGGCCATCGCTGGCCGGTTGCAGGATGTCTTCGAGCTGCAACGCCGGTTCGCCGAACAACGCGTCCGCGCCCTGCTGTTCCAAAGTGGACAGGCGCCGCAGCAGCGCCTGACTGGAGCCGGTGGTCATCAGCGCCGCGTCGTCCCCCAGCAGCTCGGGGTTGTCCTTGAGATGATTGAGCAGCGCCTTCAGGTCCTTGAGGTCCAGCAACAACAGGCCTTCACGGTCGGCCACCTTGAACGCGGCGTAGAGCGCCGACTGCTGGCTGTCCGTGAGTTCCAGCAGGCTGCCGATCAACAACGGGCCCATTTCACTCAGGGTGGTGCGCAGTGGATGCCCGGACTGGCCGTGGATATCCCACAAGGTCACCGGATAAGCCTGGGGCTTGTGGTTGAGCCAGGGCATGCCGGCGATGCGCTCGGCGATCTTGCCCTGGGGGTTGCCGGCAGCACCCAGGCCGCACAGGTCACCCTTGATATCCGCCGCGAACACCGCCACGCCGGCATCGCTGAACATTTCGGCCAGGCGCTGCAAGGTGACGGTCTTGCCGGTCCCGGTGGCGCCGGCCACCAGGCCATGACGGTTCGCCAGGCGCATGGCCTGGGCGATGGGCTGGCCGCTGAGGTCGGCACCGATAACGAGTTGCGATGAGTCAGGCATGTGGTCACCCGTGGTGTTTGCGATATGACGCCATTTTGCACGCTTATATAAAAGCATGCCTGGCGCATTGAGGCCCTGGCAGCAGGAATAATAGCTGCGAACCTGGGCCGGCCCTATCGCGAGCAAGCTCGCTCCCACAGAGATTTGGGGCGGGGCACAGATCTCATGTGGGAGCGAGCCTGCTCGCGATGAGGCCCTGTCAAACCCAGCAATACTCCACTGGCGGTGCACCCGCCCCACAACCCCAACCGAACATCTATTCTTCATAAAGGTCAACACAGGAGAACACAGACCGGAGGGACGTTCATCGTGCATATAGCGGACATAACCATGTTCTACGCCCCCGCCAGTGGAGGCGTGCGCACTTATCTGGATGCCAAGCACCGGCGCCTGGGCGATCGGCCCGGTATTCGCCACAGCCTGTTGATCCCCGGCGCGCATTTGAGCGAGCACGACGGAATCTACAAGGTGCCAGCCCCTGCGCTGCCGTTCGGCAAGGGCTATCGCTTCCCCCTTCGCCTGGCGCCCTGGCGCAATGTCCTGCGCGATCTGCAACCGGATCTGATCGAGGTCGGCGATCCGTACCTCACCGCCTGGGCCGCACTGGATGCCCGCCGTCAGCTCGACGTGCCCGTCATCGGCTTCTATCACTCCGACCTGCCGCTGTTGGTGAGCAACCGCATGGGCAACTGGTTCACCCCCAATATCGAAGCCTATGTCAGCAAGCTGTATGGCAATTTCGACCGGGTCCTGGCGCCGAGCCAGGTCATGGCCGACAAGCTGACCGGGCTGGGGGTCAAGAACGTCTATGTGCAACCCTTGGGCGTTGACCTGCAAACCTTCACCCCTGCCGCCCGCGACCCGGAACTGCGGGCCGAGCTGGGTATCGCCGAAGACGCGCGCCTGCTGATTTTCGCCGGTCGCGGCTCCAAGGAAAAAAACCTGCCGGTGCTGCTCAAGTGCATGAAACGCCTGGGCGAGCGCTATCACCTGCTGTTGGTGGGCTCATCGATGCCCGCCGTGGTGCCGGACAACGTCACGGTGGTCGACGAGTTCTGCCCGGCGCCGCAAGTCGCCCGGCTCATGGCCAGCGCCGATGCGCTGGTGCACGCCGGCGACCAGGAGACCTTCGGCCTGGTGATCCTCGAAGCCATGGCCAGCGGTATTCCCGTGGTGGCGGTGGCGGCCGGGGCTTTCACCGAAATCGTCCACGAGGACTGCGGCCTGCTGTGCACGCCCAACAATCCGCAGGCCATGGCCAATGCCGTGCGGCAACTTTTCAGTGAAGGCTGCCAACGCCGTGGCCTGCTGGCGCGCCGGCATGTGGAGCGTCATTACGCCTGGGACACCGTGGTCAACAGCTTGCTGGGGCACTACTACGCCGTGCTCGGCGAACAAATGCCGTTGCTGGCCAATGGTTGAGGCGAGGAGCGTGTCGATGAGCTCTTCGCCCAGCGTGCTATTGGTGTTGCACGACGTGGCACCGCAGACCTGGCCTGACTACCAGCCCTTCGTCGAAGCCGTGGATGCCCTCGGCCAAGTGCCGATGACCTGGCTGGTGGTGCCGGACTTTCACCGTACCAATGCCTTGGAGACTCATCCCGACTTTCGCCGCCTGCTCGACCGCCGGGTCGAGCGCGGCGACGAGTTGGTGCTGCATGGCTACTATCATTGCGACGACGGCCCTGTCGCCCGCCACCCCAAGGAGTGGTTCATGCGCCGGGTCTATACCCATGAGGGGGAGTTCTACAACCTGTCCGAGACCGCCGCCCTGGCCCGCCTGCGCGCCGGGATCGACACCTTTGAGCGCTACCATTGGCCGCTGGAAGGTTTCGTCGCCCCGGCCTGGCTGATGAGCGAAGGCACGCGCCAGGCCCTGCGCCAGTTACCGCTGAGCTACACCAGTGACACCCAACACCTCTATCGCCTGCCCGACTTCAGCGCCATTGACGCGCCGGGCCTGGTCTGGAGTGCCCGCAGTGCCTGGCGCCGCGGCCTGTCGAAAGTCATCAGCGACCAGCGTGAACAGCGCTGGCGCCAGGCTCCGGTGATTCGTCTGGGCCTGCACCCGGTGGACATGCGCCACGGGTTTTCCCGGGACTATTGGCTGCGCACTCTCGAACGCCTGCTCAACGACGGTCGCGTGCCGATGACCAAGGTCGGCTGGCTGGCAACCCAGGGGCTGCGGGCCCGCAGCGCCGCATGAAACGGCTGATCTGGCTGGGCGCCGCCCTACTCACGGCGCTGTTGGTGCCGCTGCTGGTCGGCGGCGGGGAAATGTGGTCGCGGGTGCAGCGCTTTCCCCTGTCCCTGCTGCTGACCATGCTCGGCATGATCGTGCTGTGCTGGGGCTTGAATTCCGTGCGCCTGCGCCTGTTGCTGGGTGAATACCGTGGGCGCATCGGCGGGTGGAAAAGCATGGGCGTGGTGATGTCCACCGAGTTCGCCATGTGCGCGACGCCTGGAGGCAGCGGCGGCCCACTGACGCTGATGGCCCTGCTGGCGCGCAACGGTGTGCGCCCGGCCCATGGCAGCGCGGTGTTCGCCATGGATCAACTGAGCGACTTGCTGTTCTTCCTCTGCGCCCTGGTGGGCATTCTGTTCTACGCGCTGTTCCAAAACCTCAGCCAGCGCCTGGAATGGATGCTGGCGTTGAGCGCGATTTCATTGTTTGGCGGGCTGTTCGGCTGCGTGCTGGTGGCCCATTATCACCGCCGGCTGATTCTGCTGGGCGCTCGTGTGCTGCGGCACCTACGTGTGAAAACCGCCACCCGCCGACGCTGGGGCCGCAAGATCCTGAACTTCCTCGCGGCCTTCACCGACACCTTGAAATTGCCACGACAGACGCTGTTCCAGGTCTTCGGCCTGACCTGCCTGCATTGGGCGCTGCGCTACAGCGTGTTGTACCTGGCATTGAAAGGGCTGGGCGCGGACCTGCAGTGGGCGTGGAGTTTCCTGATCCAGATGCTGTCCTTGAGCGCGGGGCAGTTCAGCCTGCTGCCGGGCGGTGCCGGGGCGGCCGAGCTGACGTCGGCGGCGCTGCTGGCCCCCATGGTGGGCAAGTCCACCGCAGCGGCGGCGATCCTGATCTGGCGGGCGGTGACCTATTACTTTTACCTGGTGGCCGGTGGGCCGGTGTTCTTCCTGATGGTCGGGCGGCCGTTGATCAAGAAGCTGATCAGGCTCAGGCAAGCCTGACCGGTCACGGCGTCTGTTCGGGCTCGTCCTGGGGATGCAATTGCTCCCACAATTGCGCGGCGTCGGGAAACTCGGTGCCATCCTCCGGGCTCAACGCGTCGGGGTCATAGCGGCTGAGGCAGCCCTCGCCCAGGGTGGCTGGCGCCTTGGAGGTGGCTTTGTCCAATGGATCGGTCATGGCGCGTGCTCTCGTAAGAAGGTTGCCCGAATCATTGTGCCCAGAGATTGCTCCCGCTCGGCTGCGCCTGTAGGAGCTGACGAGCGAAGCGAGGCTGCGATCTTTCCCCTACCGCTTGAGTCTCAAGCGAAAGAGAAAAATCAAAGGATCGCAGCCTTCGGCAGCTCCTACAAGCGCCCAAAACCCAGTCAGAAGACCACGGTCTTGTTGCCGTGCACCAGCACCCGGTCTTCCAGGTGATAACGCAGGCCCCGGGCCAATACCATCTTCTCTACGTCACGGCCGAAACGCACCATGTCTTCGATGCTGTCGCTGTGGCTGACGCGCACCACGTCCTGCTCGATGATCGGGCCGGCATCCAGCTCTTCAGTCACGTAGTGACAGGTGGCGCCAATCAGCTTCACACCGCGCATCGACGCCTGGTGATACGGCTTGGCCCCGACGAACGACGGCAGGAAACTGTGGTGGATGTTGATGACCTTGTGGGCGTATTCGCTGCACAAGGCCGGCGGCAGGATCTGCATGTAGCGAGCCAGCACCACCACCTCGGCGTCGTGCTGCTTGACCAGTCGCGAGACCTCGGCGAACGCCGGATGCTTGTCCTGCGGGTCGACCGGCACGTGGTAGTACGGGATGCCGTGCCATTCCACCATGCTGCGCAAGTCATCATGGTTGGAAATCACACAGGCGATGTCGCAATCGAGCTCATCGCTGTGCCAGCGGTGCAGCAGGTCAGCCAGGCAATGAGACTCGCGGCTGGCCATCAGCACCACGCGTTTTTTCTGCGCGGTGTCGGTGATACGCCAGTCCATCGAGAACTCTTCGGCAATGGGGGCGAACGCGTCACGAAAGGCTTCAATGTCGAAGGGCAGCGAGTCGGCACGAATCTCGTGACGCATGAAAAACCAACCGCTTTGATTGTCCGAGTGATGGCTCGCTTCGGTGATCCAGCCGTTATGGGACGCCAGAAAGTTACTGACTTTAGCAACGATGCCGACGCGGTCCGGGCAAGCAATCACCAGACGAAAAGTGCGCATTAGGGAAACTCCAGAACTTCGCAAAGGCGGCCATTCTAGCCATTGCGCGGCAAAACTGCAGTATCGATGACACGCCGGATCCTGGGCGACAGCCCCAGGCCATGGCCGGCGAGGCCCGGGAAGGCAGATTATATGTGAACGGATGTGAAGACACTGTCGCGGTATTTAACTGCAACAGGCGTTTTTGTGGCGTGGCACTAATTAATTAAATAAAACACCGGTTAAATGTTTACTTGATGAAACTGTCTGATTACTATTGTCGCACTGTCTCCTTGTCACCCGCGTCCTACATAAGGTAGTCCACATGTCCTTGATCAATGAATACCGCGCCACAGAAGAAGCCATCAAAGAACTGCAAGCTCGCCTGAAAAACCTGTCGCAAGACGACAAACTGCAAACCGAGCTTGAATTCGAAGGCAAACTGCGCACGCTGATGGGCGAATACTCCAAGTCGCTGCGCGACATCATTGCCCTGCTGGATCCAGAAGCCAAGTCGAGCAAAGCCCCACGTGGCGCCGTGAAAACTACCGGCACCAAGCGCGCTCGCAAAGTTAAGCAATACAAGAACCCGCACAACGGTGAAGTCATCGAAACCAAAGGTGGCAACCACAAGACGCTGAAAGAGTGGAAAGCCAAGTGGGGCGGTGACGTGGTAGAAGGCTGGGCAACCCTGCTGGGCTAAGCCTCACCGCGGCGCAAGCTTCTTTGCGAACAAAAAAACGCCAGTGATTACTGGCGTTTTTTTATGCCTGTTATCTTTTCATTTCATTGCGATTCAAGGCTTAAACGTTTGCGCAATTGCTGGCTGTAGCCCTGCCACTCCACGAGTACTTCTCGCTGCATCGGCGTAGACAGGGCCAGCCACTCTCCCATCGCCTCGTCAAAACTTTGCAAGGTATTAGGCGCTCCCCATTCCGGGGCGGACAGACGTTGTTGACAGAAAATTGTCCAGCGCTCCTGCTCTTCGGGACTCAAGGTGTCTGGAAAGTTGCGTGCACGATATCGGAACAATAGTTCCGGTAGACGCTCATCATCGAAAGGCCATTGCGCTTGCGCCAATTGCGCCGGGTCCGCCATGCGCACTTGTTCACATAAACGCCGATCGCGATCGCCCAAGAAACCCGCGTATAACTGTTGCTCGGGATCCTCGCTGGCGGTGAAGTCCTCGCGGCCATAAATAGCCTGAAGTTTATCCTGCCAAACTTTCTGTGCGTCAGTTAGCCGCAATGCGCGCTGTCGATAGCCCTCCATGTCCAGCTCCAGCCGCTGCTGGTCCTCGACGCGCAGCACCGACAACGGCGCGACCACCGGGCATTTGTTGATATGGATAAGTTTGAGCGGCACCGGCAACTCGCCTTCGAGCAGTTCTTCGCGGCGGGTATACAAACGCTGGCGCAGGCTTTCGGCGTCATGGTCCAACAGGCCCTGGGGGTCCAGATGCAGGTCGCAGACAATCAGGGCATTGCGGTTTTTCGGGTGCCAGGCCAACGGCAATACCACGCCGATGTAGTTGCGCGCCGCCGAGAAGCGACCGGAAATATGCACCATCGGCTGCAGCAGGCGGATCTGGTCCATCACTTTCTGCTTGCTGCGCAACTGGAACAGCCAGTCGTAGAGCCGCGGCTGCCGCTGACGGACCAGGCGGGCCAGGGCGATGGTCGCGCGCACGTCCGACAACGCATCGTGGGCCTGGCCATGATCGATGCCATTGGCGGCGGTCAGGCGTTCGAGCTTGAGGCTGACGCGACCGTCCTCTTGCGGCCAGACAATGCCTTGCGGGCGTAGCGCATAGGCCGCGCGCACCAGGTCGATCAAGTCCCAGCGACTGTTGCCGCCCTGCCATTCCCGTGCGTACGGGTCGAAGAAATTCCGATAGAGGCTGTAGCGGGTCATTTCATCGTCGAAACGCAGGGTGTTGTAGCCGGCACCACAGGTACCGGGCGCGGCCAGTTGCCCGTGGATACGGGTCATGAAGTCGGCTTCGCTCAAGCCTTTTTCGGCCAGGCATGTCGGGGTGATGCCGGTAATCGCACAGGCCGCCGGATGCGGCAGGATGTCATCGCTGGGCCGGCAATAAAGATTCACCGGTTCGTCGATTTCATTGAGCTCGAAATCGGTACGGATACCCGCCACCTGCAAGGGCCGGTCGCAACGCGGGTTGATGCCGGTGGTTTCGTAGTCGTACCAGAAGATGGAAGTCACGGGCTGTTCCTGAACTGAAGACTGGCGAAGTCTAGGCGCTCGGGCCTGCCTGCGACCAGCAGTGCTGTAACTTTTGAATTCCAATGTGTGGTTCCCTCCACCCCGTGTGGGAGCGAGCTTGCTCGCGATCGCGGTGGTTCAGCTTGCATCAATGTTGAATGGGCTGCCGTCATCGCGAGCAAGCTCGCTCCCACAGTTGAACTCCGCTGCTCATCGCTGCGATGTTCAATCCCACCGGATGATGCAGGCAGTGTTCGCCTTCTCAATCCTGTTGCAAACCATGAAATGACCTGCACAGTTCTATCGTTTGCCCGCACGAAGACTGCTAGCATCGGGGCCGAGATTGAATGTTCGGATCGGCCCATCACAGGTTGCCCATGCTCGAGACACCAGCACTGCAAAGGAACGCGACGCTGCCCGCGCCCCTGGACACGCGTTATCAGGTGGAAACGCCGGAGGGCATCGACCTGCCACTGCGCCCGGCGGGGCTGATGCCGCGTGCGATCGCCTTCACCATCGATCTGGGTATACGCGGCTTGGTCCTGGGTGTTTTTTTCCTGGTCCTGGCGTTTTTCGGCGAGCTGGGGCTCGGCCTGGGGTCCATCCTGCTGTTTGTCGTCAGTTGGTGGTACATGGTGCTGTTCGAAGTACTCAACCAGGGGCGTTCTCCCGGCAAGCAGATCATGGGGCTGCGCGTGGTGCAGGACGATGGCCGGCCCATCGGCTGGTCGGCGTCGTTGATCCGTAACCTGCTGCGTTTCGTCGACATGCTGCCCTTCGGCTACACCTTCGGGGCCATCTGCTGCCTGCAGCATCCGGCGTTCAAGCGCCTGGGCGATCTCGCGGCCGGTACGCTGGTGGTCTATCGCGAACAACCGGTCAAACGCCCCGCATTGCCCATGGTCCCGCCGATACGCGCGCCTTTCACCCTGAACCTGCATGAGCAACGCGCCGTGCTGGGCTTCGCCGAACGCCAGGCCGAACTGTCCCAGGCGCGGGTCAACGAACTGGCCGCGATCCTGGCCGCGCCACTGAACGTCCAGGTGCCGAACGCCACCGCCGAGCTCAATGGCATCGCTCGCGGCCTGCTGGGGCCGACATGAAGCAGAGCCTGTTCGAAAGCCGCCACCAAGGAGAATGGGAGCACCTGGCCCAGCTACTCGATCAATTGGAGCGCAGCCGCAACGTGCCCCAGAGCGGTGACTTCCCTGCCGCCTACCGACGGCTTTGCCATCACCTGGCATTGGCCCAGGCCCGGGGCTACAGCAGCTTGCTGGTCGACACCCTGCAGCAACTGGCGCTGCGCGGTCACCAGCAACTCTACCGGGATCGCAGCCGACCATCGGCCAGCCTTTCGGCCTTTATCCTGGTCGGTTTCCCTCGACTGGTGCGTGAACAATGGCGCTTCGTGCTGGCCGCCGCCCTGATGTTCCTGGGCAGCCTGGTCGGCATCGGGCTGCTGGTCTATCTGTTTCCGGAACTGGTCTACAGCGTGCTGGGCGCCGACGAAATCAGCCAGATCCGCAGCATGTATGACCCGGCCTCCGGGCACCTGGGACGCTCAGTCGAACGGGCCGCCAGCGAAGACTGGGTCATGTTCGGCTACTACATCATGCACAACATCGGCATTGCCTTTCAGACGTTCGCCAGCGGCTTGATCTTTGGGCTGGGGAGCGCGTTCTTCCTGTTTTTCAATGGCCTGACCATCGGCGCGGTGGCCGGGCACCTGACCCAGATCGGTTCCGGTGGAACGTTCTGGTCGTTCGTGATCGGCCACGGCGCCTTCGAACTCACCGCCATCGCCCTGGCCGGTGCCGCGGGCCTGCAACTGGGCTGGGCGTTGATCGCCCCGGGACGCCTGACCCGTGGCGAGGCCTTGCGGCTCGCGGCGGGTAAAAGCGTGCTGATGGTCGGCGGCGTGATGCTGTTCCTGCTCATCGCCGCGTTCATCGAGGCCTACTGGTCTTCCAGCGCGGTAACGCCCGCCACCAAATACACCGTGGGCGGCTTGTTGTGGCTGTTGGTCATCAGCTATCTGTCGCTTGCCGGACGGGCCCGCCATGCGCCTGAGTGATGCCACCGTCGTCATCCGCCCACGCACCACCTGGGAAGCCATGGACCTTGGCGTGTTGATGAGCCAGCAGCATCGACGCTTGCTGATGACCAGCTGGGCGATCATCACGCTGCCGGTGTACCTGTTGCTGACCCTGCTGCTATGGGACTCACCGTCCCTGGTGGTGATGCTGTTCTGGTGGTTGAAACCGGCCTTCGACCGTCTGCCGCTGTACATCCTGTCCAAGGCGCTGTTTGGCGAAACCCCCACCTTGCGACAGGCCTTGCGCCAATGGCCGGCGCTGCTCAAGCCCCAGTTGCTGGCCAGCCTGACCTGGCGCCGACTGAGCCTGAGCCGCAGCTTCCTGCTGCCGGTGGTGCAACTCGAAGGACTAACCGGTGAAGCACGGGAGCAACGCAAACGGGTATTGCTGCAACGCAACCGCGGCGCGGCGCAATGGTTGACCATCATCGGCATGCATCTGGAAACCGCCCTGTGGTTCGGCCTGATGGCCCTGTTCTATCTGTTCGTGCCGCAACAAGTCGAACTGCAATGGGATTGGGAGACCTTGGTGTCAGCAGCCGAGCACGACTGGTTGTGGTTCGAACACCTGGTCAACTTCCTCTACCCGCTGCTGCTGATCTTGTGGGAGCCGGTGTACGTCGCCTGCGGCTTCAGCCTCTACCTGAACCGGCGCACGATCCTCGAAGCATGGGACATCGAACTGGTGTTCCGGCGCCTGCGCCAGCGCCTGAGCGGCGTGGCCCCGGCATTGTTGCTGCTGGCCCTGGTGATGCTGCCGCTGGCGCCCCCGGTGTGGGCCGACGAGGAGCCCAATGCCCCCGACAGCCCGCGGCTGCTCAACCAGCCCCTGACCAGCGAAGCCTCCCGGGCCGGCATCAAGGCGATCCTTGAGGCCCCGCCGTTCAAGAACCCGCAGACCGTCACCCGTTATCGTTTCGGCGAAGAAACCGCCGAACCCACTGACGAGACCGAGGCCAAACCGAGCTGGCTCAAGGCCCTGTTCAAATGGCTCGGCGGCCAACGCTTCGACATCGCCGCCGCGCTGATCCAGGTCGCGCTGTGGGCCTGCCTGGCAGGTGCGATCGCCTGGCTGGCCTGGCACTACCGGAAACGGCTCAAAGCCCTGGTCAATCGGCGGCCAACGCAACGTCTGCCCGTGGAACGAGCGGCACCGGCACACATGTTCGGCCTGGATATTCGTGAAGAAAGCCTGCCGACCGACGTCGCCGCCAGCGTCGAACAGCTGTGGGCCACGCAACCCCGTGAAGCCTTGGGCCTGCTGTACCGGGCACTGCTCAGCCGGTTGCATCATGACTTCAAGATCCCCTTGAAACCGTCCGACACCGAAGGCCAGGTGCTGCAACGCGTCGAACAGCTCGAGCAGGACAACCTGCTGGGCTTCAGCAAAAGCCTGACCCTGCATTGGCAGAACATTGCCTATGGGCATCGTCCGCCGCCGCCCCACCTGCAACAGGAACTGTGTGACGGCTGGCGCGGGTTGTTCGGGCCGGGAGCGTCTCGATGAGCCGGCACGCGGGGTGGCTGATCGGCGCCGTGCTGGCCGCCGTGGTGTGCGCATTCGGTTTTTATCTCTACACCCAGGCCGTGCCCTATGAAGAGGTCGTCGAGCACGGCCCCTCCCCGGAAGTACAGGCCAACCCTTACCTGGCCGCCGAACTGTTCCTGCGCCAGCGGGGGATCAACGTCGAGCACGCCAACAGCCTGGAGGTGCTGCCCACCCTGGAGCCACGCCAGCACAGCCTGCTGTTGCTGGGCGAGCGCACGCACATGACGCCACGGGAAGTCGAACAGTTGATGAACTGGACCCGGGCCGGCGGACGCCTGGTCTTTGTGGCTGAAGCCTTGTGGGACAAGAGCACCGGCAGCAGCGGCGACCTGCTGCTCGACCGCGTGCGCCTGCGTCAACTGCTGAGCGAAGACCTCAAGGAGCCCGCGCCCGAACTGATCAAGGACCGTTACCCGGAACTGACCAAGCTCTATCTGGAAGACGAAGAGGCGCCGGCGTATGCCGGTTTCGACACCGACTTCCACCTCGAAGACCCGTACAACCTGGCCCAGGCCTGGGCCAACAGCGCGGTGTCGACCCACATGATGCAATTGAACCTCGGCCTCGGCTCGATCACCGTGATCACCGACGCCGAGCTGTGGAAGAACGACGCCATCGACCAGTACGACAACGCCTGGCTGCTCTGGTATTTGAGCGCCGACACGGATGTCACCCTGCTGTTCAACACCGATCACGACACCTTGCTGACCCTGTTGCTGCGCTATTTCCCCCAGGCGCTGGTGGCACTGCTGGCCTTGGTTGCCCTGTGGTTCTGGCATTCGGCGGTGCGCCACGGCCCGCTGCAACCACCGGCCTCCCAGGCCCGGCGCCAGCTGGAAGAACACGTACAGGCCAGCGCCGGTTTCCACCTGCGCCACAACGGCCAGCAGCACCTGTTGCATGCCTTGCAACAAGACGTGCTGCGCCGGGCCCGCCATCTTCACCCAGGCTTCGAACAACTGGCCGTCGCCGAACAATGGCAGGTACTCGCCCGCCTGACCCGACAGCCCACGCGGGCCATCAGCCAGGCCTTGAGCCCACGGCCGAAACAGCGTATGTCCAGCGCAGAGTTCTGCCGCCAGGTCGCCCATTTGCAAACCCTCAGGAATGCCTTATGACTGAACAGAACGAACCTATCGACAGCCAGGCCCACGCCGCCCAACAGCGCCAGCGCGCCATTCAGTTGGCCCAGGCGATCCGCACCGAGCTGCGCAAGGCGGTGGTCGGCCAGGCCAGCGTGATCGACGATGTGCTCACGGCGCTGATCGCCGGCGGCCACGTGCTGCTCGAAGGCGTTCCCGGGCTGGGCAAGACGTTGCTGGTGCGCGCCTTGGCTCGCTGCTTCAACGGCGAGTTCGCGCGCATCCAGTTCACCCCCGACCTGATGCCCAGCGACGTCACCGGGCACGCGGTGTATGACTTGCAGACCGAGCAGTTCAAGCTGCGCAAGGGCCCGGTGTTCACCAACCTGTTGCTGGCCGACGAGATCAACCGCGCACCGGCCAAGACCCAGGCCGCGCTGCTCGAAGCCATGCAGGAACGCCAGGTCACCCTCGAAGGCCGCGCCCTGCCCATCAGCCAGCCGTTCATGGTACTCGCCACCCAGAACCCCATCGAACAGGAAGGCACCTACCCGCTGCCGGAAGCCGAGCTCGACCGCTTCATGCTCAAGGTGCGCATGGACTACCCGGACGCCGACCAGGAGCTGGACATGGTGCGCCAGGTCAGCCGCTCGACCCGTGCCGACATGCTCGACGTGCAACCGCTGCGCATGGTGCTGCAGGCCAAGGACGTGCAAGCGTTGCAACGCATCGCCAGCGACCTGCCGATGGACGACCAGGTGCTCGACTACGCCGTGCGCCTGGCCCGCACCACCCGCAGTTGGCCGGGTTTGACCCTCGGCGCCGGGCCCCGTGCGTCAATTGCGCTGGTGCGGTGCGCCCGGGCCCGGGCGTTGTTGCGCGGCGGCGAGTTCGTGGTGCCGGACGACATCAAGGGCTGCGCCCTGGCCGTACTGCGCCATCGGGTACGACTGGCGCCGGAACTGGACATCGAAGGGCTGTCGGTGGACCAGGTGCTGGGGCAGTTGCTCGATCAAGTGCCGGCGCCGCGGTTGTGAATGCGCATTTCGTGATGGAGAGACTCATTGTGGCGAGGGGATTTATCCCCGCTGGGCTGCGAAGCGGCCCCCTGGTTTTGTCTGACACACTGCAAGGGGCCGCTGCGCGCCCCAGCGGGGATAAATCCCCTCGCCACAAAAGCGCGCTCTGCATGTCTCCAAGGGGAATGCACCCATGAAACCCTCGCGCCTGCTCTTGATCTGGCTCGCGCTGCTGCTGGCCCTCGGCATTGTGCTGGGCGCGCTGCGGGCACTCGGCGTGACCGTGCCGGCGACGCTGCTGTCGATCAACTGGGGGTTGCTGTTGGCCGTACTGGCCCTGGCGCTGCTCGACGCGCTGCGCGTCCGACGCCTGCCCTCGCCCCGGCTGCAACGGCAAATGCCCGGGAGCCTGGCCCTGGGTCGCTGGGGTGACGTGCGGTTGGACATCAGCCATGACTTTGCTCAGCCGCTGCACGTGCAGCTCTTCGATCATGTACCCGACGGCCTGGACTTCGAAAACCTGCCCCTGTCGGTCGAGCTGCAACCCGGCCAGCACAGCCAGGTCGGCTACCGCCTGCGCCCGCTCAAGCGCGGTCACTTCACCTTCGCCCAGTGCGAAACCAACCTGCCAAGCCCGCTGGGCCTGTGGACCGACAAACGCCTGCTGGAGGCCGTCGACCACACCCGTGTCTACCCGGACTTCGCCCGGCTCTACGACGGGCAACTGCTGGCGGTGGACAATTGGCTCAGCCAACTCGGCATCCGCCAGCGTCAACGTCGTGGCCAGGGGCAGGAATTCCATCAACTGCGGGAATTTCGCGAGGGCGACAGCCTGCGCCAGATCGACTGGAAAGCCACCGCCCGCCACCGCACGCCGATTGCCCGTGAATACGAAGACGAACGCGACCAGCAGATTATCTTCATGCTCGACTGCGGCAGGCGCATGCGCAGCCAGGACGGCGAGCTGGCGCACTTCGACCACGCCCTCAACGCGTGCCTGCTGCTCAGCTACACCGCCCTGCGCCAGGGCGATGCCGTGGGCCTGAGCACGTTCGCCAGTGAACAAAGCCGCTACCTGGCCCCGGTCAAAGGCACCGGCCAGCTCAACGTGTTGCTCAACACCGTGTACGACCTCGACAGCAGCCAACGCCCCGCCGACTACCAGGCCGCCGTCACCGAACTGTTGGCCCGGCAAAAACGCCGGGCCCTGGTGGTGCTGGTGACCAACCTGCGGGATGAAGACGATGCGCAACTGCTGGCGGCCGTGAAACGGCTGGGCCAACAGCATCGGGTGCTGGTGGCCAGCCTGCGGGAAGAGGCCCTCGACCGCTTGCGCCAGGCACCGGTGCAAAGCCTGCCTGAAGCCTTGGCCTATTGCGGGACGGTGGATTATTTGAACGCCCGGGCCGAGCTGCATAAGCAGTTGGCCGCCCATGGTGTGCCAACCCTGGATTCGCGCCCCAGCGAGTTGGGGGCGGACCTGGTGACCCAATACCTGGCCTGGAAAAAGGCCGGGACCGCCTAGGTCCTACAGCGAGCCAGCAAAGTTCCAGCTGACTACAGTGCCTTGCGCAACGGACTACAGATCCGCCAGAATCCGCCGGCTTGTGTGCCTTGGCCTTGCCCCGTAACTTGATTCGCGTCGCTGATATCCAGCGATCGGGTTTAGTCGCCCGGTGGTAAAAACGGTGTGCACAAGCGTCATCCAGTCGGGTTCCCCTATCCCCGCACTTGATGGTGGCTGTGCGCAGGGCGCCCTCGGGCGCGCCGGGCTTCGTTTTTCCACCGGTCGACTAACCTGCGTCCAGCCGCCACCCCCTCGTTTAGTCGCGAACCGGGTAGCAGCACCAATCATGGAAAAACGAATATGATCAAGCCAACCCCCAATCCACCCCATACCGGCTCGCAGTCCCCCCACGAAACCTTCGATCCCGAAAAACTCGACGAAGCCGCCCAAAGAGCCCTGGACTACTACCTCAAGCCCAACAACGGCCAGCCCGACCAGAAAACCGCCAAACACCTGGACTACTTCATCGTCGCCCCCGACGCCGACCCCGAAGGCATGCTCGCCCACACCTACGAAACCTTCTGCTCGGTGAGCACGCTGATCCTGGATTTATCTGAAGACCTGGAAGGCGCCCCGCGCAACCTGGCCCTGGCGATTCACCAGATGGGCGAGATGGGCGTGTTGTTGCTGGAGCGGATGCTGGATAACGAAGCGAAGGTTCAGCGCTGACAGGCACCCCGTAATCGCTGCGTAAGCGTGTAGGAGCTGTCGAGTGCAACGAGGCTGCGATCTTTCCCCAGACAATTGAGTCTCAAACGAAAGACCAGCAGATCAAGATCAAAAGATCGCAGCCTCGTTACACTCGGCAGCTCCTACAATCGAAGGCATCAAGCCGATTCCGGCAACGGATAGAAACTGAAATATTGCCGCAGCGCATTGATCAGTTGCCCGTACTCCGGCGGCGCCCACGTCAGGCTGAAGCCGGCGTCGAAATGCATTGGCGTCACGTCTTCCTGGCACCACAGGCACCTGGCTTTCAACTTGACGTTTTGCTGTGGTCCCTCATCAGCGGGAATTTTCAGGTGCAAGTCAAAATCCGCACCGATCATCAGCGGAAGATGGCTGATCAGCATCAGCCCATTTTCGGAAACATTGCCCAAAAAACCGATAGGCCTGTCGTTGATACCGTTAAACACTTTGAGGAAATACGGCAACTGATGCCGTTCGATTCGGCGTTCCTTGTACATGTCTTGTATCGCTTTCTTAGCGGCCACCATACCGGGCCTACCGATCACTTCGGAACGAACCCAAGCGAGCCCGCTCTCCCCGATCCCGGTGCCAGACGCTATCAATCGCCTTGGGCCTACTTCTGCCGGTCTCAGGTGCTTCTAAAAGTAGAGATCTAGCTCTAACTACGACTTGTACAAATATAGCCCAAGGTGGGGTGACAACCAGCCCCATGTATCAATTTTCATAAACACGATGGGCAGAGGCAGAGTGGCCAGGATTGCCCCTGGCCACGGGGGGGAGGGTCAAGAAGCTGGACGGATGGCCGAGGCGCTGCGGGTCGGGTAGTGGCCCAGGCTCTGCAGGGTTTCCAGACGGGCGCGAGCGCGGAACGCGTATTCACTGTTAGGGTATTGGGTGATGATGAACTGGTAGGTCTGTGCCGCATCGACAAACAGCTTCTGCCGCTCCAGGCACTGGCCGCGCAGCATCGAGACTTCCGGCTGCATGTAGCGGCGGGCACGGCTGGCGCGGTCGACCTGGGACAACTCGAGCATGACCTGCTCGCAATTGCCACGGTCATAGGCCTTGTAGGCCAGGTTCATGTGGTGGTTCATCGACCAACGGGTGCAGCCCGTGACGCTCAGGGCCAGGGCAACAAAAAGCACGAATCGCATGGGAGGTTCTCCTGTCTTGAGCCCTGTATCGACCTGGCTGGGAAAATCTGTAGGAGCTGCCGAAGGCTGCGATCTTTTGACCTTGACCCGATGTGCTGAGTTTTCGCTCAAGATTCAATTGTCTGGGGAAAGATCGCAGCCTCGTTGCACTCGGCAGCTCCTACGCAATGGTTTGCATTGCAATGGAGTAACGCGCAAAAATTTTCAAGAATGTTCATTTCGAAAAACAAACGAAAAAGTAGTGCATATGAACAATGACTACACCCAAAGAGCATAGTAGCCTTCGCTGGCGCTTGAACTTGAGGAGTCTTGCATGTCCGTCCGTCGCACCAAAATCGTCGCTACCCTTGGCCCGGCCAGTAATTCGCCGGAAGTTCTCGAACAGCTGATTCTGGCTGGCCTGGACGTTGCCCGTCTGAATTTCTCCCACGGCACGCCCGAAGAACACAAGGCACGTGCCAAGCTGGTGCGCGACCTCGCCGCCAAGCACGGCCGCTTCGTTGCCCTGCTGGGTGACCTGCAAGGCCCGAAGATCCGTATCGCCAAATTCGCCAACAAGCGCATCGAGCTGAAGATCGGTGACAAATTCACCTTCTCCACCAGCCATCCGCTGACCGAAGGCAACCAGCAGGTGGTGGGCATCGACTACCCGGACCTGGTCAAGGACTGCGGCGTGGGCGACGAACTGCTGCTCGACGACGGTCGCGTGGTGATGCGCGTCGAGACCGCCTCCGCCACCGAACTGAACTGCGTCGTGACCATCGGCGGCCCGCTGTCGGACCACAAAGGCATCAACCGTCGCGGCGGTGGCCTGACGGCGCCGGCCCTGACCGAAAAAGACAAGGCCGACATCAAGCTGGCCGCGGAAATGGAAGTCGACTACCTGGCCGTGTCCTTCCCCCGTGACGCCGCCGATATGGAATATGCCCGTCAACTGCGCGACGAAGCCGGCGGTACTGCCTGGCTGGTGGCCAAGATCGAACGCGCCGAAGCCGTGGCCGACGACGAAACCCTCGATGGCCTGATCAAGGCGTCCGACGCCGTGATGGTGGCCCGTGGCGACCTGGGTGTGGAAATCGGCGACGCCGAGCTGGTGGGCATCCAGAAGAAAATCATTCTGCACGCACGCCGCCACAACAAGGCCGTGATCGTCGCGACCCAGATGATGGAGTCGATGATCCAGAACCCGATGCCGACCCGCGCCGAAGTGTCCGACGTAGCCAACGCCGTGCTCGACTACACCGACGCCGTGATGCTCTCGGCCGAAAGCGCCGCCGGCCTCTACCCGCTCGAAGCGGTGCAAGCCATGGCGCGTATCTGCATCGGCGCTGAAAAGCACCCGACCAGCAAGACCTCCAGCCACCGCATCGGCAAGACCTTCGAGCGATGCGACGAAAGCATCGCCCTGGCGACGATGTACACCGCCAACCACTTCCCGGGCGTGAAGGCGATCATCGCCCTGACCGAAAGTGGCTACACGCCGCTGATCATGTCGCGCATCCGTTCCTCGGTGCCGATCTACGCGTTCTCCCCGCACCGCGAAACCCAGGCCCGCGCCGCCATGTTCCGTGGCGTCTACACCGTGCCGTTCGACCCGGCCGCCCTGCAACCGGGCGAAGTCAGCCAGGCGGCGGTGGATGAACTGGTCAAGCGCGGCGTCGTGCAGACCGGTGACTGGGTCATCCTGACCAAGGGCGACAGCTACCACACCATCGGCGGCACCAACGGGATGAAAATCCTGCATGTTGGCGACCCGATGGTCTGAGTGACCGAGCGCTGAAAAACAAAAGCCCTGCCATGTGAATGGTGGGGCTTTTTGGTTTTTACCTTGAAGTCTGTGCTGTCTGGTCTGCCGCCATCGCGAGCAAGCTCGCTCCCACAGGGTTTCATGGACACCGCAGACCTACTGTGGGAGCGAGCTTGCTCGCGATGGGGCCAGGCCAGGCGCTCCAGAATTCAATGCCTGTTGATAAAACCCGACAACGCCGCAACCGCCTCGGGCGAGCGCAGGCGTTGGGTGAACAGCTTGCCTTCTTCTTCAATCACCTTGCGCAACAGTTCCCGGTCCGGCGCCCTCATCAGTTGCTTGCTGATGCGCACCGCGTCAGGCGGCAGCGACTCGAAACCCAGCGCCACCTCCCGCGCCTTGGCCAGTGCCGCTTCACCGCTGTCCAGCGCCTCGGTGGCAATGCCCCACGCCACCGCTTGTTCGCCACTGAAGCCTTCACCCAACAGCAACAATTGCGCAGCCCTGGCCTGGCCCAGCAGCCGCGGCAGGATCAGGCTGGAACCGAATTCCGGGCACAGCCCCAGGTTGACGAACGGCATGCGCAGCCGCGCGTCCCGGCTGACGTAGACCAGGTCGCAATGCAGCAACAACGTGGTGCCGATGCCCACCGCCGGCCCGGCCACGGCGGCGATCACCGGTTTGCGGCAATCGAGCAGGCTGAGCATGAACTGGAATACCGGGTTGTCGAGGTCGTTCGGTGGCTGCTCGAGGAAATCGACGATGTCGTTGCCGGCGGTGAAGCAATCGCTGGAACCGCTGAGCAGCACCGCGCGGATCTGGGGGTCACTGTCCGCCATCGCCAGGGCTTGGGCCAATTGATGGTACATGGCCCGGGTCAGGGCGTTTTTCTTGTCCGGGCGGTTCAAGCGCACGGTCAGCAGGCCGCGTTGACGGTCGAGCAACAGGGTTTCGGTCATGATCGGTCTCGCGTCTGGAAATCAGCGCTCAACCACGGGGCAGGAAGACGTCGGCCAGCAGTTGATTGCGCGGCAAGCCAGCCAGGTACAAACGCTTGGCAAAGGCCTCGACCCGGTCGGGATGGCCGCAGAGTAAGGCCTGGGTTTGCCGGGAAACAAGCCGCAGTTGCGCCAAGGCGGACGGCGCCTCGGCCGCGGCCAGCAACTCCACCGAGAGATTTTCATGCTTGGCCGCCAACGCCGCCAGGGGTTTGGCCAGATAATGCCCGGTCGTATCATGGGCCACGTGAATAAGGCGAATCGCGCCTTGGTGATGCTGGCGCAAGGCTTCGCGCAGGAGACCGAACAACGGCGCCAGGCCCGTGCCAGCGGCGAGCAACCACAGCGGCCTGTCGTGCCAGTCGGCGTCGTAGTGCAAGGCACCGCCACGCAGTTCGCCCAGGCGGATCGGGTCGCCGGCCTTCATCTGCCGGGCCGCGTCGATGAACAGCCCGGGCTCGCGACAATCGAGGTGGAACTCCAGGAAACGGTCTTCTTCGGGCAGGCTCGCCAGGGAATACGGCCGGGCCACCTCGCCGGCCCACAGTACCAGATGCTGCCCGGCCCGATACCGCAGCGGCCGCTCGGGGGTGAGGCGCAGACGCAGCACCTCACCGCCCAGCCAATCCACCGCCATCACCTGGGCGGCCTGGCCGTCGCGTTGCGGGTCGAAGGTGTGGATCCGCACATCCTCGACCACCTGGCATTGGCAGGCCAGCCGCCAACCCTGGTCGCGCTGCGTCGGGCTCAAGGCGTCGGGGCGGCTGTCGCGCACATCGCCCCCCACGCACTGCACCAGGCAGGCGTGGCAGCTGCCGGCGCGGCAACTGTAGGGCACCGCCACGCCGGCGCCGTTCAAGGCGTCCAGCAGGTTACTGCCCGCCGCCACCGTCCATTGCCGGCCAGCGACTGTCAGTTCAGGCATCGACATTCTCCCAAGCGGCGGCGCAACGATTGCGGCCGTCTCGCTTGGCACGGTACAGGGCCTGGTCGGCACGCTGCAACGCGTTGTCCAGGTCATCGCCCATTTCCAGCATGGTCATGCCCGCCGACAGGCTGAGGGCGCCGACCTGCAGGCCGATCAGCTCGACTTCGGTGAACGCCAGCCGCAGCCGCTCGCAACAGGCCGTCAGGCGATGGGGGTCGCAAGCGGGCAGCAGCATGACGAATTCCTCGCCGCCGTAACGGGCCAGTACATCGCCCTCGCGCAGGCACGCCGTGGCGACCGCGGCAAACGCCTGCAGCACCTGGTCGCCCGCGGCATGGCCATGCAGGTCGTTGATGCGCTTGAAATGGTCGAGGTCGATCAGGGCCAGGCCATGGGCGACGCCAGGCCGGAGGGTGTTGAGTTCGCGGGAGGCCAGGCGCAGGAAGTGCCGGCGATTGAACAGCCCGGTCAGTTCATCGGTGGCCACCAGGTCTTCGAGCTGGCGCATCATGCCACGCAAGGTGTCCTGGTGCGCCTGCAAGGCAAACCGCCGCTGGCGCATGCGCTGGCGTGAGGTCTGGACGTAGCGGGCGTAAAACACCAGCCACACCAGCACGAGAAACAGCACGGCCACCTGCAACCCGGCCAGGGTGGGATCGGGAAGCCTGAAGAAGTAACCGTCCCAGAGGGTAATCGCGGTGAAGCTGATGAACACCAGCGACGCGCAGCGCACAAAGGCCCGGCGCGACAGATGGAACAACCCGAACAGCAGGATCAGCACATAAAACACCAGGAACACGCCCCGGGCCTGGTCCAGGTGCGCCATCATCCAGGTCTGCCAGCCCAGGCCGATCAACACCTGCACTTCGGTGAGGCTGGGGTCGGCGAAGCGCAGGTTGCGGTCGGTGATAAACAGCGCGAACAGCCCGGCCTGGCACAGCACCACCAACACGCTGCCGATGATGACACCGCGCAACGAGTCCAGGTAATGCCCACTGAAAAATGCCAGCCACAACAAAACCAGTGCCAGCGCGTATGTCGCGGCCGCCAAAGCGAAGCGTTTCAGCAAAAGACGTTGAATGGCGTTATGGGTCAATCGTTGACTCACCATGGGAAAGGAACTGACAGGAGGCGTCCTACGCTACAGGCCAGACGCCACTTTAGTGGCGTGTAGGGCAAATGACCATTCAATTCTGGAGCAGAAAAATGGCGTCAAAGCAATGGCCCAATTGACGCATTGTTGAGTGCTGGCAGATGCCCCCTGTGGCGAGGGGATTTATCCCCGCTGGGCTGCGAAGCAGACCTGAAAGCTGCCACTGCGGTGGGTCAGGTTAATGCCCATCTGTCTTTTGGGGCTGCTTCGCAGCCAGCGGGGATAAATCCCCTCGCCACAGATAAATCCCACTCCATACAGGCCGCTCGCTCCCACAGGGTGCCGGCCTGCGATATACTGCCGCGCCTTTTTAGCGTCGCGCCAGCATGCCCGGCGTGCCTTAAAGAGGTGTCGTCCGTCGACCGATGCACCCAAACGGACGGCACCTTATTGAATGTTCCCGTCTTCAGAGAGGAGCGCGACTCATGACCGTGATCAAGCAAGATGACCTGATACAGAGCGTTGCCGACGCCCTGCAGTTCATTTCCTACTACCACCCCGTGGATTTCATCCAGGCGATGCACGAGGCCTACCTGCGCGAAGAATCGCCGGCGGCCCGTGACTCCATGGCGCAGATCCTGATCAACTCGCGCATGTGCGCCACCGGCCATCGGCCGATCTGCCAGGACACCGGCATCGTGACCGTGTTCGTGCGCGTGGGCATGGACGTGCGTTGGGATGGCGCGACCATGAGCCTGGACGACATGATCAACGAGGGCGTGCGTCGCGCCTACAACCTGCCGGAAAACGTCCTGCGCGCTTCCATCCTGGCCGACCCGGCCGGCGCGCGTAAAAACACCAAGGACAACACCCCGGCGGTCATCCACTACTCCATCGTCCCGGGCAACACCGTGGAAGTGGACGTGGCGGCCAAGGGCGGCGGCTCCGAGAACAAGTCGAAGATGGCCATGCTCAACCCGTCCGACTCCATCGTCGACTGGGTGCTCAAAACCGTTCCGACCATGGGTGCCGGCTGGTGCCCACCGGGCATGCTCGGCATCGGCATCGGCGGCACCGCCGAGAAAGCCGCGGTCATGGCCAAGGAAGTCTTGATGGAATCCATCGACATCCACGAGCTCAAGGCCCGCGGCCCGCAGAACCGTATCGAAGAGATGCGCCTGGAGCTGTTCGAGAAGGTCAACCAACTGGGCATTGGCGCCCAGGGCCTGGGTGGCCTGACCACCGTGCTCGACGTGAAGATCATGGACTACCCGACCCACGCCGCCTCCCTGCCGGTGTGCATGATCCCCAACTGCGCCGCCACCCGTCACGCCCACTTCGTGCTGGATGGCACGGGCCCGGCGTCGCTGGAAGCGCCCCCGTTGGACGCCTACCCGGAAATCGTCTGGGAAGCCGGCCCGTCGGCTCGTCGCGTCAACCTCGACACCCTGACGCCAGAAGACGTGCAAAGCTGGAAGCCGGGCGAAACCGTGCTGCTCAACGGCAAGATGCTCACCGGCCGCGACGCGGCGCACAAGCGCATGGTCGAGATGCTGAACAAGGGTGAAACCTTGCCAGTGGACCTCAAGGGCCGCTTCATCTATTACGTCGGCCCGGTCGACCCGGTCGGCGATGAAGTCGTCGGCCCAGCCGGCCCGACCACCGCCACGCGGATGGACAAGTTCACCCGCCAGATCCTCGAGCAGACAGGCTTGTTGGGCATGATCGGCAAATCCGAGCGCGGCCCGACCGCTATCGAAGCGATCAAGGACAACAAGGCCGTCTACCTGATGGCCGTCGGCGGCGCCGCTTACCTGGTGGCCCAGGCGATCCGCAAATCCAAGGTCCTGGCGTTCGCCGAACTGGGCATGGAAGCGATCTACGAGTTCGAGGTCAAGGACATGCCGGTGACCGTTGCGGTCGATAGCCAAGGCGAGTCGGTGCACATCACCGGCCCTGCCATCTGGCAGAAGAAGATCAGCGACAGCCTGGCGGTCGAAGTGCAGTAACACGCATGTTGGCGTTGTGAAGAAGGCCGGTGGGGCGACAAGTCCACCGGCCTTTTTTATGTCGAACCCTGTCGGAGCCAGGTGAACACCACACCTCAATTCACCGCCTATCCCTGTGGGAGCGAGCTTGCTCGCTCCCACAGAGCAACCGCCATGCTATCGTGCCCGCCCGACTTTCCACTGGTTTACGCCAGCATGCTGCCGACCACCCGTACCTTGCGCCTGTCGTTGTACACCTTGCTGATCCTCGCCGGCGCGGCGGTTGCCGCCACCCTCGCCGTGCGCCACGCCGAACGCGAGGCCTTGAAGGAAGATGCCAGCCGTGCCAGCCAGCAGTTGGCGCTGTACGCCAATTCGTTGCACACCCTGATCGAACGCTACCGCGCCCTGCCCGCCGTGCTGGCGCTGGATCCGGAGTTGCGCTCGGCCCTCAAGGGGCCGGTCAGCGCGGCGCAGCAGGATGCGTTGAATCGCAAGCTCGAACAGATCAATGGCGCCGCCCAGTCATCCACACTGGAACTGCTCGACCACAGCGGCCTGGCCGTCGCGGCCAGTAACTGGCGCCTGCCCAGCAGCTATGTCGGGCACAACTATGGCTTTCGCCCCTACTTCATCCAGACCCGCACCCAGGGCACCGGGCGGTTTTATGCGGTGGGCGTGACCAGCGGCATCCCGGGGTACTTTCTCTCCAGCGCCGTGACCGGCGACAACGGCGAGTTCCTTGGCGCGATGGTGGTGAAGCTGGAGTTTCCGGAGCTGGAGCGCGAATGGCGCCAGGGCAGCGACACCCTGCTGGTCAGCGATGCCCGGGGCATCATCTTCATCGCCAATCGCCCGGGCTGGCGTTATCGCCACTTGCAGCCGCTGACCGACAGCGACCGCGCCGAACTCAAGGCCACCCGCCAATACGACAAACAACCGTTGCAAGCCCTGGCCCATGAACCGCTGCGCCGCTTCGACGACAACAGCCGCCTGGCCCGGGTCGAGGCCCCCGGTGGCTCGGAGGATTACCTGTGGGAATCCTTGCCGTTGAGCGCCGAAGGCTGGACCCTGCACTTGCTGCGCCGTCCGCAGATCGCCTTCGAGGACCTGCGCAACGCCGGGCTTGCCGCCGCCGGGTTGTGGCTGGCGCTGGTGTTCCTGTTGCTGTTTCTCAACCAGCGCTGGCGCCTGGCAAAGTTGCGCCAGCGCAGCCGCGAAGAGCTGGAACGGCTGGTGGAGGAGCGGACCCGGGACCTGCGCACCGCCCAGGACGGGCTGGTGCAATCGGCCAAGCTGGCGGCGCTGGGGCAGATGTCGGCGGCCCTGGCCCATGAAATCAACCAGCCCTTGACCGCCCAGCGCATGCAATTGGCAACCCTGCGCTTGCTGCTGGATCACGGTCGGGTCGATGACGCCTACAAGGCCCTCAAGCCGGTGGACGACATGCTGACCCGCATGGCCGCCCTCACCGGCCACTTGAAGACGTTCGCCCGCAAAAGCCCCAGTGGCCTGCGCGAACGCCTGGACCTGGCGGCAGTGGTGGACCAGGCGCTGCAACTGCTGGACACGCGCCTGCGGGACGAGCAGGTCAGCACCCTGTTGCACTTGACCCGTCCAGCGTGGGTGCGCGGCGATGCGATCCGCCTCGAGCAGGTGTTGATCAACCTGTTGCGCAACGCGCTCGACGCCATGGCCGGCCAACCTCTCAAGCGCCTGGAAGTGCGCCTGGAGGCCGATGATCAATTGTGGCGCCTGACCGTCAGCGACAGCGGCACCGGCATCGCCGAGGAACACCTGGCCCAGGTGTTCGATCCGTTTTTCACCACCAAGCCCGTGGGCGACGGCCTGGGCCTGGGGCTGGCGGTTTCGTTTGCAATCATCCATGAGTCCGGCGGGCGTCTGAGCGCGGACAACCACGAGAACGGCGCGGTATTCTGCGTGACCTTGCCCATCGATCAGGAGGCGCAACTGCATGCTTGATTCAGTCATGGTCGTGGATGACGAAAGCAGCATCCGCAATGCCGTCGAGCAATGGTTGAGCCTGTCGGGGTTCCAGGTGCAGCTGTTCAGTCGCGCCGACGAATGCCTGGCCCGGTTGCCGGAACATTTTCCCGGGGTGATCCTCAGCGACGTGCGCATGCCCGGCCTCAGCGGCCTGGAGCTACTGGCCGAAGTACGTCGCCGCGACCCGGACCTGCCGGTGATTCTGTTGACCGGCCACGGTGACGTGCCCATGGCCGTGGAGGCCATGCGCGACGGTGCCTACGATTTCCTGGAAAAACCCTTCAGCCCCGAAGCCCTGCTCGGCAGCCTGCGCCGGGCCCTGGACAAGCGCACCCTGGTCCTGGAAAACCGCCGCCTGCATGAGCAGGCCGACGCCCGCGCCCGCCTCGATGGCACGCTGCTGGGGGTTTCCCGTGCGCTGCAAAACCTGCGGCGCCAAGTGCTGGACCTGGCGGCACTGCCGGTCAACGTATTGATCCGCGGCGAAACCGGCAGCGGCAAGGAGTTGGTCGCTCGCTGCCTGCACGATTTCGGCCCGAGGGCGAACAAACCCTTTGTCGCGTTGAACTGCGCGGCCATTCCCGAAGCGCTGTTCGAGGCGGAGTTGTTCGGTCACGAAAGCGGCGCCTTCACCGGCGCCCAGGGCAAACGCATCGGCAAGCTTGAATATGCCGACGGCGGCACGCTGTTTCTCGATGAAATCGAAAGCATGCCCCTGGCCCAGCAGGTCAAGCTGCTGCGGGTATTGCAGGAACAGAAGCTCGAACGCCTGGGCTCCAACCAGAGCATCGCCGTGGACCTGCGCATCATCGCCGCCACCAAGCCCGACCTGCTGGACGAAGCCCGGGCCGGGCGTTTTCGCGAAGACCTGGCCTATCGCTTGAACATCGCCGAGCTACGCCTGCCGCCGCTGCGAGAACGGCGCGAGGACATTCCCCTGCTGTTCGAACACTTCACCCACAACGCCGCCGAACGCCTGGGCCGCCCCGCCGCGCCCCTGAGCGGCCCGCAGTTGAGCCATCTGCTCAGCCACGACTGGCCGGGCAATGTGCGGGAACTGGCCAACGTCGCCGAACGCCAGGTGTTGGGGCTGGATCAACTGCCCGCCCTGGAGACGGAGCCGGGCCAGTCCCTCGCGGCCCAGCAGGAAGCCTTCGAAGCCCAATGCCTGCGCGCCGCCCTGACTCGGCACAAAGGTGATGTGAAAGCCGTGCTCGAAGAATTGCAACTGCCACGCCGCACCTTCAATGAAAAGATGCAGCGGCATGGGTTGAGCCGGGAGATGTTTTTGTAGGTTTCTGTGGCGCCTGCACTGGCGCCATCGCGAGCAAGCTCGCTCCCACAGGGTTATGCGTACACAGACAAAAATGTGGGAGCGAGCTTGCTCGCGATGAGGTCAGAGCCAACACCCCCGAATAAGCGGATTTCCGCTCACCACCAATCGAAAACAAGCGGATTTCCGCTCACCACCAATCGAAAACAAGCGGATTTCCGCTCACCACCAATCGAAAACAAGCGGATTTCCGCTCACTCGACACCGCAAACCCCTCTAGACCGGCCCTCCAGCGCCTGGCACAGCTCCTGCTATAGCCCTGTCAGGCTGCGTTCCCGCGCGCTCCACAAAAACAATTAAATGAAGGATCCTTCAATGGATAACTCCAACGCCCTGCCCATTGGGTCGGCTGCCGTGCCCGCCCGTGAAAGAACCACCGCCAGCCGGATCAAATCGATCTTCAGCGGCTCGGTCGGCAACATGGTCGAGTGGTATGACTGGTACGTCTACGCCGCGTTCTCGTTGTACTTCGCCAAAGTCTTCTTCCCCAAGGGCGACACCACCGCCCAATTGCTCAACACCGCCGCGATCTTCGCCGTGGGCTTCCTGATGCGCCCGATCGGCGGCTGGTTGATGGGCCTGTACGCTGACCGCGCCGGGCGCAAACGTGCATTGATGGCCTCGGTGTACCTGATGTGCTTCGGCTCGCTGATCATCGCCTTGAGCCCGAGCTACGAAACCATCGGCGTCGGCGCGCCGATCCTGCTGGTGTTCGCTCGCCTGCTCCAAGGCCTGTCGGTGGGTGGCGAGTACGGCACCTCGGCAACCTACCTGAGCGAGATGGCGACCAAGGAACGTCGCGGCTTCTTCTCCAGCTTCCAGTACGTGACCCTGATTTCCGGCCAGCTCATCGCCTTGGGTGTATTGATCGTGCTGCAACAGTTCCTCACCACCGAACAGTTGTACGCCTGGGGCTGGCGCATCCCGTTCGCCATCGGCGCACTGTGTGCGGTCGTGGCGCTGTACCTGCGGCGCGGCATGGAAGAAACCGAGTCGTTCACCAAGAAAGAGAAGTCCAAGGAAAGCGCGATGCGCACCTTGCTGCGCCACCCCAAGGAACTGATGACCGTGGTCGGCCTGACCATGGGCGGCACCCTGGCGTTCTACACCTACACCACCTACATGCAGAAATACCTGGTGAACACCGTCGGCATGAGCATCTCCGATTCCACCACCATTTCCGCCGCCACACTGTTCCTGTTCATGTGCCTGCAACCGGTGATCGGCGGGCTGTCGGACAAGATCGGTCGCCGGCCGATCCTGATCGCCTTCGGTATCCTTGGCACCCTGTTCACCGTGCCGATCCTCACCACCCTGCACACCATCCAGACCTGGTGGGGTGCGTTCTTCCTGATCATGGCCGCGCTGATCATCGTCAGCGGCTACACCTCGATCAACGCCGTGGTGAAGGCCGAGCTGTTCCCCACCGAAATCCGCGCCCTGGGCGTCGGCCTGCCCTACGCACTGACCGTGTCGATCTTCGGCGGCACCGCTGAATACATCGCCCTGTGGTTCAAGAGCATCGGCATGGAAACCGGCTACTACTGGTACGTGACGGCCTGCATCGCCGTGTCGCTGCTGGTGTACATCACCATGAAAGACACCCGCAAGCATTCGCGGATCGTGACCGACTGACAGGGTTCAACCGCCACCGCAACGGTGACGGTGATGGCCCCATCGCGAGCAAGCTCGCGCCCACAGGATTAGCGTAAATCCCTGTGGGAGCGAGCTTGCTCGCGATTGGAGACAACTCGGTCTCAAGTCAACTCAGCAGTGCCCTGCTTGCCATAACGCTTCTGCGCATAGGTCGCGCCAGCGATCATCACGATCAATATCCCCGCCAACACCGCCGATGAACCGATGGTGCCGAAATCAAGGCCGCCTTTTTCATGAGGCTTGGTCATCAAGTCGCCCAGGGTCGCCCCCAGGGGACGGGTCAGCACGAACGCGATCCAGAACAACGCCACCGACGAAATACGGGTGAAGTACTTGAGCGCCACGACCACGGCAATGGTCGAGCTGATCAACAGTGCGCCGCCAGCGAAGCCCAAGCCCGAATCGTCGGCCAGGTAATCGCCGAGGGCAGTGCCCAACGTGTTGGAAAACAGAATCGCCATCCAATAGAACATCTCGCCGCGAAAGGTCTGCACCTTGGTGACATTGAGCGAATCACCACTCAGGCGCCAGGCGGCGAAGATCGCCAGCAGAATCGCAATCAGGATCATCGACCCGGTGGCGTAACCCAACTCCAGGGTGCGATCCATGAAATCTGACATCGTGGTGCCCGCAGTGCTGGTGGACAGGATCACGATCCAGTACAGCACTGGCTTGTAAGTCTTGGCCATCAACTGCGTGATCAGGGTCAGGACAAACACACTGATCAACATGAGCGAACTGATCGCGTAACCGACATCGAGGGTCATCGACAGCAGATCTCCCGCGGTTTCGCCAAGGGTCGTCGCGCAGATTTTCATGACCCAGAAGGCCAAGGTGATTTGAGGCAGTTTATTCATCGCAGGGCTCCGGAGTGTGGCAGCTGACTCTTGGGGTCCAGCCGTGGGGGCAAGTTGACATCGCGGCGGTGAAAAGCAGGTCCGTAATCTATGAAAAATCTGTCATTGAACTGGGATTAATCGCCCGTTAATGCACTTGCCACACCCTGGGTTCACTGAATCGATGACCTGCGCGACGTTCGCTCCGACGATGGAAGCGATTGAATACGCCGCCCTTAATATCTAGTTAATCGATTGTTTTTAGCATTATTTTGCGCTTTTTAATCAACTTAGTTGGCGTAGCATTCAACCCATGCAAGACACACATCGCCCACGAATCCGGAGTGACCACCATGAAAACCCAACTGATCCTCGCCCTGACCCTGTCCGTGTTGGCCGCCAACACCTTCGCCGCTGACGGTTTCGACAAGACCGGTGCCGCCTCCTTCGGTGCCAACGCCAGCGCAGCCATCGAACGCAGCCCTGCCGGTCATTACGCCGCCGACGGCTTCGACAAGACTGGCACCGCCGACGCCATCGCCGCCGATGGTTTCGACAAGACCGGCACCGCCGACGCCATCGCCGCCGATGGTTTCGACAAGACCGGCACTGCCGAAGCAATTGGTTGATGATTGAACGTCAAAAGATCGCAGCCTTCGGCAGCGCCTACGGATTGAACACGGTCCTGTAGGCGCTGCGGAAGCTCCGATCTTTTTTTGCATCACCCAATCTGGAAATAAAAGGCCCAGCCTTGCACTATTGGCCGCCTATGAATGCCTTTCCAGGAAACGCCCGCCATGCCCGATGACATCCATTACTACGAACCCGCCAACGGTCACGGCCTGCCACACGATCCATTCAACGCCATCGTCGGCCCGCGCCCCATCGGCTGGATTTCGTCCCAGGATGGCGAAGGCCGCTTGAACCTGGCGCCCTACAGTTTCTTCAACGCCTTCAATTACATTCCACCGATCATTGGGTTCTCCAGCGTCGGGCGCAAAGACAGCCTGAACAACATCGAACAGACCGGTGAGTTCGCCTGGAACCTGGCCACCCGACCGCTCGCCGAGCAGATGAACCAGAGCTGCGCGATGGTCGGCCCAGAGGTCAATGAGTTCGAACTGGCGGGCCTGACGGCCGCCCCGTCACGGGTGATCCAGGTGCCGCGCGTCGCCGAAAGCCCGGTGTCCTTTGAATGCAAGGTCACACAGATCATTCAATTGCAGCGGGCGGACAAAGGGCTGGTGCCAAGCTGGCTGATCCTCGGCGAAGTGGTCGCCGTGCATATCGCCCAGTGGCTGTTGAAGGATGGAGTGTACGACACCGCCGCCGCCGAGCCGATCTTGCGCGGGGGTGGGCCGGCGGATTATTTCCAGCTGGGGCCTGAGGCGTTGTTCAAGATGCATCGCCCCAAATAGAAGCTCGCCCATCACACTCTGTGGCGAGGGGATTTATCCCCGCTGGGCTGCGGAGCAGCCCCCAATACCTTCCTGACACTGAGTTGCCTGGACTGTTTTAGGGCCGCTTCGCGCCCCAGCGGGGATAAATCCCCTCGCCACAGGTGTAGGTCATCCCAACAGGTGACACGGGTTTACCAGACCAGCCCGCCCTCGTCGTCGACACCCTGGAGATGGGTGAGCTGCACGGCAGCGGCTTCATCGGCTTCGGTCGCGGTCTTGAAGCTCTGGTCTTCAAGCACCTTGTTGAAACGCGGCGCACCTGAGCCGCCGATGGCTTTGGTGGCAATGGCGGCGTGGTAACCACCGCCCTCCCTGGGAACAACGGCGGAAACAGCTTCAAAGGTTTCAAAGGCTTTACGTGCCATGTTTGTGCATCCTGGCGGTGGAAAATGACGGTCATTAAACCTTCAACCGGCCAGTTTGTGTACCTGTGCCCGGCACCCTTCGGTCGCCTGGGCGGCGGAGACTTCCCTGAAGGTGTGGAAATCCAGGCGGCTCACCACCAGGTCCTGCACCAGCTCGGCGAAAATCGCCATGGCCGGTGAGTTGAAGTAGGCGTCCATCGACGGCTGATTGACCCAGAGCCCGGACACCAGCCACAAATCAGCGTCGCATTGCGATTGCTGCAAGGCGAAGTGCAGGCAACCGGGCGCCTGGCGCGAGGGCGCGATCAGCGTACTCAGGCGTGCACCCAGTTGCTTGGAGCAACCACGGCGGGCCCGGACAAAAGCCATGTGGCTGACGGGGATCTGTGTAGTCATGCTCAACCCTCCCAGGTAATCCATTGTGCAGCCGGGGACAGGCTGCGACAGGATCAAAGGTTAAGCGCCACGACGCGAGCTTCGTTAGTCGATTCCTGCCGACCCGTTGCACAATCCTGCGCATCGGTTGCACAAGAGCCGCCATCGAACCCGCTGCCGACTGCGAAGTTGAAACAAAAGGTTTCAAGCAAGTTTCACCCGCATTGACCCGTCATGGCCCATTGCGCCGTGCAGGATCAGGCAAGCTTTCAACAGGATGTTGCTACCGCTGTGCCTTGCACAAACATAAGCTTCGTTCATCGCTCTCTATCGCCTGAGGATCACGGCATGTCGCCACTCGATCACGCCCACGTCCCGCTGGACACCTACCTGGAACAACAGCGCGCCGAACTGGCATCGATCATCGACCGCAACACCAGCGAAGACGGCACCTACGCCACGGCCATCGGCTCGCTGAACCTGTCGCGGCACAGCCAGCCGCACAAATTCGCCCCGGTGCTGGCGCAACCGGCGCTGTGCATCATGGCCCAGGGCAGCAAACAGGTGAGCCTGGCGGACGAGCTCTTCAACTACGATCCGCTCCATTACCTGGTGGTCTCGGTCTCGATGCCGCTCAGCGGTTGCGTCGCCGACGTTTCGCCCGAGCAGCCGATCCTGGCCCTGCGCCTGGACATCGACCCGGCGGAAATCACTGCGTTGATCGCCGATGCCGGCCCCTTGGGCGTGCCGACCCGCCCCGCCGGGCGCGGGCTGTATGTCGAACGCCTGGATACGCCGATGCTCGACGCTGTGCTGCGCCTGGCACGGCTGCTGGACACGCCGAAAGACATCGCCATGCTCGCGCCCCTGGTGCGCCGGGAAATCCTCTATCGCCTGCTGCGCAGTCCACAGGGCTACCGGCTGTATGAAATCGCCATCGCCAACAGTCAGAGCCATCGCATCAGCCAGGCGATCAAATGGCTCAACGGCCATTTCGAACAGCCGCTGCGCATCGATGACCTGGCCCGGGAAGTGAACCTCAGCGTCTCGACCCTGCATCACCGTTTCAAGGCCATGACGGCCATGAGCCCCCTGCAATACCAGAAGCAACTGCGCTTGCAGGAAGCCCGCCGGCTGATGCTGGCCGAAGGGCTGGAAGCTTCGGCGGCGGGGTATCGGGTGGGTTATGAAAGCCCTTCGCAGTTCAGCCGCGAGTACAGCCGATTGTTCGGCGCGCCGCCGTTGCGGGACCTGGCGCGGTTGCGGATGACCGTTTGACCTGGGTTTTGTGTCGGCTGGGCCGGCCTCATCGCGAGCAAGCTCGCTCCCACACGGGGTCTGTTGCGAACAGAGAATCTGTGTTCAATGAAGATCCCCTGTGGGAGCGAGCTTGCTCGCGATGAGGCCAGTAGAAACACCTCAACACTTCGATGTCCAGACACCCTGGTCAATCTCAATCAACGTCGGCCCCTGCCGCTCACGGGCGGCCAGCAACGCGGCACGCAGCGACGGCACATCGTCGATGGCTTGGGCAAAGCAGCCCAAGGCCTTGGCGACACCGATGAAATCCGGGGTGTAGATGTCCACCCCCACCGGTTCGATGCCGCGGTTGAGCATGTATTTCTTGATCTCTTCGTAGCCCTGGTTATTCCACAGCAGCACGATCACCGGTGTGCTCGCCTCCACGGCGCTGGCCAGTTCCGGCAGGGTGAACTGCAACCCGCCGTCACCGATCAGGCACACCACCGCGGGGCGGCCGTGACCCAGGTCCTTGCCGCCGAGCCAGGCGCCAATGGCCGCCGGCAACGCATAGCCAAGGGTGCCGTAGCCGGTGGAGGCATTGAACCAGCGGCGCGGCTGCTCCGGGTTGAAGGTCAGGTTGCCGGTGTACACCGGTTGCGTGGAGTCACCGACGAACACCGCCTCCGGTAGCGTCTGCAAGACCGTGTCGAGAAACACCGTCTGGGCGCGGGTCGCGGCGTCCCAACTGCCTTGAAGCTCCGCGCGCAAGCGGGCGGCACGCGCCGGTCCCCAATCGGCTTGGCGTTCGGCCAAGGGTCGCGGGCCCAATTCGTCGAGCAAGGCCCGGGCGGCGACACCGGCGTCGGCTACCAGCGCCAGGTGCGGCGGGTAGTTGCGCACGGTCTGGTCCGGGTCGATGTCGATGCGCAGCAGCGCGCCGGGAATCTCGAAGCCGCCGGCAAAGGTAATGTCGTAATCGGTTTCGGCCAGTTCGGTACCGATAGCCAACACCACATCCGCCTCGGCCACCAACGCACGGGTGGCCACCAGGCTCTGGGTGGAGCCGATCAGCAACGGATGGCGCGCAGGCAGCAGGCCTTTGGCATTGATGGTCAACGCCACTGGCGCGCCGAGACGTTCGGCCAGTTCGGTCAATTCAGCCCCTGCGCCAATGGCCCCGCCACCGGCCAGGATCAAAGGCCGTCGCGCCGTCGCCAGCAGGCCGGCCATTTGTTTTACCGCACCCGGTGCGGCACCGGCGCGGCTGATGTTCACCGGCACGCTGGCGAGCAAGGCATCGGCGTCTTCGACCAGAACGTCCAGCGGGATTTCAATGTGCACCGGCCGCGGGCGCCCGGCCTGGAACACCGCGAACGCCCGGGCCAGCACGCCGGGCAATTCGGCGGCGGACATCAGCGTGTGGGAAAACGCCGCGACACCGCCTACCAATGCAGACTGGTTCGGCAGTTCATGCAGCTTGCCACGCCCGCCGCCCAACTGGCTGCGCGACTGCACGCTGGAGATCACCAGCATCGGGATCGAATCGGCGTAGGCCTGGCCCATGGCGGTGGTGATGTTGGTCATGCCGGGGCCGGTGATGATGAAACACACGCCGGGCTTGCCGCTGACCCGGGCGTAACCGTCGGCCATGAAACCTGCGCCCTGTTCATGACGCGGCGTCACATGGCGGATACTGGAACGGGCCAGCCCGCGGTACAACTCGACGGTGTGCACGCCGGGAATGCCGAACACCTGCTCCACGCCATAACCTTCGAGTAACTTGACCAATACTTCTCCGCACGTCGCCATTGCCATTGCCTTTTTCTGGTCGGGTAAAAGGCCGCGCAGCACTAGGGAGCGGGCCCCTTTTGTCTTGGAGATGGCGTTATTGGAACGGGCGGGGCATGGCGACAACAATGGATAAAAAGTCATACTAGCCATGTCCTCACGTCATGGCTTGGATCGAAATGAAACGACTCCCCCCGTTACCGGCGCTGCACACATTTCTGATCACGGCCCAATGCTGCAACTTCACCCGGGCCGCCGAACAGCTGCACATCACCCAGGGCGCGGTGAGCCGGCAGATCGCCGGGCTGGAAGACCATTTGGGTTATGCGTTGTTCCAGCGCCAGGCACGCGGCCTGAGCCTGACCGCCGAGGGCCAGGCGTGGCTGCCACGGGTGCAGCAGGTGTTCGGCCTGATCGGCGAAGCGGTCCAGCAGATCGGCGAAAAGCGCCAGACCCTACAGCTAAAGGCCCCGACCTGTGTGATGCGCTGGCTGCTGCCGCGCCTGTTGCAATGGCAAAAGGAACGACCGGACGTGCCGGTGGAACTGACCACCACGGTCAGGCACGGCGTGGATTTCCAGCGCGAAGCCTTCGACGCCGCGGTGGTCTATGGCCCACCACCGGATGCCTCGCTGGCGTGCCTGCACCTGTTCGATGAACAGCTGACGCCCGTCTGCTCCCGCCCGATCCTGGAAGGACCGATACCGCTGCATGAACCCGCCGACCTGCAGCACCACTTGCTGTTGCACCCGGCCCTTGACGAGCGCGACTGGAACGCCTGGCTGGCGGCGGCCGGTGTGCACTTGAACCAGGTCAGCAAGGGCCAGCATTTCGAAACCCTGGACCTGGCGATGTCCATGGCCTCCCAGGGCACGGGCGTGGCGATTGGCGACTGGTCGCTGATCGGCGACGACCTGAGCGCCGGCCGGCTGGTGGTGCCGTTCGAACTGAAGGTCAAGACCGGGCTGGGTTATCACCTGGTGCACCCGCGCAAGCCCCAGGTTTCGGGGCCGTTGCTGGAGTTGATGGACTGGTTGGTGGCGCAGGCCCAGGTGCGATAGAAGCCATGTGCTAAACCCTTGTGGCGAGGGGATTTATCCCCGTTGGGTCGCGCAGCGCCCCCAAAGCCTAGCGCCTCGGTGTGTCAGGCTGATCATGTTCGATAGTTTGGGCCTGCTGCGCAGTCCAGCGGGGATAAATCCCCTCGCCACAAAAAACCCAGGCATCCGCTAGAGCAGATTCGGCGCCTGCGCCGGTTCGATCTGCGCCCAATGGGACGTGTCTTCGCGGTGCTGCTGCAGGTACGGCAACACCGCCGCCAGCAACGGCGCCTTGAACGCGTCCTGGAAGCGATGGGCCAGGCCCGGGATCAGTTTCAGTTGGCTGCCTTGGATGTGCGCCGCCAGGTGCACGCCGTGCATCACCGGCAGCAACGGGTCGGCGGTGCCGTGGACGACCAGGGTCGGCACCCGCAGTTGATTGAGCAGTGCTACCCGGCTCGGCTCGGCCATGATCGCCATGATCTGGCGTTTCACGCCTTCGGGGTTGAAGGCCCGGTCATAGGCCAGTGCAGCCTGATGCAGCAAGGCCTGACGGTCATCCACCACCATCGGGCTGCCCAACGCGGCCAGCAGATCGGCCTGCTGTTCAAGGGCCATTTCGCGATTCGGAGCTCCGCGCCGGGACAACAGTTGCACCAGTCTTTCACTGGGCGCGGGCAAGCCGGCGGCACTGGAACTGGTCATGATCAGGGTCAGGCTTTCAACCCGCTCAGGCGCCATGGCCGCCATGTGCTGGGCGATCATCCCGCCCATGCTCGCGCCCAGTACATGGAAGTTTTGCACATGCAACGCGTCCATCAGCCCGAGCCCGTCGTCGGCCATGTCGGTGAGGGTATAGGGCGCGGCCACGGGCAAGCCGAGTTTGTAGCGCAGGGCTTCAAAGGTCAGGTTGGCGCTGCCGGGCGCCTGGCGCCAGGTGCTCAGGCCGACATCGCGGTTATCGTAGCGAATCACCCGGAAACCCTGCTCGCACAGGGCGACCACCACTTCGTCCGGCCAATGGATCAACTGCCCACCCAGGCCCATCACCAACAGCAATGCAGGATCCGAGGCACGGCCAATGCTCTGGTAGGCCAGGCTGACCTGATCCAGATCGACCCGTTGGGTCGCAACATTGACATCGCAACGAGACGCCGCCATCGACGGCAGGCCGAAAAACAACGCGGCCAGGAAAATAAGTACACGCATGAAGAAACACCGAAACGCAGAACCCCAGTAGAGCGCGAGTCTGATGAAGTTTGTTCAAGCGCGCTGCCACAGTTGCGTGACAGTTTGATGAAGATTGCGTAGGAGCTGCCGAAGGCTGCGATCTTTTGACCTTGATCCGCTGTTTTTTTGCACGCTTGACAAGTGTCTGAGGAAAGATCGCAGCCTCGTTGCACTCGACAGCTCCTACAGGGTGCAGCCCAGCGGGAGCAAGCTGCCTCGCCACAAAAAAGCTCCCCTTGCCAGGGACAGGCTGCTCGCCCGCAACAGCCGGGCCTCAGGCCAACTGGCTGCGCAACTGCCGCGCCGCCGCCACCATGTTCACCAGTGCCGCTTCCGTCTCGGGCCAGCCCCGGGTCTTCAGCCCACAGTCGGGGTTGATCCACAGCCGCTCGGCGGCGATGCGTTTCACCGCCTTGTTCATCAGCGCAACCATCTCGGCCGTGTCCGGCACCCGTGGCGAGTGGATGTCGTAGACGCCCGGGCCGATGTCGTTCGGGTAGTCGAACGCTTCGAACGCTTCCAGCAACTCCATGTCCGAACGGGAGGTCTCGATGGTGATGACATCGGCGTCCAGGTCGGCGATGGCCTTGATCACGTCATTGAACTCGCTGTAGCACATGTGGGTATGGATCTGGGTGTCATCACCCACGCCCGATGCGCACAAGCGGAACGCCTCCACGGCCCAGTCCAGGTAGTGCTGCCATTGTCCGCGACGCAGTGGCAGCCCTTCGCGGAACGCCGCCTCGTCGATCTGCACGATTCTGATCCCGGCCTTTTCCAGGTCCAGCACCTCGTCGCGCAGGGCCAGGGCCAGTTGTCGGGCCTGGACCTGGCGCGACACGTCTTCGCGGGGGAACGACCACATCAGCATGGTCACGGGACCGGTGAGCATGCCCTTCATGACCTTGTCGGTCAGGCTTTGCGCGTAACGGATCCAGTCGACGGTCATGGCTTTCGGGCGGCTGATGTCGCCGTAGATGATCGCCGGCTTCACGCAACGCGAACCGTAACTCTGTACCCAGCCGAAACGGGTGAAGGCGTAGCCGTCCAGTTGCTCGGCAAAGTATTCCACCATGTCGTTGCGCTCGGCTTCACCGTGCACCAACACGTCCAGGCCCAGGCGTTCCTGGATCTGCACGGCATGGCGGATCTCGGTGTGCATGGCGTCCTGATAGTCGTTGGCCGACAACTTGCCCTGCTTGTAGGCCTGACGGGCCAGGCGTATGGCCGGGGTCTGCGGGAAAGAGCCGATGGTAGTGGTAGGAAAGGCCGGCAGCGCCAGGCGTGCGCGCTGGCGTTCGATGCGCTGGGCAAACGGTGAATGCCGCTGGCTGTCCTGTGGCCCGATCGCCGCCAGGCGCGCCTGGACCTCGGCTTTGTGAATGCGCGCCGAGCCGGCGCGGCGGGCCTGCACCTCGCGGCTGTCGCTCAAGGCCTGCTGCACGGCGGGGGCCTGTGGATCGTTCAGCGCATCGCGCAACACCGCGACTTCACCGCACTTCTGCACGGCGAAGGCGAGCCAGCTCTTGAGTTCGGGATCGAGCCGGTCTTCACGCTCCAGGTCCACCGGGCTGTGCAACAAGGAGCACGAGGTACTGACCCAAAGGTTGTCGCCAAAGCGCTCCTGGGCCGGTTGCAATTGCGCCAGCGCCTGTTCCAGCTCGCAACGCCAGACGTTGCGACCGTTGACCAGGCCCACCGAGAGAATCTTGTAGGTCGGCAGGCGGTCCAGCACCTGGCCCAGTTGTTCCGGGTCACGTACCGCGTCGATGTGCAAGCCGTCCACCGGCAGGCTCACCGCCAGGCCGAGGTTGTCTTGCAGGCCGCTGAAGTAGGTGGCCACGAGCTTTTTCAACGGCGAGTACTGGAGGATGTGGTAAGCCCGCTCGAAGGCGCTCCTCCAGGCCAGGGGCAGGTCCAGGGTGAGGATCGGCTCGTCGATCTGCACCCATTCCACGCCCTGGGCCTTGAGGCGGTTGAGGATTTCACCGTAGACCGGCAACAGGCGCTCCAGCAGGTCGAGCTTGTCGAAGGCCTCGCCCTTGGCCTTGCCCAGCCACAAGTAGGTCAACGGGCCGATGATCACCGGTTTGACCCGGTGGCCCAAGGCATGGGCCTCGTCCACTTCGTCGAACAACTGTTCCCAGCTCAGGGCGAAGGTCTGGTCGACGGAAAACTCCGGGACCAGGTAGTGGTAGTTGGTGTCGAACCACTTGGTCAGTTCCTGGGCGTATTGCGCCTGGCCGTGCTCGGCACCGCAGCAGCTGGCCGTGGCGCCACGGGCCATGGCGAAAAGGGTGTCGAGGGTCGGCCGGCCCTGGGCATCCAAGGTACCGTGGAAACGTTGCGGGACGGCGCCCAGGGTCAAGGTGTGGCTGAGCACCTGGTCGTACCAGGCAAAGTCGCCGACGGGCAGCAGGTCGATGCCGGCGTCTTTCTGCAGTTGCCAGTGCCGGGCCCGCAGTTCACGACCCACGGCTTGCAACGCAGCCGGGGCCAGGTCGCCTTTCCAGTAGGCTTCGAGGGCTTTCTTCAATTCGCGGTCGGCGCCGATGCGGGGAAAACCGAGGGTATGGGCCAGGGCCATGGTGTGCGTCCTCCTGTAAAAGATGGCGCCATTGTCGACAGCTCGACCTGCATGAGACAAACTCAACCTTTTCGTGTTGATCACAAGTTTTACTCATGGAGCCACTCCGGTGCTTGAACTCCGTCACCTCAAGACCCTGCACGCCCTGCGTGAAGCCGACAGCCTGGTCGAAGCCGCCGAACGCCTGCACTTGACCCAGTCCGCCCTCTCCCACCAGTTCAAGGAACTGGAAGAGCGCCTGGGCATGCAGTTGTTCGTCCGCAAGACCAAGCCCGTACGTTTCACCAGCGCCGGCCTGCGCCTGTTGCAACTGGCCGATGCCGCCCTGCCGTTACTGCGCAGTGCTGAACGGGACATCGCCCGCCTGGCGGGCGGCACCGCCGGGCGCCTGCACATGGCCATCGAGTGCCACAGCTGCTTCCAGTGGCTGATGCCGACCATCGACCAGTTCCGCGATGCCTGGCCGGAAGTCGAGCTGGACCTGGCCTCGGGTTTCGCCTTCGCCCCCTTGCCGGCCCTGGCCCGGGGCGATCTCGACTTGGTGGTGACCTCCGACCCGCTGGAACTGGCCGGCATCACGTACGTGCCGCTGTTCACCTACGAAGCGATGCTCGCCGTCGCCAACCAACATCGGTTGGCGAGCAAGCCCTACATCGTGCCCGAGGACCTGATCAGCGAAACCCTGATCACCTACCCGGTGGAGCGCGACCGGCTGGACATCTTCACCCGTTTCCTGGAACCGGCCGATATCGAACCGGCCCAGGTGCGCACGTCCGAGCTGACGGTGATGATGATGCAACTGGTGGCCAGCGGTCGTGGCGTCTGCGGCATGCCGCACTGGGCGTTGCATGAATACAGCTCGCGGGGCTACGTGAAGGCCAAGCGGCTGGGGGAGAAAGGCCTGTTCGCCACGCTGTACGCGGCAGTGCGCACCGACATGCTCGACGCGCCATACATGCGCGATTTTTTGCTGACGGCCAAGGACACGTCGTTTTCCACGCTCGACGGTGTCAGTGCCGTTCGCTGACTGTAGGAGCTGTCGAGCGAAGCGAGGTTGCGATCTTTCCCCTGGCCATTGAGTCACGAGCGAACGCCCAACAGATCAAGCTCAAAAGATCGCAGGCTTCGCCAGCTCCTACAGGAGTCTGCGGTGAGATTAGAGCTCGAACCACATGTGGATTTTGTCGAGGTACTCGTCGCCCACACGGATCGCCATCGGTTCGAGACCGTACAGGACGAAGCCGCAGCGCTGGTAGAGCTTGAGCGCCGGGTCGTTGCCCGCGGTGACGGTCAGTTGCACCAGGCGCAGGAAGGTGTGGCGCCGGGCTTCGTCGAGGGCCGCCTGCACCAGTTGGTAGCCGAGACCCCGATGGCGATGTGCGTCGGCGACGTACATGCCGAACAGCAGTGCCTTGTGCCGGGCTTTTTCCCTGGGCTCCAGGGCCAGGCCAACGATGCCGACCAGTTCTTGCTCGACAAACGCCCCCAACAGCACATCGAGCCGGCTGCCCAGGCGTGACTCCCACCAGTTGATGGGCAACTTCGCCCGCTCGCCGACGCTGGAGGTGAAGGCCTGGGGGTGCAAGGCGTACGCCTGGAGCATCAGCTCGCGATACACCAGGGCATCGCCGGCCCGCAGGCGTCGAATGTTCACGCCGAACGCCGTTGCTCAAGCATCAGGCGCAGCGCCAGAGCACCGAGGACAAACCCCATGAAGTAGCGCTGCACCGCCAGCCAGCGCGGGTTGTGGACAAACCACGAGGCAATGCCGGCGGCGAACAGGGCGATCAGCAGGTTGACGCTGAAACTGACGCTGATCTGGGTCAGCCCGAGGAGGATGCTTTGGGTGAACAGCGAGCCGTGTTCCGGGCTGATGAACTGCGGGAACACCGACAGATAGAACACCGCGATCTTGGGGTTCAGCGCACTGGTGAGAAAACCCATGGTGATCAGCTTGCGTGTCGAGTCCGCCGGCAACTGTCGGGCCTCGAAGGGCGAACGCGCACCCGGCTTCACCGCCTGCCAGGCCAGCCACAACAGGTACAGCGCGCCGGCCCATTTCAACACTTCATAGGCCATGGGCACCGCCAGGAACACCGCCGTCAGCCCCGCGGCGGCGGCGAACATGTGCACGAAGAACCCCGCCACCACGCCCAACAGCGACGTGACGCCGGCCTTGCGGCCCTGGCAGATCGAACGGGAAATCAGGTAGATCATGTTCGGGCCGGGTGTCAGTACCATCAGTAACGCGGCGGCGGCGAAAATCAACAGGTCCGGCAATGGGATCATGGGCGTCAGTCCTTGAGGCGTGAATCAGCAAGCGGCGAGGTATGTCGCTCGATAAAACGGCAGGATCACCTCGCCTGTCAACGGTGCGAGCACAAGATCGCTGTCGCCGTCCGGGTCGATCCAGCACACCTCTTCGATTTCGGCCGCTGGCGAAACCGGGGCGTCGATGTTCAGCAAAAACACCTCGGCCTGCACGATAAACCCCGGTTCGTTGGCCGCCGGCGCGCTGAACACACCCAGGTGGCAGGCCTGGGCCGGATCGATCCGCAACCCGAGCTCTTCTTCCAGCTCCCGGGCCAGCGCCTGCACCGGTTGTTCATGGGCCTCGATCTTGCCCCCCGGCTGCATGAAGGCCCGGGTACCGCGCTTGCGCACCAACAGGGTTCGCCCGTCGGGCCCGATCAAGAGGGCGGCGGCGATGCGGATGAGGGAGGTGGTCATGATGAGTCGACGCCTTGGGCAGAAAAATGCCGAGGAGATTACAGACACAGTGGCAGGGAGCAAAGCCTGGCGCTGGGCTGAAATTCAACACATTCCCCCTGTGGGAACGAGCTTGCTCGCGATAGCGTCCGGTCAGTCGACACTGCAGTCACTGACACTCCGCTATCGCGAGCAAGCTCGCTCCCACAGTTCGAACAGTGGCATCTTCAGAACCGCATCACCCCAAAATCGGCCTCGGCGCCGAAGGGTCGGCGAGCTCTTCGGGGATCTTGACGAACACGCTGTACCGGGCCCCTTCCATCGACTCGAAGGCGATGAGCTTCTCCACCAGCGGGCCGCTCAGGACCTTGCCGGCGTTGAGCAGCAGCATGCCGTTGTCGGCGTTGAGGTTGCGCGCCAGGATCATGCCGGCCACCAGTTCGCGGGTGTTCATGACCTTGACCGTCGGGTCGGACAGGGTCACGTCGTCCAGGTACTCGCCGCAGGCCTTGATGAAATCCTCGACCATGTCCGGGTCGTACAGCTTGCCGGCGTATTTGCGGATGTAGACCAGCGCTTCGTCGCTGTTCATCTGTCGTTCGAGGATCAACCCGCGCTGCAGCTCGATGAAATCCACCGCCAGTTTCAACAGTCGCGAGCCGAAGGGAATGGCCTCGCCCTTGAGGTGCTCTGGGAAGCCGCTGCCGTCCCAGCGCTCCTGGTGATGGCGGATGATCCGGGCCGCGTCCTTCATCGGATCCAGGGTCATCAGCAGCGATTCGCTCTGCTTCGGATAGGCCCGATAGAGATCGAGCTCATTGTGGTGCAGCAAGTCGGCGGGCGTGACCATCATATTGTCGGTCCAGCTCAGCTTGCCGATGTTGTAGAGCGCAGCGGCCATGGTCAGGTCGCGGTCGGTGGACTCATCGAGGAAATGCAGTCGGCTGTAGACCCTGATCAACTCGATGATCTGCCGGTTGGTCTGCTTGGCCTTGGGCAGGCGCAGGTTGGCGATCAGCGAAAACACCTCGGTGCTGGTCACATAACTGCGCTTGAGTTCGTCATAGGCCAGGTCGAGCATGTCGGCGGTCTGCTGCAGCTCGGAGGTGCGCGACGCCACGCGTTTTTCCAGGGTGGCGTTCAGGGTCTTGAGTTGCTGGTTCTGCTCGCGGTTCAGCGCTTCGAGACGCTGGCGTTCGCTTTCGGAATGCTGGTGGGCCAGGGCCTGGCGCAAGGCCTGTACCAGTTCCTCATCGTTCCAGGGCTTGCTGAGGTAGCGATAGAGCTGCCCCTCGTTGATGGCCTTGGTCATCATGTCCACATCGGCATAACCGGTGAGCAGGATGCGCAACGTCGATGGGTACAGCTTGCGGATCTCGGCCAACAGCGTGGCGCCATCCATGTTCGGCATGCGCGCGTCGGTCATCACCAGGTCGACCGGCCGCTCCTTGAGAATCTCCAGGGCCTTGGCGCCACTGTCGGCCAGCAGGATCTCGTACGGCTGGCTGCGCAATAGCCGACGCAGGCTATTGAGAATCGACTCTTCGTCATCGACCAGCAGCACCACCGGCTTCTTTACCGGAACGTCCGGCGATTGATCTTCCATTTGAAACCCCCTCCTGTTCACGGCAACCGTTCTACCTTAGCCCCAAATACAGGCTAGTAGATTGCGAAGATTTAGACACATTTGCCATCAGTGGCCGAGCGCATCGCGATGAGACGACTATGCTCTACCCCATGAAGGGCCATGTATAGGCCGAATACTCATGCCAGCGAAAGGGATATCAGATGTTCCCAGGGTTCTATAGTCAGCATCAAAGTGGTGCACGGCCATGAATCTGCCTTTGGATAAGACCAATCGGCGGATCCTGATCGTCGACGACACCCCGACCATCCATGAGGATTTTCGCAAGATCCTCAGCCCCCAGATGACCGCCGAAGACAACCTGAGCAGTGCCGAAGAGGCTCTGTTCGGGGCGCCGGTGGCAGTCGCCGCCATGAGTTTCGTCCTCGATTCGGCGTTCCAGGGCATGGAGGCCTTGAACAAGGTCGAGAAAGCGCTGGCCCAAGGGCAGCCCTTCGCCATGGCGTTCATCGACATGCGCATGCCGCCGGGCTGGGACGGCCTTGAAACCATCGAACGGCTATGGCGCGCCGACCCCAAGCTGCAAGTGGCCCTGTGCACCGCGTACTCGGATTACTCCTGGGAAGACATTTCCGAGCGCCTCGAACTGGGCGACCGCCTGCTCATCCTGAAAAAACCCTTCGACGCCATCGAGATCCGCCAGATGGCCAGCGCCCTGACCGTCAAATGGCAGATGACCGAGGACGCGGCGCTGAAAATGGACATGCTCGAACGGGCGGTCGAGGAACGCACCCGCGAGTTGGCCGACGCCAACATCATCGTGCAGAACAGCCCGACCATTCTCTATCGCCTGCGGGGCGAGCCGCCGTTCGCGTTGATGTACATCTCCCATAACATCACCAAGTTCGGTCATTCCGCGGCGCAACTGATCAACGCGCCGGACTGGGCGCAAACCCTGATCCACCCCGACGACCAGGACAAAGTCCAGGAGGCCATGGTCCGCGTCCTCGACCGTGACACTGCCGGGGCCTCCATCGAGTTTCGCATGCGCACTGGCGACGACACGTTCCGCTGGGTGGAGAACCGCTACATTCCGGTGCGCAACGACCAGGGCCTGTTGCTGGAAGTGGAAGGCATCATCCTGGACATCACCGAGCGCAAGCTGGCCGAAGAGAAGATCGCCCTGCTCGCCCGCACCGACGGCCTGACCGGGTTGGCCAACCGCGCCACCATGATCGAGCGCCTGCACCAGGCCTTCGCCGCCGCTCGTCGGGGAGCGGCACCGTTCGCCATGTTCTACCTGGACCTGGATCACTTCAAACGCATCAACGACACCTTGGGCCATCCCATCGGCGACCTGCTGTTGCAGGAAGTCGCCGCCCGCATCAAGTCCTGTACCCGGGAAAACGATGTGGTGGCACGCCTGGGCGGCGACGAATTCGCCCTGCTGCAACTGGACGTCCATGAAGCGACCCACTGCGCCGCACTGGCGGGCAAGATCCGTGATGCGCTGGTCGCGCCGTACTCCCTGGACGGCAACGACGTACGGATCTCGGTGAGCATCGGCATCGCCCTGTACACCCCGCAAAGCCTGAGTGCCGACAGCCTGATGGCGCAATCCGACATGGCCCTGTACCGCTCCAAGGAAAAGGGACGCAACCAGTATCACTTCCACAACGAGGAAATTAACCAGGAAGTCACCGACCGGGTCGCCCTGGCCAACGATCTGCGCCAAGCCATCGAAAACCAGGAACTGCACCTGCATTACCTGCCCGAAGTCGACCTCGGCACCGGCAAGATCCTCGGCATGGGCGTGCAGGTGCGCTGGAACCACCCCCAACGGGGCTGGCTGGAACCGGAGGCCTTCATGCCAGCGGCCGAAAAGACCGGAATCATCATTGCCCTTGGGCACTGGGTGCTGGACCAGGCCTGCCAACAGATGCGCCAATGGCGCGACCAGGGCATGGCGCCGCCGGTGATCGCCATCGACCTGTCCCTGACCCAACTCAAGACCGGCCCGGAACTGATCTACGACGTGCTGCGCACCACCGCGCGCTGGGAACTGGCCCCCTGGGACCTGCGCTTCGACGTCACCGAAGCCACCCTGGCCCAGACCAAGTGGACCCACAACGACGTGCTGCCGCGCCTCTGCGAACTGGGCGTGCAGATCGCCATCGATGACTTCGGCACCGAATATTCCTCGTTCGATTACCTCAAGACCTACCGGGTCAATCACCTCAAGCTCGCCCAGCGCTTTCTCGACAGCGCCAACGCCGACCCCGAGAACGCCACGACGTTGCGGGCGATCATCAACTTCGCCCGGGACGTGGGCATCGGGATCATTGCCGAGGGTGTCGAGACCCAGGAGCAACGCACCACACTGATGTCCAGCGGCGGCGCGATGCAGGCCCAGGGGCATTACTTCAGCACCGTGGTCGACAGCGGCCAGGCCGCCAAACTGCTCAAGGCCGGCACCATCATTCCCGCGACAGACCACTGGACCCGACCAGCGAGCCAGCTATCGGAGAGCAATCCATGAACCCCATGTCGGTACCTGCCAACCGGCGGATCCTGGTGGTGGACGACACGCCGGCGATCCACCAGGACTTTCGCAAGATCCTCAGCCCCAGCGGCGGCGGCGATGACTCGCTGGACGACACCGAAAGCCTGCTGTTCGGCACCCCACAGGTCAACCGGCTGCAATTCCAGATCGACTCGGCCTACCAGGGCGAGGAGGCGCTGGAACTGGTCAAGCGCGCCCAGGCCGAAGGCCAGCCCTATGCGCTGGTGTTCGCCGACATGCGCATGCCACCGGGCTGGGATGGCCTGCAAACCATCGAACAACTGTGGAAAGCCGACCCGCGCCTGCAAATCGCCCTGTGCACGGCCTTCTCGGATTACTCCTGGGAAACCATGTCCGAACGGATCGAGTTCGATGATCAATTGCTGATTCTCAAGAAACCGTTCGACACCTTGGAAATCCGCCAGATGGCCAGCGCCATGACCTGGAAATGGCAGCTGGCCCAGGACGCGGCGAGAAAAATGCGCAGCCTGGAACGCACGATCGAAGAGCGCGTCCAGGAATTGCTCAAGGTATCCCACCTGCTGCAATACGACGTGCTCACCGAGCTGCCCAACAGCATGTTGCTCGGCGACCGTCTGACCCAGGCCATGGCCCAGTGCCGTCGGCACGACCGGCAACTGGCGGTGATGTTCATCGGCCTGGACCGCTTCAAGCGCATCAACAACGCGCTGGGCCATCCGGTGGGCGACGAAATGCTCAAGCGCGTGGCCCGGGCGCTGGCGACCGTGGTGCGTGAGTCCGATTCGGTGTTCCGCTACGGTTCCGATGAATTCGTGGTGATCGTGGGGGACATCGCCGAGGCGCAGCAAACCAAAGGCGTGGCCGAAAAACTGCTGGCGGCCATCAGCACCCCGCAACCCATCGACGGCCATGACCTGAGCGTCACCGCGAGCCTGGGCATCAGCGTGTACCCGAGCGACGGTTTCGACGCCGTGGCGCTGATCAAGAAAGCCGAGACGGCGATGCGCAACGTCAAGGAAACCGGCCCCAACGACTACCGTTTCTTCACCGAGGACATGAACCGCCGGGCACGGCAGCAACAGACCATCGAATCGGGCCTGCGCCTGGCCCTGCAACGCAAGGAATTCGTGCTGCATTACCAACCCAAGCTCGACCTCAAGAGCGGCAAGGTGGTCGGTGTCGAGGCATTGGTGCGCTGGAACAGGCCGGAACATGGCCTGGTCTACCCGGGGGACTTCATTCCGGTGGCCGAGGACAGTGGCTTGATCGTTCCGCTGAGCCAATGGGTACTCCAGGAAGCCTGCCAGCAGGCCTGCCGTTGGCAAGCCCAGGGCATGCGGCCGCTGTGCCTGTCGGTGAACATCTCGGCTATCGATTTTCGCCAGCGCGGCTTCGTCGAAGGCATCGCCCGCACCCTCAAGGAAACCGGCCTGGACCCGACACAGTTAGAACTGGAGATCACCGAAAGCGTACTGATGCAGAACATCGATACCACGGTCGCCATCCTCAAGGCCATCAAGCAACAGGGGATACGCCTGGCCATCGACGATTTCGGCACCGGCTATTCGAGCCTGAGCTATTTGCAGAAATTTCCGGTGGATGTGCTGAAGATCGACCAGTCGTTCGTCGGTGACCTGAGCATCGACAGCAATGACGCCAAGCTGGTGAGCACCATCATCAGCCTGGGCAAGAGCCTGAACCTGCACATCATCGCCGAAGGGGTGGAAACCCTCGAGCAGCTTGAGTTTCTCAAGCAGCACCAATGCGAGGAAGCCCAGGGTTACTACTTTAGCAAGGCCGTCGAACCGCAGGCCTTTGCCGATTGGATGACCGAGTGGGAAAAACGCCAGAGCCCGTTTTCGTGAACAGCTGAGTCCTCAACCAAAGTTTCAAGGAAAACATCCCATGGCGTCACATGGACTGATTCTGGCTCTCGGCCTGCTCGTGGGAGCAAGCGTAACCGCTCACGCCGCCCCCCTGGATGAACCCCTCAAGCCCCTGCCACCGGTGCCGGCCCTGGACCCCAAGCGCGTCCAGCTGGGACTGCGGCTGTTCAATGACCCACGGCTGTCGGTCAACAACACCCTGTCCTGCGCCAGTTGCCATCGCCTGGACAAGGGCGGCGCCGACGACAAGCCGTTTTCCCTGGGCTTCGACGGCAAGCCGGTGGAGGTCAATACACCTACCGTGTTCAACGCCGGCCTGAACTTCCACCAGTTCTGGGATGGCCGCGTCGATACGCTGGAAGAACAGGTCCATCAGGTCGTGATCAGCCCGGTGGAAATGGGCAGCACCTGGGAGTCGGTGGTCAAGCGTATCGCCGATGACCCCGGCTACGCCAAGGACTTCAAGGACGCCTACCCCGACGGCGTGACCGAGCCCAATATCCAGAGCGCCCTGGCCGACTACGAACGCACCTTGCAAACGCCCAATTCGCGTTTCGACCAGTACCTGCTGGGCAATACCGACGCCCTCACGCCCCGGGAAAAGTTCGGTTACCAGCGTTTCAAGGAGTACGGCTGCATCGCTTGCCACCAGGGCGTGAACATCGGCGGCAACATGTTCCAGAAATTCGGGATCATGGGCGACTATATCAATGATCGGGGCAACCCGACCCGGGCCGACGAAGGGCGCTTCAACATCACCGGCGATGAAGCGGACCGCCAGGTGTTCAAAGTGCCCAGCCTGCGCAACGTGGCCGTCACCGCGCCGTATTTCCATGACGGGTCGGCGACGACTCTGGAACACGCGGTGGAGGTGATGTTCAAGTACCAACTGGGTCGTGAGCCCCTCAAGAACGATACGACACTGATCGTCGAGTTCCTCAAGAGCCTGACCGGTGAATCGGAGGGCAAGCCCCTATGACCACGCTCCGTCGCCTCGGTCTTGCGTTCATCGGCCTGTTGCTGGCTTCGATCCTGCTGTTCATGTACATCAATTCGGGGGCCCGGCAGGCCGCCTCGTACATTGAATCCAGGGACCTGATCCGCCTGCTCAAGCAACAGGACGCCATCTGGGACAACGAAGTCCTCAAGTCGCGGATCGCCCTGACTCACAACTACGACCCGCTGGTCTCCCCCCTGCACGAAATGGCACGCCTGTGGCAGCGTCTGGACGCCATCGAATCGGAACCGGGGCGCCACGGGCCGTCGCTCTGGGAGGCCCAGCGCGACGAATACCTCAAGCTGGTCAAGGAAAAGACCCGTCTGGTGGAACAGTTCAAATCCCATAACGCGGTGTTGCGCAACTCCCTGGCCTTCCTGCCCACAGGGGAGGATGACATCCAGGGCCAGTTCGCCCGGCTGCCCGACACCTACAAACTGGAGTTGCAGAACGTTGCCATCGACACTTACGACCTGTTGCTCAGCAGCATGGAGTTCGCCCAGCTCAGTTCCCCGGAAATCGCAGCCGAGGTCCTGTTGGGCTTGAACCAGTTGGATGTCAACAAGGAGCGCCTGCCCGAGGGGTTGCTCAACTCCATCGAAGTCCTGCGCAGACACATCGGGGTGATCCTGCGCGAACAGCCAAAGGTCAATGAATTATTGCTGGGCATCGAAGCGATCCCCTTGTCCGATCGCCTGGACACCATCACCAACCTGCTCGAGAAAGACCAGGAAAAAGCCGCCGCCAAATACGAGCGCAACCACATTTACCTGCTGGTGTTCGCCACGTTCCTGGTGCTGATCCTGATCTGGCTGGCGATCCGGTTGATACGCAGCTTCGCCGAGATCAATCGGGTCAACAACGCCCTGCAAACCGCCAACGATGAACTGGAACTACGGGTCGAGGAGCGTACCCGCCAGCTCAAGGACACCCAGAGCGAATTGATGGACACCGCCCGCCAGGCCGGCATGGCGGAAATCGCCACCAACGTGTTGCACAACGTCGGCAACGTCCTCAACAGCGTGAACATCTCCGCCGACCTGGTCAGCCGCAAACTGCGCAGCAGCAAGGCCCTGGGCCTGGGCAAGGCGATGCAACTGATCAACGAACACGCCGATGACCTCGGACACTTCCTCACCGAAGACGCCAAGGGCAAGCTGCTGCCCGGCTACCTCAACCAACTGGTCGAAGCCATCGCGTTGGAGCAGCAGAGCCTGACCGATGAACTGGCCCAGTTGAGCAAGAGCGTGGACCACATCAAGGACATCGTCTCCACCCAGCAATCCTATGCCGGGGCCAGCAGCCTGCTCGAGCCCCTGGTGGTCAGCGAACTGCTCGAAGACGCTTTGCGCATGAACGCCGGCGCCCTGACCCGCCATCATGTTACGGTGATCAAGGAATACGGCGACGTGCCGCGGATCATGGGCGACAAGCATCGCTTGCTGCTGATCCTGATCAACCTGATCAGCAATGCCAAGTACGCCATGGCCGGGGTGTCCAACGATGCGCGGAACCTGACCCTCAAGGCCGCGGTGGTCGATGGCCAGACCCTGCAAATCAGCGTCAAGGACGAAGGCGAAGGCATCCCGGAGGAAAACATGACGCGGATCTTCGCCCATGGTTTTACCACACGTAAGGAAGGCCACGGCTTTGGCCTGCACAGCTGCGCATTGGCGGCCATCGAAATGAACGGCCACCTCACCGCCCACAGTGAGGGGCCAGGCAAAGGGGCGACATTCCAATTGCAGGTGCCCCTGAAACTTGCAGAAGGTGAACCATGAACAGCCTCAGTAACCGCCGCATCCTGTTGATCGACGATACACCCGCCATTCATGAAGATTTCCGCAAGATCCTCACCCCGGAGGATGACAGCAACACGGATTTGCAGGACATGGAAAGCGCGCTGTTTGGCGAAGCGCCGAAACCTGCCGCGACCGTGTTCGAACTCGACTCGGCCTACGGTGGGCAGGAAGGCCTGAACAAATTGCTGGGGGCAATGGCCAAGGAGCGTCCCTATGCCCTGGCCTTTGTCGACATGCGCATGCCCGAAGGCTGGGACGGCGCCAAGACCATCGAAGAACTCTGGAAGCGCGACCCGCAGTTGCAAGTGGTGGTTTGCACCGCCTATTCGGATTATTCCTGGGATGAATTGCTCGACCGCCTGAACGGCCACGACCGCTTGCTCATCCTGAAGAAGCCGTTCGACAACATCGAAGTCCAGCAGATGGCCAACACCCTGACCACCAAATGGGAAATGACCTCGCGCGCGCAATTGAAAATGAACAAGCTCGAAGACCTGGTAGAACAACGCACCCAGGCTTTCAAGCAGGCCAGCGAGCTGCTGCAGATGGAGATCGACGAGCGCAAGATGCTGGAAACCCAGTTGGTGCAATCGGAAAAGCTCGCCTCGCTGGGCCAGTTGGCGGCCGGGGTGGCCCACGAGATCAACAACCCGATCGGCTTCATTTCTTCCAACCTGGGGGCGCTGGACGGCTACTTCGGCAAACTCCAGGAAATGCTCACGGCTTACGGCAGCGCCGAGGAGGCCATCGCCTCGCCGGAGCTGGTGGTGAACTTGAGAAAGCTGCGCGAACAGGTGGAGCTGGATTTCCTGGTCGAGGACATCCCCCTGCTGATCAAGGAATCCAAGGATGGCATCGGCCGGGTCGGGCAGATCGTCAAGGACCTGAAGGACTTCTCCCGCGTTGATTCCAGCCAGGAATGGCAGATGGCCAATTTGCAGCAGGGCATGGATTCGACGTTGAACATCGTCGCCAATGAAATCAAGTACAAGGCCGACGTGGTCAAGGAATACACACCCTTGCCGGAGGTGGAATGCCTGCCGTCGCAGATCAACCAGGTGATCATGAACCTGATCGTCAACGCCGCCCAGGCCATAGGCCCCGAACGCGGCACCATCACCCTGCGCAACGGGGTCGGTGAAGAAACCGTCTGGATCGAAGTGGCGGACAACGGCTCGGGCATTCCCCCCGAGACCCTGCAGAAAATCTTCGACCCGTTCTTCACCACCAAACCCATCGGCCAGGGCACGGGGCTCGGGCTGTCGTTGTCCTACGGCATCGTGAAAAAACACAACGGCGAGATCACCGTACGCAGCGAAGTCGGCGTGGGCACCACCTTCCGCGTGGAATTACCGTTGCGGCAGATGAAGCAGGCAAGCTGAGCCACCCCGGCGGGTCAACGGTGGGAGCGAGCTTGCTCGCGATAGCGGTAGGTCAGTCAATGCAGGTGTCGAGCGGGCGATCGCCATCGCGAGCAAGCTCGCTCCCACAGGTTTTCCTGGCGCTCGTTTTTCCAGCCAACACACAGCCCTGTGGCGAGGGAGCTTGCTCCCGCTCGGCGGCGCAGCCGTCGTAAAACCGGCTGATGCAATCTGCCTGCCCGTCACAGTGATCCAGCTGGGGCCGCTTCGCAGCCCAGCGGGAGCAAGCTCCCTCGCCATAGACTGAATTCCAAGCTAATGTCTCGCCAATCGCCCACTCCCAAGGAAACCGTATGAGCCTGTCTCTGCTGAGTCGTTACGCCTTCTTTGCTGGCTGTGTCATCTTCACCCTCGCCAGCCTGCCATTCCTGCAACACGACTGGCTCTGGCCCATTGCGCTGGTGACCGGCCTGTTGAGCCTGTTGGGAGTGTTCGACCTGCTGCAAAGCCGTCATGCCGTACGGCGCAACTACCCGATCCTGGGCAATATCCGTTATCTGGTCGAAGGCATCCGCCCGGAGATCCGCCAGTACCTGCTCGAATCCGACAGCGATGCCCTGCCCTTCTCCCGGGCCCAACGCTCGCTGGTGTACTCCCGGGCCAAGAACGAAAGCGCCGACAAGCCGTTCGGCACCTTGATCGACGTGTACCAGACCGGCTTCGAATTCATCGGCCATTCCATGCGCCCGGCCCCGCTGAGCGACCCCAGCGGTTTTCGCGTGACGGTCGGTGGCCCACAGTGCACCCAGCCGTACTCCGCATCGGTGTTCAACATCTCGGCCATGAGCTTCGGCTCCCTGAGCGCCAACGCCATCCGGGCGTTGAACCAAGGCGCGAAGCTGGGCAACTTCGCCCATGACACCGGCGAAGGCAGTATCAGCCCCTACCACCGCGAACACGGTGGCGACCTGACCTGGGAACTGGGCAGCGGCTATTTTGGCTGTCGCACCAGCGACGGGCGCTTCGACCCCGAGCGCTTCGCCGCCCAGGCACAGAACCCGCAGGTGCGGATGATCGAAATCAAGATGAGCCAGGGCGCCAAACCCGGCCACGGCGGGATCCTGCCCAAGCACAAGGTCACCCGGGAAATCGCCGAGACCCGTGGCATCCTCATGGGCGAGGATTGCGTGTCCCCATCACGTCACAGCGCGTTTTCCACCCCCATCGAACTGATGCAGTTCGTCCAGCAACTGCGTGAGCTGTCCGGCGGCAAACCGGTGGGCTTCAAATTCTGCCTGGGCCATCCCTGGGAATTCATGGGCATCGCCAAGGCGATGCTGGAAACCGGGATCCTGCCTGACTTCATCGTGGTGGACGGCAAGGAAGGCGGCACGGGCGCGGCGCCAGTGGAGTTCACCGATCACATCGGCGTGCCGCTGCGCGAGGGCCTGTTGTTCGTGCACAACACCCTGGTGGGCCTGAACCTGCGGAACAAGATCAAGCTCGGCGCCAGTGGCAAGATTGTCAGCGCCTTCGACATCGCCAGCGTCCTGGCCATCGGCGCCGACTGGGCCAACGCCGCGCGCGGCTTCATGTTCGCCATCGGCTGCATCCAGTCCCAAAGCTGCCACACCAACAAATGCCCCACCGGCGTCGCCACCCAGGACACCTTGCGCCAGCGCGCCCTGGTCGTCCCGGACAAGGCCCAGCGGGTCTACAACTTCCACCGCAACACCCTCAAGGCCCTGGCCGAAATGCTCGCCGCCGCTGGGCTCGAACACCCGTCGCAATTGCAGCCCAAGCACCTGGTGCGGCGCATGTCGGCCACCGAGGTCAAGTTGTTCTCTGAGTTGCACGTGTTTCTGAAGCCGGGGGAATTGCTGACCGGCGAGGTCAATGGGGCGTTTTATTCGCGGATGTGGCAGATGGCGCGGGCGGACAGCTTTGAGCCGATGGAAGTGGCGGCGGCGTGAACCGATCGCGCAACGAACCGTTTCGACGCTGCGCAACTTTCCTTGCACCGGAAGGAACAGGACACTCCCTGACTACCGAGTCAAGTCGCTACAGTCGGCAACACGGCGGCTGATTTGCGTAGGCTCTTTCATAACGATGAAACCATAGTCGCCCAGCAGATAAATCCGGTAATACTGGTTGTCCACGATGGGCGCATAAACTAAATAACCCACCTGTGTCGCATTGCGCCGCTCACGTTCCTTTGCCACGTTGGTGATGCCCATTAACGGTAAGCGTTCCGAGAGCATGAAGTAGTCGATATTTAGCAAATAAGACAGCACCGGAAGCTCTCGGAACGAACCGCAAGCGCTTACCAACCAGTAGTCGGAATAGGTGATCGATAGATAAATCCGCTTGGCTTCGTACAGTTCCCGGTGTGAAGTGATGTCATACCCCAAACTGTAAAGCGCACCGTCGGCGAAGGTTTTTTGCAGAGTCAGCACCCGACCATAAGCGAAGGACAATGAAAGCGTCGCCAGAAGCGGAAGGAGGAGCAATAACGGCAAACGCGGATGGATTGGAGAAAGAGCCAGATACGCAAGATAAAAGCAGAACATCAGAAGCACACCGAAGCCCATCAAGGTACGCGCGCCTTCGTTGAAATCACGAAAAACCAGCGTGATACCAGGCACCAGCAGGATCAACAAAGGCAGCGTCATCGAACATCCCAGAAACAACACGAAAGTTTTCCAACCCTGCTCCTCACGCTCCAGCAACCTGCTGCCCAATCGTATGGCGCCGATCAGCGCCAACACAACCAGCGCGGCTAGCAACCAGGCGTAGCCACCGTGAAACAGCAGCGCAACTTTCTCGGCCACTCGTTCTATGTTGATGCCGATTTGCAGCAACGGATCGGCTTTCCAATTCAACAATGCAGTCCGCTCCGGCCCCATGAGCAACACGGCGGTGGCAAAGTAAATCAGAACGGCCAAACCAAGCTGAGCCAACTTCCAACCCAGCTTTTCCAGCCATTGCAGGTACGGTTCCCGTTTGTATGCCGCTGTGAGCAATTCCAGGCAACACAGGCCCAGGAACACATTGAAGCTGATCTGGTAGAGCCCGAATGCCAGCACCAACAAACCGGCTGGCACCCACCACTGACGTATTCGCGAAGTCCCCTGAAAGGTCATTGCGTAAATGACCGCGACCAGACTCAGTGCCATCGCGGGGCCGTCGTATTGATACGACAGGTTCTGCAACAGGAAGGGGTTGTACCAGAGGGGCAACGGGACCAAACAACAGACCAGTGTCGGCTGAGGGAAGTAATGAAAAGTCAGGCGAGTCAAAGCCAGGGACATGGCCAATGCGGCGAGCAACAATGGCAGCGGAAAAATGTCTGGCGCGGCGCGGGTGAGGGACAGCGCTTGATACAACAGATCAGAAAACCAGCGCCCTTGGTTGGTCCAGGCCATTCCAGCTTCCAGTGCCCGCCAGTTATCGTCGATATAGCGAAAATCAGCGAGGATCAACGGCAGGACGTAAAGCAAGATCGCCGTTGAAAAAAACAGCGCGACCTGACGACGATTGAGCTCGCGATAGAAAAAGTCGCTCATCATGATTCATCCCGGGATTTCAGCCTGCTTTTCCGGATCATTTCCTTGATGACATGCCAGGGTCGGTGCCTGGTCTTCAGATATCCGTCCGACGTACTCACCCAATACTCCAATGCCGACCCATTGCATCCCGCCTGGAAACAGAGTCGCGGACGAGCGCAAGGACTACCACAGCCGCCAAAGCTGAACGATCAACCAAACGCTCATTCGCGATGTCCACGAAACACCACAAATCGGGACAACAGGAAACCGATCACCAGGCTCAACAGCGAAAATACCGCGACAGTCAGCAGGCCATGGACATGCCAGCGATCACCCAAGTAACCCACAATGAAACTGAGGGTCCCCATGACACATAAGAAAAGAACATAGCCCAACACTGAGGTCTTGGCCTCGAATGTGTAGAGCGCATTGACATAAAAAGAGAACGAGGCTGCCACGCAAAAGGCAGTGAAGTTACTCAACGCTTGATTGAGGCCGAACGCCACCCTGAGCACGAAAAACACTTGCCAATGGATCAGCGTATTGGCCAGCCCAATCAGGGCGTAACTGAAAAAGCCTTTCCATAACGTTTTCATGGATGCCCCCGACCGGGACGGTACTTAAGGCTATTCAATCTAGGGTTCTGTCGATACTCGGTCTACTGTAAGAACTAACAGGTGTCCTGTAGTTCATCTGGCTGTGACGCACAAAAAAGCCCCGATCATCCGACCGAGGCTCTCTTCTACATCGCCGTCAACTTACGAAACCGAACGCACCGTCCCCTGCACGTCACCGGTCGGTTGCAACTTGAAGGTGTAAAACAACACTGTCAGCAACACCAGGAACGCCGGGCCTACATATAGCGCCACGCGGGTATCCGGGAAGTACGCCATCAGGCCCACCACCAGCACCAGGAACGCCAGGGCCAGGTAGGAACTGACCGGGTACAGCCACATGCGGTACTTGAGGGCCGCACGCTCGGAAGCGCTCAGGCCTCGGCGGAATTTGAGCTGGGCCAGCAGGATCATCACCCAGGTCCAGATCGCGCCGAAGGTGGCGATGGAGGTCACCCAGACGAAGACCTTCTCCGGCACCAGGTAATTGAGCAACACGCCCAGCAGCAACGCGGCGATGGACAGCAGCAATGCGCGACGCGGCACGCCGTTGGTCGAGGTCTTGGCGAAACCGGCCGGGGCCTGGCCGTTCTGCGCCAGGCTGTAGAGCATTCGCCCGGTGCTGAAGATGCCGCCGTTGCAGGACGACAGTGCGGCGGTGATCACCACGAAGTTGATGATGCCGGCGGCGGTCTTGATGCCCAGACGCTCGAAGGTCATCACGAACGGGCTGCCCTGGGTGCCGATCTCGTTCCACGGGTAGATCGACAGGATCACGAACAGCGCGCCGACGTAGAACAGCAGGATCCGCCAGAACACCGAACCGATGGCGTTGGGGATGGTTTTCTGTGGGTTCTTCGCTTCACCGGCGGTCAGGCCGATCATCTCCACGCCCAGGTACGCGAACATCACCATCTGCAGGGACATCAACACGCCGGACACGCCGTTGGGCATGAAGCCGCCGTGGGCCCAGAGGTTGGAAATGCCCAGGGCCACACCGTCATTGCCGAAGCCAAAGGCGATGATGCCGATGCCACCGATGACCATGGCGATGATGGTGACGATCTTGATCAGGGCGAACCAGAATTCGAATTCGCCGAAGGCCTTGACCGCGATCAGGTTGATCGCGCCCATGCTGACCAGTGCCGCCAGGGCCCAGATCCAGCGGGGCACGTCGGGGAACCAGATGCCCATGTACACCGCCACGGCGGTGATCTCCGCCACACAGGTCACCAGCCACAGGAACCAGTAGTTCCAACCGGTCAGGAAACCTGCCAGTGGGCCGAGGTAATCCTGGGCATAGCGGCTGAACGAACCGGCCACCGGGTTGTGCACGGCCATTTCACCGAGGGCGCGCATGATCACCAGGATCGCCAGGCCGCCAATGATGTAGGACAGCATGATCGCCGGGCCGGCCATTTCGATGGCCTTGGCCGAACCGAGGAACAGCCCGACACCGATGCAGGCGCCAAGCGCCATCAGGCGGATATGCCGCTCGCCGAGTTCACGTTTGAGCGGACCGCCCTGAGCGGTCTCGCCATGGGGCAGATGATTGCCGACAGGCATAGGGATACAACCTCGTCTTGTTATTGGATTAGCCACCGAGTGTCCAAAGCCGCAGGCCGGTAAGCCTGCCGCCTTGCCGAAACCGGGTCTGTCTTGTGGGCAGACCGTCCTGTGGAACGACAACCTCAGGATCAGCGGGTCGTGCAGTATAAAAAGCCAGGGATAGAGAGATTCACTGTAAAACCAGGAAAATTCAGGGATAAGCCTGCGCCAGAATCGGCTTTTGGAGAGGTGTTGTCTGGGATTCAGGGCACTCGGAAACGTCGCCGAGTATTGCACAGTGATGGTGCAGCGTCATGTTTTGGCATGGGGGCGATGGCTCTAGCGCGAGGTTTTCCGGACACCACTGCCCGTTATGATGGGGATTATCTGTGGCAGTGGATTTATTTGTGGCGAGGGGATTTATCCCCGTTGGGCTGCGCAGCAGCCCCTCAACCGCAGCCCGGGTATTTCTGAACAATCGAGTTGCCTGTATTGGGGCTGCTTCGCAGCCCAGCGGGGATAAATCCCCTCGCCACAGAATCCCACCGCAGCTACATCTCCTCAGCACAGGGAATCCATGTTCCCCGGTCCAGACAGGCAACATGAGTCACTTCAAATCCATGCAGTGTCCCAGAGAGGGTAATCGCCAATACATTTCACCAGCCCAGCCCGCAACGGATTGTCAATGATGTAGTCGGCGGAGGGCCGCAGCTCTTCATTGTCACGAATCGCGCGGTCATGAAAGCCGCTTTGCCAAAGCGGACCAGAGGTTTCGGTCATGCTATTGACGCGATGGGTGCATCGAGCTTTGGTGGCACCGATGACACGACTCAGATGGCCATCGTGGAGTTGCAGCAACCAGTGAAAATGATCCGGCATTACCACCCAGGCTAAAGAGTTCACCAAGCCAGAATCATGGGCGCATTTGAATTCTGCAACCAACAATCTTCCAACCTTCCAGTTGGCAAAAACAGGACGGCGCTGATGAGTAACGGCCGTCACCAGATAGGCGCGTCCTTGCTCCGAATAACGTCCTCGACGCAAGCGATGTGAATTGGGGCGTGGATGCATTCCTTGCTTCCTTTGAGAGGGTTTGGATGCAGCGTAGCCATGCTGTTGTTTGATCGACGCTGAGAAGGTCGAGCGAATACTCCGAAGCTTGTGTAGTACTTGTGATGTGGGGATTTATCTGTGACTAGTGGAAGTCATGACAGACCGGTACCCACAATTTCCCCTCCCCCCACGCCAACCACCGTCTAAGCTTCAAGCAAGTCCGATCAATCTGCTTAATGGATCAGTCGACTATGGGCGCTTTGTGGCAAACCGATTCAAATGAACCTGTGGTCCCGACTGAACGTATGGAAGAAGCGCCTTTACCTCAAAAAAAACGCCGCGCACGACATGGCTGGCGGGCATTCTGGTTGTTGTTGCTGATTATCGTGGTGGTGGTCGGCCTCGCAGTGACCAAGGAAATGCGCACGTCGCGGTTTCAGGCCCGGGAGCTCAGCCAGTACGCCGCGTCCCTGAGTTACTCGGTACAGCCGGGACCCAGCGATGCCATCGTCTACCCTGGCGCAGGCCCGTTCGACCGGCGCCTGGGCTACAGCGCGCTGGGGGAGTTCCTGCCGCGCCTGCTCAAGCGTGACTATGTGATCCAGGCCCAGGCGCGGTTTTCGCCGGCGTTGATGGACTACGTCGAAAAAGGCCTGTTCGTGCCCTACGCGGAAAAGATCCAGGCTGGATTGACCATCACCGACTGCCGCGCCGCACCGGTCTATCAGTTCAAGTACCCGCAGCAGCTGTATGCGAACTTCGACGCGATCCCGCCTGTGGTGGTGCAGAGCCTGTTGTTCATCGAGAACCGTTTTCTGCTCGACCCCAAGCAACCCTTGGCCAACCCGGCCGTGGACTGGCCGCGCTTCGCCATGGCGGCCTGGTCGCAAGTCGCCAAGCTGTTGAGCCTGCCGGGGCAATCCGCCGGGGGCAGCACCTTGGCCACACAACTGGAGAAATACCGTCACTCGCCTGAGGGCCTGACCGTGTCCGGCGCGGAGAAAATCCGCCAGATGATTTCCGCCAGCGTGCGCGCTTACCAGGGCGGCCCGCAAACCCTCGAGGCGCGGCAGCGGATCATCCGCGACTACCTCAACAGCGTCCCGCTTTCCGCCGTGCCGGGGCATGGTGAAGTCCATGGCATGGCCGAAGGCTTGCGGGTCTGGTATGGCGCCGACTTCAATCGGGCCAATGAACGCTTGGCTAGCACCGCGACCGATCCCCAGAGCCTGGCGGAAAAAGGCCTGGCCCTGCGGGAAATGCTGTCGTTGATGATCGCCCAGCGCCGACCGTCCCATTACCTGTCCAAGGGTCACGATGAACTGGCGCGCCTGACCGATAGCCACATCCGCCTGCTGGCACAGAACGGCGTGATCGACGCGGCGTTGTCGGAGGCGGCCCTGGCGAGCAAGGTCAGCTATCGCGACTGGGTCCAGGACCCGACCGTGCAGCCCAACGAAACCAACAAAGGCATCAGCGCCGCCCGCAGTCGCCTCGCCGCCCTGCTCAACCGTCCGCTGTACGACCTCGATCGCCTTGACCTGTCCGCCACCAGCACCTTGCAAAGCGATTTGCAGGCCCAGGCCACCGACTACCTCAAGCGCTTGGCCGACCCGGCCTTCGCGACCGAGATCGGCCTGATGGGAGAACGCCTGCTGACCCCCACCAGCACCACCCAGGTGCGCTACAGCTTCACCCTGCTGGAACTGACCCCCGATGGCTCGCGTGTGCGGGTGCAGACCGACAGCACCGACCAGCCTTTCGACATCAACGAAGGCAGCAAGCTGGAACTGGGCTCCACCGCCAAGTTGCGGGTGCTCACCACCTACCTGCAAATCATCGCCGAACTGCACGACCGTTATGCCCAGCAGACCCCGGCGGCGTTGAAGAAAACCGAAGTCGCCGAGCAGGACCGCCTCTCGCGCTGGGCCGTCGATTACCTGATCCAGAACACCGACCGCAGCCTGTCGAACATGCTCGAAGCCGCGCTGGACCGGACCTACTCGGCCAGCCCGGGCGAAGCCTTTTTTACCGGCGGCGGGCTGCACACCTTCCACAACTTCCGCAACGAGGACAACGGTCGCAACCCGACGTTGCGCGACGCCCTGCGGGAGTCGATCAACCTGCCGTTCATCCGCCTGATGCGCGACCTGGTGCGCTACGCCACCTATGCCGGGCCCAACAACAGTTCCGAACTGCTCAAGGACGACAAGGACCCGCGCCGCCAGGAATACCTGGCCCAATTCGCCGACCGCGAAGGCACCTCGTTCCTGCTCAGGTTCTGGAAGAAATACCAGAAAAAGGACACCGGCCAGCGCCTGGAAACGTTCCTCGACGGCATGCGCCCTACCGCCATCCGCCTGGCCGCCGTGCACCGCTATTTCTTTCCCAACGACAGCCAGGAGAGCTTCAACCGCTTCGTGCGCGCCCATTTGAAGTCAGCCAAGAGCGCTGAAAAACTCACCGACGAACGCCTCGAACGGCTCTACCAAAGCTATGGCCCCGGTGCCTATGACCTGCCGGACCAGGGCTTCATCGCCAAGGTTCACCCGCTGGACCTGTGGTTGATGGGTTACCTGCTGAACAACCCCGACGCCAAGTTCAGCCAGATCGTCAAGGCCAGCCAATTCGAGCGCCAGGAAGTCTATAGCTGGCTGTTCAAGAGCCGGCACAAGAGCGCCCGCGACAGTCGCATCCGCACCATGCTGGAAATCGAAGCCTTCCTGGATATCCACCAGCGCTGGCAGCAAGTGGGCTATCCGTTCGACCACCTGGTGCCATCGCTGGCCACCGCCATCGGCAGTTCCGGTGACCGCCCGGCTGCGCTGGCCGAACTGGTGGGCACCATCCTCAACGATGGCATCCGCCAACCGGCGCTGCGGGTGGACAGCCTCGACTTTGCCGTCGACACGCCTTACGAGACACGGCTGGTGAGCAACCCGGACAATGGCAAGCGCGTGATGCCCGTGGAAGTGGCCCAGGCCTTGCGCGGGGCGCTGTCCCAGGTGGTGGATGCCGGCACCGCGAAACGCGTGGCCGGCAGTTTCAAGCTGGCCGACGGCACGCCGCTGGCCATGGGCGGCAAGACCGGCACCGGCGACAACCGCATCGAAGCCATCGGCGCCGGTGGGCGGATCCTCAGTTCCAAATCCATCAACCGCACCGCCACCTTCGTGTTCTACATCGGCGACAGCCATTTCGGCACCCTCACCGCCTATGTACCGGGCGCGTCGGCGCAGAACTTCAAGTTCACCTCGGCCTTGCCAGTACAAGTACTCAAGGGCATGGCGCCGTTTCTCTCGCCCTACTTGCAACCGGGAAGCCATACCCAGTGCAAGCCGCTGGTGGCGGGGCAATGAGTCACGGCAAGTTGGGGGAGGTACCTGTGGCGAGGGGATTTATCCCCGCTGGGCTGCGCGGCAGCCCCTAAAAAAGCACGCCATTAACCTGATCCACCGTGGTATCGGCTTTCAGGGCTGCTGCGCAGCCCAACGGGGATAAATCCCCTCGCCACAAAGATCAGGGGTGGCCCTCAGATCAGGGGTGGCCCTCAGATCTGGGATTGCCCTCAGGTCAGGGATTGACCCGAGGCACCGCGTCGAAGATCACGGTGAAGTCGGCGTTGTATAGGCCTGTCTGGGTAGGAAGCGGCGTGGTCGCCGCCCTGATGACCATCTCGGCCTGCGTCCCCGGGGTTGACGTTGCGTCATCCACTACCTCCAGCGGCGTAGACAACAAAGTGACATTGTTGAACCTGACGAGCAGGGCAATCTCGTCACGGCCGTTCGACAGCGAAGCCTGACCTGCCGGGAGATAGGCATGGACCGAACCGTCGGTGTTTTTCACGTCGAAAGTCTCGCGCAGGACACTCAGATCATTTTTGACCGGGTCGTAATACATGTATTCGTCCTTACCAAAATCCGGATTGCGTGGCTGCACGTGGAACTGCTGGGTCGGAATATTTGCAGAGATATGGATCGATGAGCGCGCATCATCGGCCGCGTACGCCAGTGAGGCGCTCATGGCGACAGCGCCCAGAGCAATTGCAGTTACATTTTTATTGAACATGCTAAATACCTTTTTAGCAGTGAAGGAGCAGGGTGGTTTAAGCGGAGATCCTCGGCACCGCGTCGTAGATCACGGTGAAATCACCGGTGTAATAGCCTGGCCTGTGTTGCACCGGCATGGCATCGACGCGAATGGTCATCTCGACCTGCGTGCCAGGTGTTGAGGAAAGGTCATCCACAACCTCTCGGGGTATGTTGTCCAGACGAACGCCGTTGAACTTGACTCGCAACGGAATCATGGTGTTGCCGTTGGACAGGAATGCCCGGCCTTCCTCGATGTAGGCGTGAATCGAGCCGTCGGAATTCTTCACATTGAAGATCTGACGCAAAGCTCCCAAGTCATTGGTGAGCGGGTTGTAATGCATGACCTCGTGCTTGCCGAACTCAGGATCCTGGGGTTGTACGTAGAACTGCTGTGTCGGGATGTTGGCCCCGATATGAATGGATGAACGCGCATCATCCGCTCCAAATGCCAGCGCAGGGCTCAAGATCGCAGCCCCCAAGGCCATGGCGGATACAAATTTCGTGAACATATTGCTACCTTATTTCAGCATTACTTCTAAAGAAGCGGCGTCGGCACCAGCACTGCTGGTGCCCTCGCCACAAGGTCTGTATTGATTCAATGATCTTTTGTGGCGTTTCCTGAGTCTCGTCATGCATCGATCGCCCTACGGCGCGGTAGCGTCGAACACCATGTGCACCGTGCCGTAGTAGTCCCCCGGCTTGTAATCGTCATCGGGCCTGATGGCGGCGATTTCCAGCGGCACCTGGCGTCCGGGCCGGGCTTCGGTGGCCGTGACCACCTGGGCGGAATCCAGGGTCAGTGCGACGCCATTGAAGGTCACCCGCAGATCGATGCGCTCACGTCCGTTGGACAGATACGCCTCTTCCCCCAGGCGGGCACCGATGGCGCCGTTGCTGTTCTTCACCTCGTAGGTGGCCCGCAACGGGCTGAGCTCGCCGGTGATGGTGCTGAAGGGCAGGCGCTGTTCGCGCTGGACCAGTTGCGGGTCGAGGGGCACCACATGAAAGTCGGCGGTGGGGATGGTCACGTAGACCTCGAAGGTTTCCCGTTCGACCGCGCCCCAGGCCTGGACCCAGGGCAACATAAGGGCGCTCAGTGCGAGGGGGCGTACCAGTGTCTTGAACATATTTGATTACCTGTGGCGTCAACGACGGTTCGGCGACGGCGACCGTCAACCTTTGATCTCGACGTTTTTCTGCTCGCTGCCTTCGATCAACGTGAAGCGATATTCGCGCCCCGCCTCCTTGTCGAACGAAAACGTCCGGCCGGCCATGATGTGGTGCTTGGTGGTGGGCCGGCAGTCGTTCTCTTTCTTCGCTTCGCAGTCCTTGAACTCATCGATCACCAGCACGCTGTTGCCGTTATTGCGTATCTGGTAGCGATTGGCGCTGTCATCGATCACGGTCTCGAAGCGGGTGTCCTTGGGCCGTACGAAGAACACCGTGCCGTAGCCCGCCAATACCTTGACCCCCGCCCCGATGCGCTCCTTCTTGTATTCCTCGCGCTCCTCCTTGCTGATGGCGAACTCATCTTCGGCCTCCGGCACCACCGGTACGAAGCGCACGCGGAAGTACCGTTCCTTGTCGCGGTTGCCCATGAACAGCAAGCGCGTGCCCTGCACCCCGTTGGCCGGCACGATCAGCCGCGCCGGGCTGGCCATCAACCCGTCCTTGGCCTGGGCACTGGCCTGGTTCTGCAGCGGCACTTCCTGGTAGCTGCCGTCCTCGTTATAGATAATCTCCAGGATGTTGACCTTGACGAACGCCGTGGACGTGCCGCCGTTGAAGATCCGCTTCATATAGGTCGTCTTGTTGCCGTCCAAGTAGTCGTAGACCACCCCGACGCCGATTTGCGGACCGGCCTGGGCCACGCCGCAAAACAGATAGAGTCCAACCCATGCCAATAGATGTTTCATCGCTTTTCCAACCTCATGCATTTCACGCAACTCACTAAAAAATCCTGGCCGACAGGCCGTTTAAACTTCCGAATCCCAGACCACGGTGACGTTGCCGGAGTAGGCCTTGGCGCCACTGTCGAGCATCTCTTCGACGCTGCCTTGGGCCACTTCGAAGTGCAGCATCCCGGGCCGGCGGTCGACGTAGAAGGTGGGCTGGAACAACTCGGTGCCAGTGCCGTCACGCAACAACGGGCGACGGGAGACCGGTTGCCCGGCGGCATCCGTCAAACCCTCGGGCAGGGTCACGCTGACGTTCACCGGCACGGCGTGGCCGGTGACGGTGTCGGAGATCGCGCAGGTGTTGCCGCTGATGGTTTGGCATTCGATTGCCATCTTGAAACGCGAGGACGCGGAGATATGGAAACGCTGGTCGCGAAATAGCCGCGTCGGCTTGCTACCGTTGCTCAACCAGGCTTGCCAGCCCTCCTGGGGCACCAGTTCCACGCGGTTGCCGCCGGGGGGCACTTCCACCTTGAGGGCATGCTCCACATCCAGTTTGAAATTGAGTGTGAGCACCGAGTCATCGGGGATCATGACGTCGCCCATGTCCAGGTCCTGCCCCGGGCCAACGCCATAGGACACAGAACCGATGTATTGACCGGACGACATTCTCAATGGATTGGGTGTGCGCAGTTCATAGGCAAAGTCCAAGCCGTGGTAAGTCATGCTGGGAATCAGGTAACTGGCCCTTTTGGCACACACCCCTTCGACCGGAGTCTTCCAGAAGAATATGTAGACGAGGGTATTCAGACCCGAGTGCCCCGAGGATTGACAGGGCGAAGGGGCATACCTCCAAGGAGAACCGCCCCAAAGTTTCGAATGGGCGGTTCCCATATCCACGCCGCCGCCGACCAGGTCGATTACGCTGACGGGGAGCTGGTAGTACGACCCTATGCCGGCTATGCGTACTTGGACGATTTCCGTTTCACCGGTCCCCGTATGCGTCACCAGCGCCGGACGCCAAGTGGCAGGCATATGGAACATCGCACCCTGTCGCGAGTCGCTGTGTCCCGGTTGGATGGGTGCGTTCGAGTGGGCCTTGAGCAGGAATTGCACACTGTAGATTTTCTCCCTTTCACAGAGCGCTGCATAAAGCTGGCAATAGCCCGAGGGTGGCGTAGTGTTAAGGAAGGTGTTGTCATTGGGCTTCGAAGGATCCGGTCTGTAGACTGCGGTGATATCTTTGTTCGCGGCACTGGCCGTCGAGGCGCACGCCAACAACGCCACTGAAATCACACTACGCACTGCCATCGGTAAATGTTTCATCGATACCTCACCGTCCTTTCGCCTCAGGCTGGACAATCCATGCCCTTAAACTTCCGAATCCCAGATCACCGTGACGTCGCCGCTATAGCGCGTGGCGCCGCCGTCCAGCATCTCTTCGACGCTGCTACGGACGACCTCGAAGTGCAGCATTCCCGGCCTGCGGTCGACGTATAAGCCGGGCTGGAACAACTCGGTGCCACTGCCGTCGCGCAACAGCCGGCGACGGTTGACCGGTTGCCCGCTGGCGTCCGTCAAGCCATCCGGCAGGGTCACGCTGACGTCCACCGGCACGGCATGGCCGGTGCCGGTCTCGGTGATCGCGCAGGTATTGCCGCTGATGTGCTGGCATTCGAGCCCCATCTTGAAACGGGAAGAGGCGGAGATATGGAAACGCTGGTCGCGGAACAGCCGCGCCGGCTTGCGCCCGCTGTTGAGCCAGGCTTGCCAACCGTCCTGGGGGACCAGTTCCACGCGGTTGCCACCGGGGGGGACTTCGACCTTGAGGGTGTGTTCGACGTCGAGTTTGAAGTTGAGGGTGAGCACCGAATCATTAGGGATCATGACGTCGCCCAGATCGACGTCCTGGCCCGGCCCAACGGTGTAGGTCAACGTCCCCGTGTATTGGCCGGACGACATTTTCAAAGGGTTAGGCGTGCGCAGTTCGTAGGCAAAGTCCACATGGGTGTAGCTCATGGCAGGGATCGAATAAAGAGCCGTCTTGGCACACACCTCTTCTACCGGAGCCTTCCAGAAAAACTCGTAATCGGTAGCGGTGTAGGCCCCAACGCCGCTGTATCGACAAGGAGCAGGGGCATTTACCCAGGAAGAACCTCTCCATAAGCGTTGGTGGGCGGTAAGGATACCCACGCCGCCACCTACCACGTTCACGACGCCCGCAGGAATTCGATATCTGGAGCCGATACCGGAAAAGCGCACTTCAACGACTTCCGTTTCGCCCGTTGCGGTGTGAGTGATTTGCGCTGGACGCCAGTTTGCGGGGACTTTGAACATCGCCCCCTGGCGAGCGCCTCCATGATCGGCCTGAATAGGACCGATCGAATTGGAGGTTAGGGGTAACCGAATGCTGAACATCTTGGCCAGCTCGCACTCATGCGGATAAGTCGCACAATAGCCACTGACCGGAGTGGTATTGCGAAAAGTATTTTCTTGGGGTTTCGAAGCGTCAGGCCTGAACACCGCGCTGATATCCCGGCTCACGGCATTGGCAGCAGGCACGCAGGCAAACAACAACAGCGAAACCACGCTGCGCACGGCTACCGATAAGGGTTTCATCTATACAACCTCATACATCAATGCAAATCCCTGCAAGTTGGGGAAAAACTTCACCGTGGGAGCAAGGCTTGCCCGCGATGCAGGCACCCCGCTCTCCTGGTGAGTTGGTGTTATCGTTAATCGCGGGCAAGCCTTGCTCTCACAGCTCATGTCATGAGCGCTGCTTCGCCGGGTCAGTCGCAGCCAGCGAGCTGTCAGCCAAACTGTCCGGGGTGCAGCGCAGGTCGCCGATCATCAATACATCGCCTTCCTCGCTGGCGGTTTCCGGGTCGAGGCGGAAGCGACAGAACAACTCGTTGCCGTAGCGCACTTCCAGGGTCGGGGACGCGGCATTCATCTCCATGGAGAAGAACCCGTCCGCCTCGCTGACGCCGCGGCTGGCGTGGTTGATCACGTGATGGCCCTTGAGTGGCTGGCCCTGTTCGTCCAGCAGGCGGCCGAGCACGGTCACGGTTTTCATCACGCTGACCTTGCGGTAGTCCACGCCGCCCTTGTTCAAGTGATAACGGGTGCGTGCCGGCTCGATGCTCGCCGCCGGCGGATGGACGCCCTCGAAGTCGAAGGTCACCATGCTGTTTTTGTAGGCGGTGATCGGCACGAAGTTACGGCCCGGGTGCAACGTGGTGCTGCCGCCAGTCAGGTCGTCGGCGCGCAGGACGATGTTGTTAAGGTCAGTCTCCACGTCGACGATCATCCCTGCGCCGCGACCTTGCGGCACGCCGGTGAGGGCGGCTTTGCGGCCGCCCACGGCGACCGTGCTGCTGAGGTTCAGGCCCCCGGTGAGGTTGTCGTTGTAGGACGAGCGCTGGATGAAACCATCGCCGTAGAGCGAGTCGGTACTGAAACTGGCGAGGCCGGACAGGCCCACGCCATAGGTATCGGCCAGCGCCGTGGCGGAGACGCTTTGCAACACGTGGTCCTCGAGGTCGCGACGATAGGTCAGCGAGGCATTGTTGTCCCGGTCGCCCTCGCGGGAGGTGCGGGTGCCGATGCTGCCCGACCAGTATTCGCCCGGGCCGCCCAAGGCCACGCTGAGGCTCAGGTCCACGCCGCGATTACGCCGGTCGTTGGTGCTCGAAGAGCCAGGGCGGTCGAACACCGACAACCGCCAGTTGGCATCGCTGCCACGCAGCTTGCCGCGCTGGGTCCAGCCCAGGTCCAGGCCCGTGCCCTGGACATTGCCTTCGCTGTAGGCCAGCCGCCCGTTGATGGACGTCTTGTTGCTCAAGCGATGATTGACCGACAGCGACGAGTTGCTGGTATGGCCGACGTACACGTTGCGCTGGCGGATACGGGTGCCGTCCGGCAGGGTCTCGTAGGTGTTGCGAGTGTCCAGCCAACTGCGGTTGTGGCTGGCCACGACACTGCCATTGCCGTAACTGTACATGCCCTGCAAATCCATGCCAGTGCCGTACTGTTCGGTCTGGTAGACATTGGCGTACAAGGAGGTATGGCTGGCCAGCGTCCAGTCCACCGAAGTGCCCACTTGCAGTTTATCCTGCACCTGGCGCATGGAGCCCCCCAGGATCACCCGCGGGTGCAGCAGGTAATTGACGCCCAGGCCCGCCGTGGTGAAACCCGAGGGCTGGTCGTCCCAGTTGCTCCACAACCGGGTTTCCCGGCCGGCGAACAGGTTGTAGCGCCAGCGATCTTCCGTGCTGCTCCAATTGCTGGGTTTGTAGACCAGTTCCTGGCTGGTGGCGGTGGTTTGTCCATCCTCGATCAGCCGGACCTCCACTTCGTAGATACCACCGGGCAATGGCCGGGTGTCCAGGCTCTGCAAGCCGGCGCTGACGGCCTGGGTGTTGATCAGCAGGCCACTGCGATAAATCTCCACCGACGCCTGGCGGCTGGCGGTGACATAAATGGGATAGACGCTGGGCTTGGGATTATCGACGACCAGGCTGTCGGAACTGCCGAACATCACCCCCAGCGCAGTGTCCGGGTTGGCGCCGAACGAACGGATCTGACGGTTCAGGCCATCGGAGCTGGGCGTGAAATAACCCAGGCGGAAAAATTGTCCTTCCAACTCTCGTTGGGTATAGAGCTCGTGGATGGCGTGGTAAGTCTTGTCATCCGGCCCACCAAGACGCGAGAGCTGGAGGTCCAGGGACTGGCTCCAGTTGCCCACGCTGGAACTGGCGTTGAGGCCATAGCGCCCCCCGGTGTCCTGTTCCTGGCCACCGTTGAGATTGAGTTGGTTATTGAAGATAAGACCGAGGCTGCCCTCTTTGGGCTGGTCGTAAAAACGCCGAGGCTCGGTCGAGCGCTCGACGTCTTGGGTCAGGATCGACACCAAGGAATTCTCGAGGCTGTAATGTACGGCCAGCAACCCCGCCGAGCAATTGGTTTCGCAGGCGCCGAGTGCGATGCCCTGCTTGAGGCGTTGTTCCCATTGCTCGCGTTCGACAGCCTTGATCGAACTCTCTTGGGTGTCGGTGAACTCGAGCAGGGTAATACGATCATCTCGCGTCAAGACCACCATGGCCTCGCCGAGATACTGTTGATTGAGTTCAATACGAACCGCGAGCGGCACATCGAAGAAGTGGGCTTCAAACTCCGCCGGCAACCCCTTGGCCTGGGACAGCAGGCTCGTAGGGGTCGTACCGGGTGCAGTTGGCGCGGCCAATGCATTGGCGCACAACAATAGCGCGAGCGCACCTGCGATGGGTGTCATCGAAAACATCAACGGGACTCTCATTATCAGCGAGCTATCAAGGCATTCCAGGTACAGACCTGCCGGCTGGGGAGCGCCGGCAGGCCTGTCGCGCTGCCCGGGGACGAGGTGGAACTCACCGGGCGGCAGAGGGCATTACGGGCGCGGCACGGCGTCGAAGATCACGGTCATGTCAGCGGTGTATACGCCGTTCTGGGTAGCCAGAGGCTTGGCCGGGGTGATGGTCATCTCAGCCTGGGTGCCCGGGGTGGAGGTCGCGTCGTCCACCACTTCCTGGGACATGGCGGTCAGGGTGACGCCGTTGAAGGCGGTGGTCAGGGCGATGGCATCGCTGCCGTTGTACAGCGAAGCCGGGCCGCCTTCGATGTAGGCGTTGACCGAACCTTCGGTGTTCTTCACGTCGTAGGTCTGGCGCAGCGACGTCAGGGTCCCGCTGACGGTGTTGTAGGTCATGGTTTCATCCTTACCCCAGTTCGCGTCACGTGGCTGCACGTGGAACTGCTGGGTCGGAATGTTCGCCGTGATGTGGATGGAGGAACGCGCATCATCGAGAGCGAACGCCAGCGAAGAACTCAGGGCCGCGGCGGTCAGGGAAGCTGCGGTTACGATTTTCATGAGCATTGTTAACACCTGTTCATAGCAATAAAGAGGGAAGGGCTGAAGTTGCAGGCCAATACAGCTTGGCGTGCCCCTTCAACGCCGGTGCATGATCGTCGCTCTTTAATTAAAAATAAGCAGGAAAGTTCGCATAGGCTTGTAGTAAAGCGAACATACAACGCGGGGAAAAATACGCCATTTTCGATAAAACGTAACTTTTAATGTAAGAGCATTCCCACACTCCCACTAGTTACGGTTAATACTTCCTGATACCCACCCGGTTTCGTCCCGCAAACTTAAGGGATTCAGGTAAGGTCACACTTCACTTCTTGTAGGACCCAACGAAGATATATCTTCATTTCAAGATATATCTATATAAGCGAAGATATATCTGAAGTCAAAGATATATCTCGGTTCTATTTATGCGGAACAGAGAGCAAACACATGACAGTCCTTTATCCCCCTTCCACTCATGAACAGGGTCGTCAGGATGGCTTCGAACGACGCCCGCCCGGTCGCGAGCGCGGCAGTCGCGGCCCACGGGTTTTCGCCCCCGGCGACTTGAAATTGCTGTTGCTGGCCCTGATTGCCGAGAAACCTTGCCACGGCTACGAGCTGATCCGGCAGATCGAGTCCATGTTCGACGGTGCCTACAGCCCCAGCCCCGGCGTGATCTACCCGACCCTGACCCACCTTGAAATGGGTAAGATGATCAGCGGCGACGCCGAGGGTGGAAAAAAGTGTTACAGCGCGACCGATGCCGGACGTCTATTCCTTCGAGACCAGGCCGAAGCGCTGGACGGCGTGCGGATGCGCATCGAAACCAGCAAGCGTACCCTGCGTGACCAGGATCGGCCTGCCGAGATCCACGAGGCGGTGGGTCACCTGCGCGATGCGCTACAGATGCACCAGGGCCGTTGGAGCCCGGAAGAAATCCTGCGGGTGCGCGGCCTGCTCAACGACACCGTCAAAGCCATCGTCGACGGCCCTGCCCGTCCCTCTGTTTCGGAGTCAAGCAATGACTGAACACGATCCAAACACCATTCACCGCGTCAGCCACGAGATCAAGCGTCGCCGCCTGCAAGTGTTGCGGGTGGTGGACCTGACCCCACGCATGCGCCGCATTACCGTCGGCGGGCCGGAACTGGCCGGGTTCACCAGCCTGGGCACGGATGACCACGTGAAATTGCTGTTCCCGCAGAACGCCGAGGAACAGGCCGCCCTGGATAACTTCAACCCCAGCGCGGGCAAGGCCCAGGGCCCGATGCCCGAGATGCGCGACTACACGCCACGCCGCTATGACCTGGACACCTTGGAGCTGGACATCGATTTCGTGCTCCACGGCGACGGCCCGGCCTCGACCTGGGCGGCCCAGGCCGCCCCCGGGCAATACCTGAACATCGCCGGGCCCCGGGGCTCGATGATCGTGCCGGACATCTTCGACAGTTACCTGCTGGTCGGCGACGAAACCGCCCTGCCCGCCATCGCCCGCCGCCTCGAAGGCCTGGCGCCGGACCGACGGGCCCTGGTGGTGGTGGAAGTGGAAAACGGCGCCGAACAACAGATCCTCCAGAGCCCGGCGCAGGTCCATGTGATCTGGGTATTGCGCGAAGGCCGCCAGGACAACCTGCTGCGAACCGTGCGACAGTTGGAAATGCCCGACGGCAAGCTGTACGCCTGGGTCGCGACCGAGAGCAAGGTGTCGCGGCAGATTCGCAAGGTGTTGCTGGAGGAGAAAGGGTTGGACCAGGACTTTGTGAAGGCGGTGGGGTATTGGAAGGCGGAGGGTAGTGAGGAGGATTGAGAGACTGGCGGTGGCTGAACTACCCTGTCCACTGGACAACACAGAACCCCGTGGCGAGGGAGCTTGCTCCCGCTGGAATGCATTGTAGGAGCCGTCGAGTGCAACGAGGCTGCGATCTTTCCCCAAACACTTGAGTCCCAAGCGAAAGATCAAAAGATCGCAGCCTTCGGCAGCTCCTACAGAGCCCAGCGGGAGCAAGCTCCCTCGCCACGGGGATATCGCTGTTCTTAATGATTCACAGGACATTTCACCAGGTACCCCATGCTCTTCCTGCTCGCCTACATCGCCAGCGTCGTGCTGATCAACTTCGCGTTTTCCGCCGCGCCGCACCTGGACATCATCTGGTCGGCCTGGGGCGGGCTGGTGTTTATCCTGCGGGACATGGTCCAGACCCGTTTCGGCCATGGCGCCATCTTGGCGATGCTGGTGGCGCTGGTGTTGTCCTACGTCACTTCGGACCCGACCATCGCCCTGGCCAGCGCCACGGCATTCGCCGTGTCCGAGTGCATCGACTGGCTGGTGTTCACGATCACCAAGCGCCCGCTCCATGATCGGCTGTGGATCAGTTCGGCCCTGAGCATTCCCCTCGACACCTTCATTTTCTTCGGCCTGATCGATGCCCTGACGCCAGGCGTGGTGATCACCGCCCTGGCCTCGAAATTCGCCGGGGTCACGGTCGTCTGGCTGATCATGGCCTGGCGTTTGCGCAAGCAAACCGTCGCCACCTGAAGCCAAATCCCGCGGTTCATGTAAAATGCCGCGCTTTCTCCCCATGGGAAGCTCGCCCGGCGCGCACCCCGATGATCCGCTCCTGCTTGAGGACCTTCAGATGACCCGTATCGGAACCCCATTGTCGCCCACCGCGACCCGCGTTTTGTTGTGTGGCAGCGGTGAGCTGGGCAAGGAAGTGGTAATCGAGCTGCAGCGCCTGGGCGTCGAGGTGATTGCCGTGGATCGCTACGCCAACGCGCCGGCCATGCAAGTGGCCCACCGCAGCCATGTGATCAACATGCTCGACGGCGCCGCCCTGCGTGCGGTGATCGAGGCCGAGAAGCCGCACTTCATCGTGCCGGAAATCGAAGCCATCGCCACCGCCACCCTGGTGGAGCTGGAAGCCGAAGGCTTTACCGTGATCCCCACCGCCCGCGCCGCGCAACTGACCATGAACCGTGAAGGCATCCGTCGCCTGGCCGCCGAAGAGCTGGGCCTGCCGACTTCGCCGTATTTCTTCGCCGACACCGTCGAAGACTACCGCAAGGCCGTGGAAACCCTGGGCTTCCCCTGCGTGGTCAAGCCGGTGATGAGTTCCTCGGGCAAGGGCCAGAGCCTGCTGCGCGGTAGCGACGACGTGCAGAAAGCCTGGGACTACGCCCAGGAAGGTGGCCGCGCCGGCAAGGGCCGGGTCATCATCGAAGGCTTTATCGATTTCGACTACGAAATCACCTTGCTTACCGTACGTCACGTGGGCGGCACCACCTTCTGCGCACCGGTTGGCCACCGCCAGGAAAAAGGCGACTACCAGGAATCCTGGCAACCCCAGGCCATGAGCCCGGCGGCCCTGGCCGAATCCGAGCGCGTGGCCAAGGCCGTGACCGAGGCCCTGGGTGGTCGTGGCCTGTTTGGCGTCGAGCTGTTCATCAAGGGCGACCAGGTGTGGTTCAGCGAAGTCTCGCCACGCCCCCATGACACGGGTCTGGTGACGCTGATTTCCCAGGACCTGTCGCAATTCGCCTTGCACGCCCGCGCCATTCTCGGCCTGCCGATCCCGCTGATCCGCCAGTTCGGCCCGTCGGCGTCGTCGGTGATCCTGGTGGAGGGCCAATCGACCCAGACCGCGTTCGCCAACCTGGGCGTGGCGCTGAGCGAACCGGACACCGCCCTGCGCCTGTTCGGCAAACCGGAAGTCAACGGCCAGCGCCGCCTGGGCGTGGCCCTGGCCCGCGATGAATCCATCGAAGCGGCCCGTGCCAAGGCAACCCGGGCTTCCCAGGCGGTGAAGATCGAGTTGTAAGCTGGCTGAATGCAAACCCGTGGCGAGGGAGCTTGCTCCCGCTGGGCTGCGTTGTAGGAGCTGTGTAGGAGCTGTGTAGGAGCTGTGTAGGAGCTGTGTAGGAGCTGTCGAGTGCAACGAGGCTGCGATCTTTCCCCAGACACTTGAGTCTCAAGCGAAAGATCAAAAGATCGCAGCCTTCGGCAGCTCCTACGAACCTAACGAGAGCAAGCTCCCTCGCCACAAAAGCCACAGTGCAATAAAAAAGGCGACACCCGCAAAGGTGTCGCCTTTTTCATGAGTGCCGGTTTTGCTTAATCCGGCAACCTGTAGGCAATCACATAATCACCCTGCCTGGTCCCCAGGGAGCCATGCCCCCCCGCAACGACCAGCACGTATTGCTTGCCGTCCTTGCCGGTGTAGGTCATCGGCGTGGTCTGGGCACCGGCGGGCAGGCGGCCTTCCCACAGCTGCTTGCCGTTTTTCACGTCATAGGCACGCAGGTACTGGTCCAGCGTACCGCTGAGGAACGCCAGGCCGCTGCCCGTGGTGAACGTCCCCCCCAGGCTCGGAACACCCATGCTCAGCGGGATCGGTACTGGCGAGCTGTCGCGCACGGTGCCGTTCTTGTGTTTCCACAGGGTCTTGTTGTTGGTCAGGTCCACCGCCGCGACATAACCCCAGGCAGGCGCCTGGCAAGGCAGGCCCATCGGCGAGAGCAGCGCTTCGAGGATCACGCCATACGGCGCGCCCTTGTTCGGCTGCACGCCTTCGGTTTCGCTCTTGCGACCCGGCCCACCGGCCACTTCCGCCGCTGGCACCAGCTTCGACTTGAACGCCATGTAGCTCGGGTTGACGAAAGCGATCTGGCGCACCGGGTCCACCGAAATGCCGCCCCAGTCGAATACGCCGAAGTTGCCCGGGTAGACGATCGAACCTTGCAGCGACGGTGGGGTGAACATGCCCTCATAGCGCAGCGACTTGAAGTCGATCCGGCACAACATCTGGTCGAACGGGGTCACGCCCCACATGTCGCGTTCCTTGAGGACCGGCGGCACGAAGTTCAGGTCGGACATCGGTTGGGTCGGCGAGGTGTGGTCGCCCTCCACCGCGCCTTGCGGCACCGGGATTTCCTTGATCGGCACGATCGGCTGACCATTGCTGCGGTCCAGCACGTAGATGCTGCCCTGCTTGGTCGACGCCAGGACGGCGGGTTTCACGCCATCGGCGGTCTTCATGTCCATCAGCGTCGGTTGACCGCCAACGTCCATGTCCCACAGGTCGTGGTGGGTGAACTGGAAGTACCAGCGCACCTTGCCGGTGGCGATGTCCAGGGCGGTCAGGCCAGCGGAATACTTTTCCGATTCCGGGGTACGCAGGCCACCGAACTGGTCGGGGGTCTGGTTGCCCATCGGCAGGTAGAGCATGCCGAGTTTTTCATCGACGCTGAACATGGACCACATGTTCGGCGAGTTGCGGGTGTAGGTCTGGCCTTCGGCGATCGGCGTGGTGTCGTCCGGGTTGCCGCTGTCCCAGTTCCATACCAGCTTGCCGGTGTGCACGTCGTAGGCACGGATCACACCGCTTGGTTCGTCGGTGGAGACGTTGTCGGTGACGTGGCCGCCGATCACCACCAGATTCTGGGTGACCGCCGGTGGCGAGGTGGAGTAGTAACCGCCGGCCGTGAAGCCGCCGATGTTGGCGCTCAGGTCGACCTGGCCCTTGTCGCCGAAGTCTTCGCACATCTTGCCGGTGTCGGCGTTGAGGGCGATCAGGCGGGTGTCGGCGGTCGGCAGGAAGATCCGTCGTGGGCACACGGTGCTGGCCGGTGTGGTGCTGGCGGTGCCGGTGGGGCTCTGCTCGGCGGAAGCGTAGACGGCGTCATCGTGGTAGGTCACGCCACGGCAGGTCATGTGGGCCCACCCCTTGAAGTTTTCCGCTTTTTGCGTGGAAAGCTTCGGATCGAAACGCCAGATTTCCTTGCCGGTTTCAGGCTCCAGGGCAATCACCTGGCTGTGAGGCGTGCAAACGTAGAGCATGCCGTTGACCTTCAGCGGGGTGTTTTCGGCGGTGGTTTCACCCGGGTCGTTCGGCCCTGGCAGGTCGCCGGTGCGGAACGTCCAGGCTTGCTTGAGCTTGCTGACGTTCTCGGGGGTGATCTGCGCCAGCGGCGAATAGCGGTCGCCGTGAGCGCTGCGCCCGTAGGAATTCCAGTCGCCGTCGGGCATGGCCGGTGCGGTGTTGGTCATGCCTGGCACGCTGTCGCGGTCCAGTTGGCCCTTGATCTCACCCGGGTTGGTGAACTGACTGGCAAGCGCGGCGATACCGGCGATGACCACGGCGGCGCCCAACGCACGGGTGCCCATGGCCGAGGCGTCGGCGGTCAACAGCGGGCGGCGGAACCACGGCAGCAACATGACGATGCCCAGGGCAAACAGCAGCGCCAGGCGCGGCACCAGTTGCCACCAGTCCAGGCCGACTTCCCACAGCGCCCATACGGTGCTGGCGAACAGCACCAGTGCGTACAGGCCCAGGGCCGCGCGACGGGCCATGATCAGCAGCACGCCGGTCAGCGCCAGGCCGATACCGGCCAGCAGGTAATACAGCGAGCCGCCCAACGTGCTCAGCTTGACCCCGCCGGCCAGCAGGGCCAGGCCCATCAATAGAAGCAGAATGCCGAGCAGGCTCGGAAGCAGACGGCTTCGACTCAAAGCACCCTCAGTGCTCATAGTGTGATTCTCCGTGACGTTTTAAGGAGGCCCGCGCAAGTAGTCACTGTAGATGACGATCTTGAAGGGGCATGGTTCAGTTGAAAAAGGCAAATTGGCTGGCGCGATCCCTGTGGGAGCGAGCGTGCTCGCGATGGCGGCGTGTCAGTCGGCTTCAATGTTGAATGTGCAATCGTTATCGCGAGCAAGCTCGCTCCCACAGGAATTCACCAAGACAGCGCTGTCTTTCAGGATCAGGGCATTGGGCATTCATCAGATCTTCCAGCGGGAATGAGCTGGACGCAGAGGCTTGGGCATAACAAAAGAAGCGTTTCAGCAAGCGGCGCAAGGATAATGTCCTGTTATCAATAGAGAAAGGGCTTTTGTTGACATGGATCATCTCGGATTTGGTAACAGTGCACCTGGCCCTGGAGCCCCACGATGAAGGCTATGCTTCCACCACGAGGGCACCTCGGCTAAGGTGCGCGGCTTTACCCTTTTTGCGCGAAGGCCTTCCATGACCGAACCCAACAACAACCCGCTGCACGGCGTGACGCTGGAGCAGATCCTCAACGCCCTCGTGCAGCACTACGAATGGTCGGGCCTGGCTGAACGCATCGATATCCGCTGCTTCAAAAGCGACCCGAGCATCAAGTCGAGCCTGACCTTCTTGCGCAAGACCCCTTGGGCGCGGGAGAAAGTCGAGCGCCTGTACATCAAGTTGATGCGCACCAAACGGCCGGTCTGAGCCGCCATGGGGATTGATAGAGGTCCTGGCCTCACCCTGCGCCAGCGCTTCGTGTCGGTCACGGCGCTGCTGGCCTGGGCGGGGTTGAGCATCCAGTTGTATCTGATCCTGCTGGGTCGCTGGGAGCTGGGGGCGAGCCTGCTGGGCGGGTTGGTGAGTTTCTTCAGTTTCTTCACGGTGCTGACCAACCTGTGGGTGGCGGTGGTCCTGACCTGGGAGCTGACCCCTCGCCCCGCCCCGGCCCGCCGCTGGTTCCTGCAGCCCGGCGTACGCAGCGGCGTCGCCGTGAGCATCGCCCTGGTCAGCCTGGCCTACAACCTGCTGCTGCGCCACCTCTGGCAACCCGAAGGCTGGCAGTTCGTGGCCGACGAATTACTGCATGACGTGGTGCCGGTACTCTACATCGCCTATTGGTGGCGGTGGGTGCCCAAAGGCAGCTTGCGCCTGGGCCACATCGGGCTGTGGATGATCTATCCCTTGGTCTACTTCGCCTATGTCCTGCTGCGGGGGGATTTACTGGCGGCCTACCCCTACCCTTTCATCGACGTGGCGAGCCTGGGTTATCCACAGGTGTTCATCAATGCCGGGGGGATATTGGCGGGATTTGTCGGGATTGCGTTGGGGGTGGTGGGGTTGGATCGGTGGGCGGGACTCAAGCAAACACCATGATCCCCTGTTGGAGCGAGCTTGCTCGCGATAGCGGTGGTCAGCGCGAGACACTGTCGAATGTGCCTCCGTCATCGCGAGCAAGCTCGCTCCCACAAGGGGGTTGTGTTCATCTCCGACATCACCGCCCGGTCGGCAACATCCACACCAACCCACTGGCCTTGGCCCGTTCATGACACAGCGCCAAGACCCCGCGGCGTTCGTCGTTGTCCATCCGGCTCCACCGGGTGATTTCCGCCACGGTGCGCTGGCAGCCGGTGCAGATATCGTCATCGTCCAGCGCGCAGATGTTCACGCAAGGCGAAGGCACCGGGCGTTCAGGGGCGCTCATGGTTCCTGCTCGGCCAGGTCGCGGGCATAGCGCTGGGCATTGTGCACATAGTGCGCCGCGCTGGCCACGAGCATGTTCTTCTGGGCTTCGGTCAATTCACGCACCACCTTGCCGGGCGAGCCCATCACCAGCGAGCCGTCGGGAATCTCCTTGTTTTCGCCGATCAGCGCGTTGGCGCCGATGATGCAGTGCTTGCCGATCTTCGCGCCGTTGAGGATCACTGCGTTGATGCCAATGAGGCTGTAGTCGCCCACCGTACAGCCATGGAGCATGGCGTTATGGCCGATGGTCACGCCGGTGCCGATGGTCAGTGGATAACCCATGTCGGTGTGCATCACCGTGCCGTCCTGCACGTTGCTGTCCTTGCCAATCAGGATCAGCTCGTTGTCACCGCGCAGCACGGCATTGAACCAGACATTGGCACCCTCTTCGAGGCGTACCTTGCCCACCAGCGTGGCGTTGGGTGCGACCCAGCTCTGTGGGTGGGTTTCGACTCGGGCATCGCCCAGGCGGTATTTCATGGGAATCCTCGGGGCATCAGGTATTGATGAAACTCTTTGGCGGGGTGTGCAGGTCGATCCCGGCGTCGTACAGCAGGTTGACCAACTCGACGATCATGATCGCCGTCAGCCCCCAGATCTTGTACTCGCCAAACCGATAGCTGGGCACATACCAACTGCGACCCTGGTAATCGATCCGGTGCGTGTGTTCGCGCGGATCCTTGCGAAAAAACTCCAACGGCACGCTGAATACCGCGGCGATCTCGGCATCGTTGGCCTGGTATTCGACGTAGTCCGGAATCACCCCGACATAGGGCGTGACCTTGATGCCATGCAGCGAGATCAACGGGCTGAGAGGGCCGATCACTTCCACCAGGCCGGGGGGCAGGCCGATTTCTTCCTCGGCTTCGCGCAGGGCGGTGAAGATCAGGTCCGGGTCTTCCGGGTCGCGACGCCCGCCGGGGAACGCCACTTCGCCGCCATGGGTCGATAGCCCGCTGGCGCGCAGGGTCAGTACCAGTTCCGGTTCGTCACTGCGGGTGATCGGCACCAGCACCGCAGCTTCAGGGAAACGTCGGTCGGCCTGCAGGTCGTGTGGGGTGTGGTTGCTTACTCGATGCAGTAGCTCGTCCAGCATGAGACTTCTCGATTCATTCGCTACCTTGCATCATGCACCAATCATTCAAGCGGCCCAACCCCCGCACCGCGTCGTGTCGCGAAACGACAACTTGCCGACACCTGCCGCGCACGCCAAGATAGGCGCAGCATTCAGGAATCCAAGCATGAAATTCTGCAGCCAGTGCGGTAACCCGGTGACCCAGCGCATACCCGAAGGCGACTCGCGCCTGCGCTTCGTTTGCGACACCTGCCACACCATCCACTACCAGAACCCCAACATCGTCGCTGGTTGCGTGCCGACCTGGGGCAGCAAGGTGTTGTTGTGCCGACGCGCCATCGAACCGCGGCGCGGCTACTGGACGCTGCCGGCGGGCTTCATGGAGAACGGCGAGACGGTCGAGCAGGCCGCCGTGCGCGAAACCGCCGAAGAGGCTTGCGCCCGGGTGCGAAACTTGAGCATCTATACGCTGATTGACGTACCGCATATCAGCCAGGTACATGTATTCTTCCGCGCCGAACTGGTGGACGAGGATTTCGCCGCCGGGCCCGAGAGCCTGGAGGTGAAGTTGTTCGAAGAAGCGGACATTCCCTGGGACGAGCTGGCTTTCCGTACGGTGGGCCGCACCCTGGAATATTTCTATGCCGACCGCCGGGCGGAGGATTACCCGGTGCGATCCGAATCGATCCCGCCGCTGGCCCAGCCGGCCAACACCTGAAAAAACCAATCGAATATAGCCGCGACACCTCTAGGGATATCGTTTCAATGCGCTGGTTGCTTGTCCTGTTCTGCTTGTCGTTCACCGTTGTGTCCCAGGCCGCCGCCGTGGGAACCTACAACGGCAAGGTCATCGAAAAAGTGCTGGTGCTCAAGTCCGCCCATCAATTGCAATTGATCAACGACGGCAAGCCGCTCAAGACCTATCGCATTTCCCTGGGCAAGGGCGCCAAGAAAGGCCCCAAGCTGATCGAGGGCGACAAGCGCACCCCCGAAGGTTTCTACTGGATCGACTGGCGCAAGACCAGTGACCGGTTCTACCTGTCGATGCACATTTCCTACCCCAACATCAGCGACGCCGCCCGCGCCCGCCGTGAAGGCGTGGAGCCGGGGGGCATGATCATGATCCACGGCACGCCTGATTCGGAAGAAAACCCTGAACAGCTGTTCCATACGCTGGACTGGACCGATGGCTGCATCGCCATGCGCAACGTGGACATGCGCGAAGTCTGGAACCTGGTGCCGGATGGCACCATGATCGAAATTCGTCCGTAGCCCCTCGCCACAAAAGCCCTCTGACCCGGCATCAAATCTTCGTTGCCTGATCTGGCCTCATCGCGAGCAAGCTCGCTCCCACAGTAGTTTTGTATTGCACATAACCCCCTGTGGGAGCGAGCTTGCTCGCGATGAGGCCGGCACTTATTGCATCAAGTCCGAAGCGCTACCCAGCCCAAGGGCTTTGGCCAACAAAACCCCAACTCAATCATCTGCGTAGCCCCTCTGTGGCGAGGGAGCTTGCTCCCGCTGGGCGGCGAAGCAGCCCCAAAGCAGGCAACTCAATTCGCCTGACACACCGGGTTGTCAGGTTTGAGGCCGCTTCGCGCCCTAGCGGGAGCAAGCTCCCTCGCCACGACAGCTCGTTAGCCTTGGTGGGCTCGGACGACCGCCCGTCAGCATCGAAAAATAAAATCAAAAAATCGCAACTTCAGAAATTACCTACAGATGAATACCAGTTCACCCAGTAGGCGTTGTCGCAGTTGAAGATATTTACGTTCGAATCCCCACCCTCTAATACCACTTCAATCCCACCCCACCAAAACCCTCCAACAACCTCTCTAAACCCCGGGAAAGCGGCGTTGACATGGTATTCAAGTGGTATTAGCTTCCACCCCACTTACCGAGCGACAACAACCCAATAACCGCATCGGACACGAATATGAACGACATCCTGGCCCTGCGCCCTGACGACACCCAACCCACGCCGCTGTACCTGCAATTGGCGCGTAACCTGGAGACGGCGATTCATGCCGGCCAGTGGAAAGCCGAACAGGCGATGCCGTCCGAGCGCAGCTTGAGCGAGCAACTGGGCATTTCCCGGGTCACGGCCCGCAAGGCCTTGGAGGTGCTGTTCGAACAAGGGCTGATTCGCCGCAACCAGGGCTCCGGCACCTTTATCACCCCGCGCCTGGAACAGCCGCTGTCACGCCTCAGCGGCTTCAGCGAGATGCTGCGGCTCAAGGGTTTTGTGCCGGGTTCCCAATGGCTGGAGCGGGAAATCACCCCGCCCACCCACGAAGAACTGATCCGCCTGGGCCTGTCCCCCACCGACAAAGTCGCGCGGCTCAAGCGCTTGCGCAAGGCCGACGACACGGTCATGGCCATCGAGATGAGCACCCTGCCCGCCAGCCTCATTCCCAAGCCGCAAGCGGTGGGCGATTCCCTCTACGCATTTCTCGACGGCATCGGCAAGCCGGTGGTGCGCGCCCTGCAACACATCCAGGCCATCAACGCCTCGGACGAGTTCGCCGCCCTGGTGGGCATCGCCCCCGGTACCGCGATGCTGCTGATGACCCGGGTCGGCTACCTGGAAGACAACACCCCCATCGAAGTCACCGACACCTATTGCCGCAACGACTACTACGACTTTGTCGCAGAGCTGCGGCGCTAGACGAGCAGAGAATTCCCATGTCCGAAGACAACATCCTCACCTGTGACGGCTGGGTTCGCGGCCGCCTGCTCCATGAGCACGGTAGAGTCGTGGCCATCGAAGGCCAGCCCTGCGATCCGGCGGGCAACGACCTGCCCTACCTGCTGCCCGGTTTTATCGACCTGCACGTCCACGGCGGTGGCGGCAAGGACATCATGCAAGGCGCCTCGGCGTTCGAGACCATCGCCCGCACCCACCTGCGTTTCGGCACGACCGCCCTCTTGGCCACCACCATGACCGCCCCCAGCGAAGAGATCGCCAGCGTGTTGCAGGCCCTCGGCGAGTTCTGTGAGCAGCGTCCGAACGGCAGCGCCCGGGTCCTGGGCGTGCACTTGGAAGGCCCTTACATCAACCCCGGAAAACTGGGCGCGCAACCGAATTTCGCCCACACCGCGCTGCTGGCCGAGGTGGAGCGCTACCTGGCCCTGGCGCCGATCCGGGTGATTACCATTGCCCCGGAAATCGCCGGTCACGATGCCTTGATCCGCGCCCTCAGCGCCCGGGGCGTGCGCATGCAGATCGGCCATACCCTGGGCAGCTATGAAGAAGGCGTCGCGGCGTTGGCCGCCGGGGCGACCAGTTTCACCCACCTGTACAACGCCATGAGCCCGTTGCATCACCGCGAGCCGGGGATCGTCGGCGCGGCCCTGGCCCATGCCCGCTACGCCGAGCTGATCCCCGACTTGCTCCACGTGCACCCCGGCGCAATGCGGGTGGCCCTGCGGGCGATCCCGTGCCTGTACTGCGTCACCGACTCCACCGCCGCCGCCGGCATGCCCGACGGCGAATACAAGCTGGGCAGCCACACCGTGACCAAATGCCTGGGCGGGGTGCGCCTGGCCGATGGCACCCTGGCCGGCAGCACCCTGACCATGGACCAGGCCCTGCGCAACCTGGTGAAAATCGGCCTGCCCATCGCCGAAGCGTCCCAGCGTCTGTCCCAGTTTCCCGCCGACTACCTCGGCCTGCCCGAGCGCGGTCGCCTGCAACCCGGCGCCTGGGCCGACTGCGTACGCCTTGACCGTTCCCTGACCCTGACCGACGTGATGGTCGAAGGAGAAGCCATTGACTTCCAAAATGCTTGAAGAGGCCCTGGCCTCCCATGAAGCGGTCGAGCGCCAGTTGCAGCGACTGGATCCGGCCCTCGAGGAAATCGCCGGACGCCTGCGCCGCCAACCACCGCAAGTGGCGATGACTGTCGCCCGCGGCAGCTCCGACCACGCCGCCAGCTATTTCGCTTACCTGACTATGCAACAGTTGGGTATCCCGGTGGCCTCGCTGCCGATGTCGGTGGTGACCATGCAACAGGCGCCGCTGAAGGTCAGCGGCCAGGTGGCGTTCGGGTTTTCCCAGTCGGGACAGAGCCCGGACCTGGTGAACAGCCTGCGCCTGTTGCGCAAGCGTGGCGCCTTGAGCGTGGCCCTGGTCAATGCCCCCGACTCGCCTCTGGAAGCCGCCTGTGAATTCAGCGTGCCGCTGTGTGCCGGCGTCGAAAGCAGCGTCGCCGCGACCAAGAGTTTCATTGCCACCCTCAGCGCCAGTGCGCGACTGGTGGCCCACTGGAAAGCCGACGCCGAGTTGCTCGAAGCCGGCGGCGCCCTGCCCGAGGGCCTGCGCGAGGCCGCCCGCCAGGACTGGCACAGCGCTGTCGACACCCTGCGCGACTGTCAGCGGTTGATGGTGATCGGCCGGGGCGCCGGGTTCGCCATCGCCCAGGAAGCAGCGCTCAAGTTCAAGGAAACCTCGGCGATCCAGGCCGAAGCCTTCAGCAGTGCCGAAGTTCGCCACGGGCCCATGGCGCTGATCGACCATGACTACCCCCTGCTGGTGTTCGCCCCCCGCGGTGCCGAACAGGCCGGCGTGTTGAGCCTGGCCGCGGACATGCGCCAGCGCGGTGCCCGGGTCCTGTTGGCGGCACCTGATGACATTGTCGAACGCGACCTGACCTTGAGCCGCGCCGAGCACCCGGCCCTGGACCCGATCCTGGCGATCCAGAGCTTCTACGCGATGGCCGCGAGCCTGGCCGTGGCTCGAGGCCTGGACCCGGACCAGCCACGGCACCTGAGCAAGGTCACCCGTACCCACTGATCCGACTGCTTTTCAAACAAGAGCCTGAAGAGAGCGAGCCCATGCCCAACAACAATAAAGAGCTGATCCTCAGCGCCCCCCTCAGCGGCCCGGTGCTCACCCTCGCCAATGTCCCGGACGCGGTATTCGCCAGCGGCGCCATGGGCGATGGGATCGCCATCGACCCGCTGAACGACACCCTCTACGCGCCCTGCGACGCTGAAGTGATCCACGTCGCCCGCACCGGCCATGCGGTGACCCTGCGGGCCGACAATGGCGCCGAACTGCTGCTGCACCTGGGCCTGGATACGGTCGAGCTGCAAGGCGACGGGTTTTCCATGCTGGTCAAGGAAGGGGCACGGGTCAGCCATGGCCAGCCGCTGCTGCGTTATGACGTGGATAAAGTGGCGCTGCGCTGCAAGAGCCTGGTCAGCCTGCTGGTCATCACCAACGGCGAGCGTTTCCAGGCACGGCCCATCACGCTCGAAGGGGTGAAGGTCGGTGAGCCGCTGCTGCACATTCTCGCCAAGGCCGGCGGCCAAGCGGAACATCACGACCAAGACGACGGCATCGAAGTGTTCGGCCAGATCCGCATCGCCCATCGAGGCGGTCTTCACGCCCGCCCGGCGGCGCTGGTACGCCAGACCGCGCAAGGCTTCAAGAGCCGCTCGCAGCTGCATTTCGGCGGCAAGTCGGCCTCCTGCGACAGCGTCATGGGCATGATGGGGCTGGCCATCACCGAACAGGCGCAAGTGCACGTCAGTTGCCGGGGCAGCGATGCCGAGGCGGCGCTGCAAGCCTTGCTGGCGACTTTATCCACAGCCCTGGTGGAAGAGGCCCATGCCAGCGCGCCGTCGCCCGAACCACCACGGACGAATGCAGAAGAAGGTGTGCTGCACGGCGTATGTGCCGCCCCTGGCCTGGTAACCGGGCCGCTGGTTCGGTTGAACGGCATTCAATTGCCAAAAGACATCGGCGGCCATGCCATCGAAGAGCAGCGACAACGCCTGAGTGACGCCCTGGCCCAGGTCCGTGGCGAGATCCACCTCACGCTGGAGCACGCCCGGGCCAAGAAGCACCACGATGAAGAGGCGATCTTCAGTGCCCACCTGGCGCTACTGGAAGACCCGCTACTGCTGGATGCCGCCGACCTCTTCATCGAACAAGGCAGTGCCGCGTCCCACGCCTGGAGCCGTTCCATCGACGCGCAATGCCAGGTCCTGCAACAACTGGGCAGCACGCTGCTGGCCGAGCGCGCCAACGATTTGCGCGACTTGCGCCAACGGGTCCTGCGGGTGTTGCTGGGTGAGACCTGGCAATTCGACGTTGTGGCGGGCGCCATCGTCGCCGCCCAGGAACTGACCCCGTCGGACCTGCTGCAACTCAGCGCCCAAGGCGTGGCCGGCGTGTGCATGGTCGAGGGCGGCGCGACGTCCCATGTGGCGATCCTGGCCCGGGGCAAAGGCCTGCCGTGCCTGGTGGCGCTGGGCGAGGCACTGCTTGCGCAGGCGCCAGGGCAATCGGTGGTGCTGGACGCTGACGGTGGCCGCCTCGAACTCACGCCAACCGCCGAGCGCCTGGCGCAGGTGCGGCAAGCACAGACCCGACGCACGGTCCGGCGCGCCCAACAACAGACCCTCGCCCACACGCCGGCGCGAACCGTCGATGGCGTGGAGGTTGAAGTCGCCGCTAACGTGGCCTCCAGCGCCGAAGCCGGCGAAAGCTTGGCCAACGGTGCCGATGGCGTTGGCTTGTTGCGCACCGAATTTCTCTTCGTCGACCGCCACACCGCCCCCGACGAAGAAGAACAGCGCCAGGCCTATCAAGCCGTACTCGATGCCATGGGCGACAGGCCGGTGATCATTCGCACCATCGACGTGGGCGGCGACAAGCAACTGGATTACCTGCCACTGCCCAGCGAAGCCAACCCGGTACTGGGCCTGCGCGGCATTCGCCTGGCCCAGGTGCGACCGGACCTGCTCGACCAGCAACTGCGCGCCCTGCTGCAAACCCGTCCGCTGGACCGCTGCCGGATCCTGTTGCCCATGGTCACCGAAGTCGACGAACTGCTGCACATCCGCCAACGCCTCGATGCCCTCGGCACTGAACTGGGCCTGGGCGAACGCCCGCAACTGGGGGTGATGATCGAAGTGCCGGCCGCCGCGTTGCTGGCCGAACAATTGGCCGAACATGCGGATTTCCTCTCCATCGGCACCAACGACCTGTCGCAATACACCCTGGCCATGGACCGCGACCACGCCGGCCTCGCCGCCCGGGTCGATGCCCTGCACCCCGCGCTGCTGCGGCTGATCGCCCAGACCTGCGCCGGTGCCGCCAGGCATGGACGTTGGGTCGGCGTGTGCGGGGCCCTGGCCTCGGACCCGTTAGCCACGCCCGTACTGATCGGCCTGGGTGTACGGGAACTGTCGGTCAGCCCGCCGCAGATCGGCGAAATCAAGGACCGCGTACGCCACCTCGACGCCGCGCAGTGCGCTCGCTTGAGCAGCGAACTGCTGGACCTGGGCAGCGCACTCGCGGTACGCCGTGCCTGCCATCGACACTGGCCCCTGGGCTGAGCCACCTCGAAGAACAATAAAGGGAGAGACGCCATGTACCAGCATTTCATCGAAGGGCTGCAACGCCTCGGCCGGGCACTGATGCTGCCCATCGCGATCCTGCCCATCGCCGGCTTGTTGCTGCGCCTGGGCGACACCGATCTCTTGGACATCGCCATCATCCACGATGCCGGCCAGGCGATTTTCGCCAACCTGGCGATGATCTTCGCCATCGGCATCGCCGTGGGCTTCGCCCGGGACAACAACGGTACGGCGGGGTTGGCCGGGGCCATCGGCTACCTGGTGATGATCGCCACCCTGAAGGTGCTCGATGCCAGCATCAACATGGGCATGCTCGCCGGGATCATCAGCGGCCTGCTGGCGGGTGCGCTGTATAACCGATTCAAGGACATCAAGTTGCCGGAATACCTGGCGTTCTTTGGTGGCCGGCGCTTCGTGCCGATTGTCACCGGCTTCAGCGCCGTCGGGCTGGGCGTGGTGTTCGGCCTTATCTGGCCGCCGATCCAGCAGGGTATCAACGGTTTCGGCGCCTTGCTGATGGAAAGCGGCAGTTTCGGCGCCTTCGTGTTCGGGGTGTTCAACCGATTGCTGATCGTTACCGGCCTGCACCACATCCTCAATAACATGGCCTGGTTCATCTTCGGCAGTTTCACCGACCCCGATACCGGTGCGGTGGTCACCGGTGACCTGAGCCGTTATTTCGCCGGCGATCCCAAGGGCGGCCAGTTCATGACCGGCATGTTCCCGGTGATGCTCTTCGGCCTGCCCGCCGCGTGCCTGGCGATGTACCGCAACGCCCTGCCCCAGCGGCGCAAGGTCATGGGTGGGATCCTGCTGTCCATGGCGCTGACCTCGTTCCTGACCGGTGTCACCGAGCCGATCGAATTCGCCTTCATGTTCCTCGCGCCCCTGCTGTACCTGGTCCACGCGCTGCTCACCGGAGTGTCGATGGCCGTGACCAATCTGCTGGACATTCACCTGGGCTTTACCTTCTCCGGCGGCTTCATCGACATGGTCCTGGGCTGGGGCAAATCCACCAACGGCTGGTTGGTCGTCCCGGTGGGCCTGGCCTACGCGGCGATCTACTACCTGGTGTTCGACTTCTGCATCCGCCGCTTCGACCTGAAGACCCCGGGGCGTGAAGAGGTACCGGCAGGCGACAAACCGGCCATCGCCGAAAACCAGCGGGCCGCGGCCTACATCCAGGCGTTGGGCGGCGCTGACAACCTGATCACCATCGGTGCCTGCACCACGCGCTTGCGGCTGGACATGGTGGACCGTAACAAGGCGTCCGACGCCCGGCTCAAGGCCCTCGGCGCCATGGCCGTGGTGCGCCCCGGTAACGGCGGGAGCCTGCAGGTGGTGGTGGGGCCGATGGCCGACAGCATTGCCGATGAAATTCGCCTGGCGATGCCCTCCACCCTTCGCCCGGTCACCGCGCCGGTACCGAATGCCGTTGCACCGACGACGCCGGCCGCCCTTTCCAGCACAGAAGCGCAACAATGGCTGGACGCCCTCGGAGGCCAGGACAATGTCCTGCAACTCGAGTGCGTGGCGACGAGCCGGCTACGGGTGCGGCTGGCCGATGACAAGGGCTTGTCGGAAAGCCGGCTCAAAGGGCTGGGGTGTCAAGGTATGAGCCCGTTGGGGGGTGGCGTCTGGCACCTGCTGCTGGGGGAGAAGGCGCCGCGGTTATGGCAGGCATTGGATGGCCTGGCGCATGGCCGCAAGGTCGATGCCGGGGCCTAGCACCCCAAGTTCTACCGGGATTTTTGTATTCTTCTTTCGATTTATCGCGAGCAAGCTCGCTCCCACAGTGGCTGGGTGTTGTTCACAAGACCTGTGATCGACACCTGCCTCCTGTGGGAGCGAGCTTGCTCGCGATGAGGCCGGTACTTATTGCATCAAGTCCGAACCTGTACCCAACCGAAAAATTATCTAGCGCGATCCCCTCGACAAAACCCTCGATTAAAGGTCATCGACCAAGCGCTAGCAACTGTCAGAAATAACAGGCAATGGATAATTCAGACCAGTAACAGCCAATAAACACAACCCTGATATTCGCGACCGCTTCCAACTGAGATGCTTGTTACAAAATAAGGTCTTAAAACCTAAAACAGTCATCTATTCTCACTCTCACGCAGTGAACCGAGGCACACCCCCGCGTTGCCTTCGCACTGCGCAATCGGTAATTAAACTGTCAATTCGAAGAATAGGTCGTAATGAAGTATGTGATTCGATTGGCATCCTCGTTTCAGGAGAGGTGTCCACATCATGAGTAGAAGCAGCGGTTTTATACGGGCGGCGACTGTCGCCATGGTATTGGCAGGCGCCTGGCAGGCGAGCCCCAATGCGTGGGCAACGACCCAGGACTCGGCGCAGAAGGATGAACCCTGGTACCAGGCCTGGCTCCAGGTCACGGCGGATCCCAGCGTGGATATCCGCAAGACCCAACCCTTATTGCGCTGGCGGACCGACCTGGACACGCTCTACCGGGGAGACACCACCAATCAAGGCCTCGAGGCCTTCCGGGACGGCTTGCTGCCCAAATCAGTGGCCTTCCCCGAAGACACATGGATGTACGACTGGTTCAAGCATGGAGCCGGGGCCCAGCACTCGGTCTACAGCAGTACCACGCGCAGCCAGCGTATCGCCCAGAGCTTCGCCAACGAATGGGTATTCGAATTCAAGGCTCCCCATGGCATCGACCAGCAGGAATCGGGGGGGCCTATTATCGGCGAGGAAGAGATCAGCTACCCCGGCGGGGTCAAAGGGCACTTTATCAAGCAGGCCTGCAAGAAAACCGACCTGGCCGATTGCGTCGCCAACCCGGACTACCGTGAACCCTCTGGTCACGAGACGATGCTGGAAGTCGCAGCGACGCCCATCGATTGGAGCAAGATCACCCCGCCAGAAGGCCTGGCCTGGGTGACGAACAAAGAATCCCTCTGGGCGGTGGGCTCCTCGAGGATCAACCCTGTGCAAGGAGCGGACGCACTGGCCAGTGGGTTACGGGCAAGAAACTCGCAACCACCGGTCTTGCGCTGGGCGAGCAGCCCGGAGTCTCCTTCCGTTCAATCGGTCGTCGTGGCGTTTCGTGACTATAGCGATGCCAAGATCTGGGCGGTCACGGAAGCGGCAAACGGCGGTTGGGTGTACGAGGTCAGGCCCAACAGCGTGGCGGTGGATCTGTCAGGGGAGCACACCGGCAACCGTCCAGGCGCCTTCGCGTTCATCGGCGGTATCAAGGGCGGGCTATTGATGAATGCCCGCCGGTTCGAGAAAGGTGTGGGCGAACCGGTCGAATGCATCGGCATCGAAAAAGAAGCCTGCCGCCTCGAAAACCGACATCAGTAGACGGGCCAGGAAAAGCCCATGTGGGAGCGAGCTTGCTCGCGATGACGGCGGCACATCCACTGTTCATCTAAGCGGACCCACCGCTATCGCGAGCAAGCTCGCTCCCACAGGGTGGACTGTGCCAACGGGATCACTGGACTCCAAGGGGGAACCTGCTTGCGCTGGCGGGCATGGTTTTGCCATTCACCCGGGCAATAAAAAACCGCTGGCTCAATCAGCGGTTTTTCATTTCAACGAACCGAGGATCAGAAATCCTCCAACCGCCACACTTCATACGCTGGCGTCTCGTAGGGATGGCTTTGTTTCAGCGCGTTCACCACCCCACGAATCAGCTCATCGGCAACGACAAGCTCTACCTTCCACTCCTCGACCTGCTCGACCTGGCCCGCCTCGCCGATGAACGGTTGGCTGCCATCCAGAGGACGGAACTGGCCCAGGCCCAACACTTGCCAGGCACAGTGGTCATAGTCGCCGATTCGCCCGCCACCGGCAGCGAATACGGCGGTTTTGACCTCCTCCACATGGCTGGCCGGGACGAAGAAGCAGAGCTTGTACACCGTCTTAGTTCACCCAGACGCGGGCGTTGCGGAACATGCGCATCCAGGGTGCGTCTTCGTTCCAGTCGTCCGAACGCCACGAGTTCTGCACCGCGCGGAACACCCGCTCCGGGTGCGGCATCATGATCGTGACGCGGCCATCGCGGCTGGTCAGGCCGGTGATCCCGCGCGGCGAGCCGTTCGGGTTGGCCGGGTAGGTTTCGGTGACCTTGCCGTGGTTGTCGACAAACCGTAGCGATACGCAACCGGACAGGTCGGCTTCGAGCAGGGCTTCTTCGCTTTCGAATTCCGCATGGCCTTCGCCGTGGGCGATGGCGATCGGCATCCGCGAACCGGCCATGCCCTGCAGGAAGATCGAGTTCGACTCCTGGACCTGGACCATCGCCACGCGTGCTTCGAACTGCTCGGAACGGTTACGCACGAAGTGCGGCCAGAATTCGCTGCCCGGGATCAACTCGTGCAGGTTCGACATCATCTGGCAACCGTTGCACACGCCGAGGGTGAAGCTGTCATTACGCTCGAAGAAACCCTGGAACGCATCGCGGGCACGGCTGTTGAACAGCGCCGACTTGGCCCAGCCTTCACCGGCACCGAGCACGTCGCCGTAGGAGAAACCGCCGCAGGCGACCATGCCCTTGAAGTCGTTCAGGTCGACACGACCGGCCAGGATGTCGCTCATGTGCACGTCGATCGCGTTGAAACCGGCGCGGTCGAACGCTGCCGCCATCTCCACCTGGCCATTGACGCCCTGCTCGCGCAGGACCGCCACTTGTGGGCGAATGCCTTTCTTGATGTAGGGCGCGGCCACGTCGTGGTTGACGTCGTAGCTGAGCTTGGCGCTCAGGCCCGGGTTGTCTTCTTCCAGCAGCGCGTCGAACTCCTGCTCGGCGCACTCGGCGTTGTCGCGCAGGCGCTGGATCTGGTAGCTGGTTTCAGCCCACTGACGCTGCAACAGACTGCGCTGGCCTTCGAAGACGGTGTCGCCGTTGAAGGTGATGTTGATGTGGGCGTTGTTGATCGGCTGGCCGATCACCGAGACGCAGTCGGCCAGGCCGGCGGCGCTGAACTGGGCGAGGATGTCCGGGGTGGCGTCCTGGCGAACCTGGATCACCGCACCCAGTTCTTCGTTGAACAGGATGGCCGGGATTTCAGCCGTGGACTCGGCCACGCTGTCGAGGGTCAGGCTCAGGCCACAGTGACCGGCGAAGGCCATTTCCACCACGGTGGTCAGCAAACCACCGTCGGAACGGTCGTGGTAGGCCAGCAGGTGACCGTCGGCGTTGAGGCCCTGGATAACGGCGAAGAACGCCTTCAGGTCTTCGGCATCGTCGACGTCCGGCGCTTGCGAACCGAGCTTGCCATGCACCTGGGCCAGGATCGAGGCGCCCATGCGGTTCTGGCCACGGCCCAGGTCGATCAGGATCAGGTCGGTGGTGCCCTTGTCCATGCGCAGTTGCGGGGTCAGGGTCTGGCGGATGTCGGTGACCGGGGCGAAACCAGTCACGATCAGCGACAGCGGCGAGGTCACGCTCTTGTCCACGCCTTCGTCGTTCCAGCGCGTGGCCATGGACATGGAGTCCTTGCCCACCGGAATGGTGATCCCCAGCTCCGGGCACAGCTCCATGCCGACAGCCTTGACGGTGTCGTACAGGCGGGCATCTTCACCCGGGTGACCGGCGGCGGACATCCAGTTGGCCGACAGCTTGATGTCGGAAATCTTGCCGATGCGCGAAGCCGCGATGTTGGTCAGGGTCTCGCCGATCGCCATGCGGCCCGAGGCCGGGGCATCCAGCAGCGCCAGCGGCGTGCGCTCGCCCATCGCCATGGCTTCGCCGGTGTAGACGTCGAAGCTGGTGGCGGTCACGGCCACGTCGGCCACCGGCACCTGCCATGGGCCGACCATCTGGTCACGGGCCACGAGGCCGGTGATGGTGCGGTCGCCGATGGTGATCAGGAAGCTCTTGCTCGCCACGGCCGGGTGATGCAGCACGCGCTCGATGGACTCGCCGAGGTCGAGGGTGGACGGATCGAAATCATCGCCCAGTTCCGCTTCGCGAACCGCCGAACGGTGCATGCGTGGGGCCTTGCCCAGCAGCACTTCCAACGGCATGTCCACCGGGCTGTTGCCGAAGTGGCTGTCGGTGACGGTCAGTTGCGGCTCGGCGGTGGCTTCACCCACTACCGCGAACGGGCAGCGTTCGCGCTCGCAAATGGCCTGGAAGCGTTCGAAGTCGGCCGGACCGACCGCCAGGACGTAACGCTCCTGGGATTCGTTGCTCCAGATTTCGTGCGGGGCCATGCCCGGCTCGTCGTTTGGAATGTTGCGCAGTTCGAAGCGGCCACCACGGCCGCCGTCGTTGACCAGTTCCGGGAAGGCGTTGGACAGGCCGCCCGCGCCGACGTCGTGGATGAAGCTGATGGGGTTGTGTTCACCCAACTGCCAGCAACGGTCGATGACTTCCTGGCAACGGCGTTCCATTTCCGGGTTTTCCCGCTGGACCGAGGCGAAGTCCAGGTCGGCCGAGCTGGTGCCGGTGGCCATGGAGGAAGCCGCGCCGCCACCCAGGCCGATCAGCATGGCCGGGCCGCCGAGGACGATCAGCTTGGAGCCGACCAGGATCTCGCCTTTCTGCACGTGTTCGGCGCGGATGTTGCCCATGCCGCCCGCGAGCATGATCGGCTTGTGGTAACCACGGACTTCCTCACCACGGGGGGTGGTGATGGACTGTTCGAAGGTACGGAAGTAGCCGGTCAGGGCCGGACGGCCGAATTCGTTGTTGAACGCCGCGCCCCCCAGGGGACCTTCGATCATGATGTCGAGGGCGTTGACGATGCGCTCAGGCTTGCCGTAGGGCTTTTCCCACGGCTGTTCGAAGCCCGGGATCTGCAGGTTCGACACGGTGAAACCGGTCAGGCCGGCCTTGGGCTTGGCACCGCGCCCCGTGGCGCCTTCGTCGCGGATCTCGCCACCGGAACCGGTGGACGCGCCCGGGAACGGCGCAATGGCGGTCGGGTGGTTGTGGGTCTCGACCTTCATCAGGATGTGCACCGGCTCCTGGACCGCACCGTACTGGCGGGTCTCGGGGTTCGGGTAGAAGCGACCGGCAACGTTGCCGACGATCACCGCCGCGTTGTCCTTGTAGGCCGACAGCACACCTTCGTTATGCATCTGATAGGTGTTCTTGATCATGCCGAACAGGCTTTTTTCCTGGCTCTGGCCGTCAATGTCCCAACTGGCGTTGAAGATCTTGTGGCGGCAGTGCTCGGAGTTGGCCTGGGCGAACATCATCAGTTCGATGTCGTGCGGGTTGCGCTTCAAACCCTGGAAGGCGTTGACCAGGTAATCGATCTCGTCTTCGGCCAGGGCCAGGCCCAGTTCGGCGTTGGCGTTTTCCAGTGCGGCGCGGCCGCCGCCCAGTACGTCGATGGCCGTCAGCGGCTTGGGTTCGGCGTGGCTGAACAGACCGGCGGCCTGCTCCAGGTTGCCCAGCACGACCTGGGTCATGCGGTCATGCAAGCCTTCGGCGATCAACTGGGCCTCGGCCTCGTTGAACTCGCCGGCGACATAAAAGGCAATGCCGCGCTCCAGGCGCTGGATCTTCGCCAGGCCGCAATTGCGGGCGATGTCGCTGGCCTTGCTCGACCATGGCGAAATGGTGCCGAAACGCGGCAGCACCAGGAACAGGCGACCGGCCGGCTCCTGGACAGGAACACTGGGGCCGTACTTCAGAAGGCGCGCGAGCACCTGCTGTTCGTCGCCGGTCAAACCGCCGGTGACTTCGGCGAAGTGAGCGAATTCAGCATACAAGCCACTGACAGCCGGAACCTTTTGGCTCAGTTGCTCAAGGAGTTTGCTGTGGCGAAAGGCAGAAAGGGCAGGAGCGCCGCGCAGGATCAACATCTTCGGGACAGCCTCGGGAAGGGGGTGTGCTTTGAGGCCGTGCATTCTAGCCTAAACCGCCGGCAACGGCACCCGAAACGGCACGCACGGTGCAGGCCGAATGTCGGTCTCCGCGCCTGCGACGGTATTGCACCCCCATGCCAAGGTTCGCGCAGAGATATTTTTCAGCGGCGCAAAGCCTGCCACACCCCGGCCGGCCGGTGTTGCGGACATGTTTTGCAACCGCTAGCAGACTGGCCTTTTGCTGTCGAGATATGGCGGTAGGGGCCGTTTGCGTATACTGCGCAGATGTTTTCCCCAACGGCTTTGCGTCCGCGATATGCCAGATGGCTGATCGCAACCGGACTCTTCCTGGTGCTCAGTGGTTGTGTTGAGAAACCCAACACACTGGAGCGCGTAAAGGAGGATGGCGTGCTGCGGGTGGTTACCCGAAACAGCCCCGCCACCTACTTTGAGGATCGTAACGGTGAAACCGGCTTCGAATACGAGCTGGTGAAGCGCTTCGCCGACGATTTGGGGGTGGAACTGAAGATCGAGACCGCCGACAACCTCGACGACCTGTTCAACCAGATCGGCAAGCCCAACGGTCCGGTATTGGCGGCCGCGGGCCTGGTCAGCAGCGAACAGCGCAAGAAGCAGGTACGGTTTTCCCACGCCTACCTGGAAGTCACCCCGCAGGTCATCTACCGCAACGGCCAGTCACGCCCCACCGACGCAGCCGCCCTGGCGGGCAAGAAGATCATGGTGCTCAAGGGCAGCAGCCACGCCGAACAGCTGGCGCAGCTGAAACAGCAATACCCCGGCATCGAATACGAAGAGTCCGACGCGGTTGAAGTGGTCGACCTGCTGCGCATGGTCGACGAGGGGCAGATCGACCTGACCCTGGTGGACTCCAACGAAGTGGCGATGAACCAGGTCTACTTCCCCAACGTGCGCGTGGCCTTCGACCTGGGCGATGCCCGCAGCCAGAGCTGGGCCGTGGCCCCCGGCGAAGACAACAGCCTGCTCAACGAGATCAACAGCTACCTCGACAAAGTGCAGAAGAACGGCACGCTGCAACGCCTCAAGGACCGCTACTACGGCCACGTCGATGTCCTCGGCTACATGGGCGCCACCACGTTCGCCCAGCACCTGCAACAACGCCTGCCCAAATACGAACAGCACTTCAAGGCCTACGCCAAGCAGGAAAAAGTCGATTGGCGCCTGCTGGCCGCGATCGGCTACCAGGAGTCGCTGTGGCAACCGGCGGTCACGTCCAAGACCGGCGTGCGCGGCCTGATGATGCTGACCCAGAACACCGCCCAGGCCATGGGCGTGTCCAACCGCCTGGACCCGAAGCAAAGCATCATGGGCGGCGCCAAGTACCTGGCCTACATGAAGGACCAACTGGACGAAAGCATCGAGGAGCCCGACCGCACCTGGTTCGCCCTGGCTGCCTATAACGTCGGCAGCGGCCACCTGGACGACGCCCGCAAACTGGCGGCCAAGGAAGGGCTGAACCCGAACAAGTGGCTGGATGTGAAGAAGATCCTGCCGCGCCTGTCCCAGAAGCAGTGGTACAGCAAGACCCGCTACGGCTACGCCCGGGGCGGCGAGCCCGTGCATTTCGTGGCGAACATCCGTCGCTACTACGACATCCTGACCTGGGTGACGCAGCCGCAACTCGAAGGCGACCAGGTGGCCGAGGGCAACCTGCACGTGCCGGGTGTGGACAAGAGCAAGCCTAACCAGGAATCCCCGCAGCTTTAATTAAGTCACCCCAACCTCTGTGGGAGCGAGCTTGCTCGCGATGAGGGCCTGACCTTCGGCACTGGTGTTGATGACTGTCAGTCCGCTATCGCGAGCAAGCTCGCTCCCACAGGGGATAGTGGCTGCTCAGGACTTGGCGGCAGCCAGGATCAGCGCTTTCATTTCCGCCACCGCCGACTTGAACCCGACGAACAACGCATGGGCCACCAGCGCGTGACCGATGTTCAGCTCGTTGATGCCCTTGATGGCCGCCACGGCTTCGACGTTGTGGTAGTGCAAGCCATGGCCGGCGTTGACGATCAAGCCCTGGGCCAGGCCAAAGGCGACGCCATCGGCGACCCGCTGCAGCTCGTCGGCCACGGCGGTGGGGGTTTCGGCATCGGCGTAACGACCGGTGTGCAGTTCGATGGCCGGGGCGCCGACCCGCTTGGACGCCTCGATCTGCCGTTCGTCGGCATCGATGAACAGCGATACCTCGGCACCGATCTTCGACAGGCGTTCCACTGCCAGGCTGATCCGCGATTCCTGCCCCGCTACGTCGAGGCCGCCTTCGGTGGTCAGTTCCTGGCGCGTCTCCGGCACCAGGCAGATGTGCGCCGGGCGGACGAGCTCAGCGAACGCCATCATTTCCTCGGTCACGCCCATTTCGAAGTTCATGCGGGTTTGCAGCACGTCCTTGAGCAGCAGCACGTCGCGCTCCTGGATGTGGCGACGGTCTTCACGCAGGTGCACGGTGATGCCGTCGGCACCCGCCTCTTCCGCGTCCAGCGCGGCCTTGACCGGATCCGGGTAGCGGGTACCGCGGGCCTGGCGCAGGGTGGCGACATGGTCGATGTTCACGCCGAGAAGAATGCGATTGCTGGTGCTCACAAAAAGGCTCCTGGAAGGGACAGATAGTCGGCCCACAGCATACGGGTTGATCAGGGCTTGCGAAACAACTCGCGACTGACCAGGGGCCGACCGCCCAGGTGCACGGCCAGGGCTTGGCGCATCAGACGCTTGGCCGCCGACAAGGCGCCCGGCGCGCTCCAGTCGGCCTCGGCCATGGCCAGCAGCTCGGCGCCATTGAACAGCCCCGGTTGCAGCAGGTACACCCGCTCCAGGCCAGCATCCACTTGCAAACGGTAGAGGCCGTCGGCGGCGATGGGCTCGCCGTGCAGGTCGGTGCTCAAGTCGAAGCCATAGCCCAGGTCATCCAGCAGCCGCCATTCGAACGAACGCAGCAGCGGCTCCAGTGGTCGGCCTTCGGCCAGGGCCAGCAGCGTGGCGGCGTAGTGGTCGAAGACGGCCGGGTGGGGATCTTCGGCGGGCAGCAGGCGGATCAGCAGTTCATTGAGGTACAAGCCGCTGAACAACGCCTCGCCGTTGAGCCAGGCGGCGACGCCGTTGCTTTCCATGCGCCCGACGTTCTTCAACTCGCCCCGCCCGCGAAATTCGACTTCCAGCGGCACGAACGGCCGCGCCAGCGTCCCCGCTTTGCCCCGCGCCCCCCGCAACACCGCCCGCAGCCGCCCCTGGGGCGTGAGGAAGTCCACCAGGGCGCTGCTTTCGCGGTAGGCGCGGCTGTGGAGGACGTAGGCGGGTTGGCCGGTGGGTTGGGTCGGGGGCATGGAAATCAGAGTTCTCAATATGACGAGCAGAGTTTTCAACAACCCCAAACCAATGTGGGAGCGAGCTTGCTCGCGATAGCGGTCTGTCAGTCAACATCCATGTTGAATATCAGGCCCTCATCGCGAGCAAGCTCGCTCCCACAATGGTTCTTGGTACATCCAGTCAGCTGATCAGAGGTCGCCGTAACCCAACGAACGCAACGCACGCTCGTCATCGGACCAGCCGCCCTTCACCTTGACCCACAGGTTGAGCATGATCTTGGAGTCGAACAGCAGCTCCATGTCCTTGCGCGCCTCGGTGCCGATGCGCTTGATGCGCTCGCCCTTGTCGCCAATGATGATTTTCTTCTGGCCGTCACGTTCGACGAGGATCAACGCATGAATGTGCAGGGTCTTGCCCTGTTGCTTGAACTCCTCGATCTCGACCGTGATCTGGTACGGCAGCTCGGCGCCCATCTGGCGCATGATTTTCTCGCGCACCAGCTCGGCGGCGAGGAAACGGCTGCTGCGGTCGGTGATCTGGTCTTCAGGGAAGAAATGATCGTTTTCCGGCAGATGTTCGGCAATCACCCGCTCCAGCGCATCGAGGTTATGGCCGTGCTGGGCAGAGATCGGGATGATCTGGGCATTGGGCAACTGTTCCTGCAACCAGGCCAGGTGCGGCATCAGCTCAGCCTTGTCTTCGATGCGATCGGTCTTGTTCAGCGCCACGATCAACGGCCCTGTCACGTACTGGACGCGTTCGAGGACCATCTGGTCTTCGTCGGTCCATTTGGTGCGGTCGACCACAAAGATCACCACATCGACGTCTTTCAACGCCGCCGAGGCAGTCTTGTTCATGTAGCGGTTCAGGGCTTTTTCGCCACCCTTGTGCATGCCCGGGGTGTCGACGTAGATCGCCTGCACGGCGCCTTCGGTCTTGATGCCCAGCATGTTGTGGCGGGTGGTCTGGGGCTTGCGCGAGGTGATCGCCAGTTTCTGGCCCAGGATGTGGTTCAGCAGCGTGGACTTGCCCACGTTCGGCCGACCGACAATGGCGACATAGCCGCAGCGGGTGACGGTTGTATCAGTCATTGCCATTCTCCACGCCCAGGGCTATCAGTGCTGCGGCGGCCGCTACCTGTTCGGCAATACGACGACTCACACCCTGACCCCGGCTTTTTTCATTCAGTAGGACAACTTCGCATTCGACGAAGAAGGTTCGGCAATGCGGCTCACCCTGGATATCCACCACTTCGTAGCGCGGCAGTTCGCAACTGCGCGATTGCAGGAATTCCTGCAAACGGGTCTTCGGATCCTTGTTGGTGTCCACCAGCGTCAGGCTGTCGATCTCGGAAGTCAGCCAGGCCAGCACGCGTTCGCGCGCCATGTCCATGCCTGAGTCCAGGTAGATCGCGCCAATCAACGCTTCCAGGGCATCGGCCAGGATCGACTCGCGGCGGAAACCGCCGCTTTTCAATTCACCGGAGCCCAGGCGCAGGTATTCGCCCAAGTCGAAACCACGGGCCAGTACGGCCAGGGTCTCACCTTTTACCAACCGCGCGCGCAAACGCGACAACTGGCCTTCGCGGGCCAGCGGGAAGCGCTCGAACAGCGCCTCGCCGGCCACGAAGTTGAGGATGGCATCACCGAGGAACTCCAGGCGTTCGTTGTTGCGCCCGGCAAAACTGCGGTGAGTGAGGGCCAGGAGCATCAGGTCCGGGTCCTTGAAGGTGTAGCCGAGCTGACGCTCGAGACGGCTTAGAGAAACGCTCACGGTTTACCCACGCTGAGTTCGTGGCTGGATTCCACCGCCAGGGTGGCGAGGCACCGTTGGCTTGGGACAATTAACGCTGTGTTCAAAAATGACGTCCTGACTATCGTTGGCTTCATGCCTCCGGGCAACCTTAACGCAGGCTCCAGAAAAGCATTCGGCGCTGTGTTCAACAGCGCCGTGTGGGATTACTTGATCAGGCCAACCCGCGAGAAATTCGGCAGGTGGCTGAGTTTGGGTTCCGGCCAGCTCATCCAGACCGCAAAGGCCTTGCCGACGATGTTTCGGTCCGGGACCATGCCCAGCAGGTCCTTGGGAATGTTCGGATCATCCCAGTAACGGCTGTCGTTGGAGTTGTCACGGTTGTCGCCCATCATGAAATAGTGCCCCGCCGGCACGGTCCACGAACGGTCCGGCGTTGCGCGGTAGCGGCTCATTTCCTTGCGGATCAGGTGTTCGGCCTCGCCGAGTTTTTCCCGGTAGAGTTCGGCACTGCCCAGCGTACCCGGCTCGGAACCGAGCAATTGTTCGGCCACTGATTCGCCATTGACGAACAGACGCTTGTCGGCGGTGTAGCGGATCGTGTCGCCCGGCAAGCCAACCACGCGCTTGATGTAGTTGACGTTCGGGTCGCTCGGGAAGCGGAACACCATGACATCGCCGCGCTGCGGGTCACCCACTTCGATGACCTTCTTGTCGATCACCGGCAGGCGGATCCCGTAGGAGAACTTGTTCACCAGAATGAAGTCGCCCACGTCCAGGGTCGGCTTCATCGAGCCGGATGGGATCTGGAACGGTTCCACCAGGAACGAACGCAACACCAGCACGATGAACAGCACCGGGAAGAACGACTTGCCGTATTCGACCAGCAGCGGTTCCTTGTTGAGCTTTTCGACCACCACGCCATCAGGCTGGCTGACGCTGCCCTGATAAGAGGCAATGGCCGCCCGGCGCCGAGGCGCCAGGAACAACAGATCAAGCAACGCCAACAGGCCGCAGACAAACACGGCGATAACCAGCAACAGCGGGAAATTTAGCGACATAGGACCTAACTATCCAACCTGAGCACCGCAAGGAAGGCTTCCTGTGGAATTTCCACGTTACCGACCTGCTTCATGCGTTTTTTACCGGCCTTCTGCTTTTCCAACAGCTTGCGCTTACGGCTGACGTCGCCGCCATAGCATTTGGCCAATACGTTCTTTCTGAGCGCCTTGACGGTTGTACGCGCCACAATCTGCCCGCCAATGGCGGCCTGGATTGCCACATCGAACATCTGCCGCGGAATCAGTTCCTTCATCTTCTCGGTCAATGCACGACCTTTGTAGTGCGCGTTGTCACGGTGCACGATCAATGCCAGTGCATCGACTTTCTCACCGTTGATCAGCACATCCAGTTTCACCAGATTAGCCGATTGGTAACGATCAAAATGATAGTCCAGCGAAGCATAGCCGCGACTGGTGGATTTGAGACGGTCGAAGAAGTCCAGCACCACTTCGTTCATCGGCAGGTCGTAGGTCACCTGGACCTGCGTGCCAAGGAACAGCATGTCGTGTTGTACGCCGCGTTTCTCGATGCACAGGGTAATGACGTTACCCAGGTGCTCCTGAGGCACAAGGATGTTGGCCCGCACGATCGGCTCGCGCATGTCCTCGATGGCCGACAGGTCCGGCAGCTTGGACGGGTTGTCGACGTAGAGGGTTTCGCCGTTCTTGAGCAGCAGCTCGAAGATTACCGTCGGCGCCGTGGTGATCAGGTCCAGGTCGTACTCGCGCTCCAGGCGCTCCTGGATGATTTCCATGTGCAGCATGCCCAGGAACCCGCAGCGGAAGCCGAAGCCCAGGGCGTCGGAGCTTTCCGGGGTGTATTGCAGGGACGAGTCGTTCAGGGTCAGCTTTTGCAGGGCTTCGCGGAAATCCTCGAAGTCGTCGGAGCTGACCGGGAACAGGCCGGCATAGACCTGCGGCTGGATGCGCTTGAAACCGGGCAGCACGTCGACGTCGGGGGTGGAGCTCAAGGTCAGGGTGTCGCCGACCGGCGCCCCGTGGATGTCCTTGATACCGGCGATGATGAAGCCCACTTCGCCGGCCTTGAGGTCGACGGTGGCGGTATGTTTCGGGTTGAAGACCCCGACGCTGTCCACCAGGTGGATCTTGCCGGTGGACTTGACCAGGATCTTGTCGCCCTTCTTCACGCGGCCATGGCGCACGCGTACCAGGGAGACTACGCCCAGGTAGTTGTCGAACCAGGAGTCGATGATCAACGCTTGCAGCGGATCTTCGATGTTGCCGGTTGGCGCGGGAATGGTGGTGACCAGGCGTTCGAGCACTTCATCCACGCCCAGGCCGGTCTTGGCGCTGCAGGTGACCGCGTCGGTGGCGTCGATGCCGATGATTTTCTCGATTTCTTCCTTCACGCGGTCCGGATCGGCCTGGGGCAGGTCGATCTTGTTCAGCACCGGCATGACCTCCAGGCCCTGCTCGATGGCCGTGTAGCAGTTGGCAACCGACTGGGCCTCGACGCCCTGGCCGGCATCGACCACCAGCAATGCACCCTCACAGGCCGCCAGCGACCGGCTGACTTCATAGGTGAAGTCGACGTGGCCGGGGGTATCGATGAAGTTCAGTTGATAGGTGACGCCGTCGCGGGCCTTGTAATAGAGGGTAACGCTGTGGGCCTTGATGGTGATCCCGCGCTCACGCTCGAGGTCCATGGAATCCAGGACCTGGGCTTCCATTTCACGCTCGGCCAGGCCGCCGCACATCTGGATGAAGCGATCAGCCAGCGTCGACTTGCCATGGTCAATGTGGGCGATGATGGAGAAATTGCGGATATGACTCAAATCACTCACGGATCAACACTCAAAAAGGCTGCAGGCATGGCCCGCCGAAAAATAGCCGGGAATTGTACCTGATACACCGCGCGAGTGGGAGCAAAGCTTGCTCGCGAAACAGCCACCTCGATTTCCGAAAGACCGCATCGCCCGTATCGCGAGCAAGCTTTGCTCCCACACAGCCCAGCCCCCACAGCCCCCTCGCTACGCCTGCGGTCAACCCGCCCGACGCAGCAGCCAGACCCCGGCCAACGCGCAGACACCGGCCGGCACCAGCACCGCGAACAGTGGCGAGAAACCGAACACCAGGCTCGACGGCCCCAGCAGATCCTGGGCGATACGGAAGGTGAAGCCCACCAGCACGCCGGTGAACACTCGTTGACCGAGGGTCACCGAGCGCAGCGGGCCGAAAATGAAGGAAATCGCCATCAACACCAGGGCGGCGGTGACCAGCGGTTGCAACACCTTGACCCAAAAAGCCAGCCAGTAGCGGCCATTGTTCAGGCCCTGGTCCGCCAGGTAGTGGATATAGCCCCACAAACCGGTAATCGACAGCGATTCCGGCGCCATCACCACGGTGCTGAGCAACTGCGGGCTGATCGACACGTCCCAACGCTCTTGCGGGGCGGAGACCACTTCGGTGCGCTTGTCATGGAACAGGGTGGTGGTGACATCACTCAGTTGCCAGTGGTCCTCGGCGAAATTCGCCCGCTTGGCGAAGCTCGATGACAGCATGTGCCGCTGGTCGTCGAAACGATAGCGGGTCACGCCATAGAGGATGCCATTGGGCTGGACCGAGTTGATGTGGATGAACTCGTCACCCTGGCGGTGCCACAGGCCGTGCTTGGCGCTTTGCGCATCACCGCCGCCCTGGGCCAGGGAACGGTTCGCCTGGGCGGTGTTCTCGGTGGCCGGGGCAATGTATTCGCCGATCAACACACCCACCAGCATCAGCACCAGCATCGGCTTCATCACCGCCCAGACGATCCGACCAATGGACACGCCTGCGGCGCGCATGATGGTCAGCTCGCTGTTGCTGGCCAGGCTGCCCAGGCCGATCAGGCAGCCGATCAGCGCCGCCATCGGCAGCATGTCGTACAGGCGCCGAGGCGCGGTCAGCAGCACGTAGCTCGCCACGTCCGTCAGGGTATAGGTGTCGCTGACGTCGCTCATTTCATCGATGAAGGCAAACAGGGTCGCCAAGCCAAGGATGATCCCCAGCACCGCGAGAATCGCCATGAATACGCTGCTGCCGATGTAGCGGTCGAGTTTAACCACGGGCCACCTCCAGCGCGCTGCGACGACTGGCCAGTTTCAGGCGCAGCGGTTCCCAATAGAGCAGCCCCAGGCCGATGGCCAGGAAGATGCCATGCACCCACCACAAGCCCAGCGTCGGCGGGATCTTGCCCTTCTCCAGGGCGCCGCGGGCGGAAATCAGGATGGTCAGGTAAGCCATATACAGGAGAATCGCCGGCAGCAACTTGAGGAAACGGCCCTGGCGCGGGTTGACCCGCGACAGCGGGACCGCCATGAGGGTCACGATGAATACCAGCAGCGGCAACGACAGGCGCCATTGCAGCTCGGTGCGGGCACGAATGTCCTGGTTGCCCAGCAGGCTGGCGGTCGGCATCGCATCGCGATCGGTGACTTCGTCGCTGACCTCGGGCTTGGGCAACAGCACGCCATAGGTGTCGTACTTGATGGCCCGGTAGTCGGCCTGCCCCGGATTGCCATCGTAGCGGTAGCCGTTGTGCAGGATCAGGTAGCGGTTGCCGTCGGGGTTGATTTCCTGCCGGCCCTTCTCGGCTACCAGCACGGAAATGCCACGGTCCTTCTTGGCGTCCGAAGACAGGTTCTTTTGCGTAATGAAGACGCCGCCCAGGTCGATCCGGTCATCCGAGAGCTGTTCGGTGTAAGTCACCCGGGTGCCATCGCGCAGGGCCTGGAAACGCCCTGGCACCAGGGTGTCGAATTCGGTCATGGCGTCCTGCTGGTTGATCAGCAGCTGGAATTGGTTGGCGCCCTGGGGCGACAGGCTCAGGCTCAGCCAGGCCACCACCAGCGCCACCAATGTGGCCGGGAACAGGGTCATGCGAAACAGCCGCTGCTGGCTCATGCCGGTGGCCGACAGCACGGTCATTTCACTGTCCAGGTACAGGCGCCCATAGGCCAGCAAAATGCCGAGGAACAACCCCAGCGGCAGGATCAATTGCAGGAAGCCCGGCAGGCGGAACCCCATGATCAGGAACAGGGAGCCCGGATCCAGGGCGCCGGAGGCCGCCTGGGCAAGGTATTTGATGAAGCGTCCGCTCATGATGATGACCAGCAGCACGGCGCTCACGGCGCTCAGGGTCAGCAGGACTTCGCGGGATAGATAACGAAAGACGATCACACCAGACACTCCAGGGTTGTCAGGCTGGGTTTTGTATGAAAAGTGCCTGCGCGACGATCATGCAGCGTTGAAAACAGGCTCGGAATGCTCATTGACAGCCAGTCAACTCCGCTTCCTCGCCTGTTTTCGCCGTGCCTGATCGCCGCTCGGCGACTTTTCATACAAACCCTTAAGGCGGCCAAACAAGCAAACGTATCGAGCCGGCCCGCCAACGCGAACCGCCGAAAAAAGAGCCGCATTATCCTGTGATTGGAGGCGCCTGTCACTTCGCACGCTTTAAACCGCTGCTTAAAGCCAAAAGTTAGCGCCGCCGAGGGTTGTCAGGCTCGGGCGCCGGGGTTCAAACTGCGGCCTTTGTCGCCGGCAAGCACCGGCGCTTCTTTTATATAGAAGAAGCTCGCTCAGCGCGCCATTGTGTCGGCGCCTGGCCTCTTGACCATTCACTCAGGGATCCGGACATGGAACTGGTTGTAAAAAGCGTCAGCCCAGAAACGTTGAAAACCGCCACGCTGGTGGTTGCCGTCGGTGAAAACCGCAAGCTCGGCGTCGTCGCCACCCAGCTCGACAGCCTGAGCGGCGGTGCCATCAGCGCCGTGCTCAAGCGCGGCGACCTGGCCGGCAAGGTCGGCCAGAGCCTGTTGCTGCACAGCCTGCCCAACCTCAAGGCCGATCGGGTGCTGCTGCTGGGCGTGGGCAAGGACGCCGAACTGGGCGACCGTCCGTTCCGTAAAGTCATCGCCGGCGCGCTGGGCACCCTCAAGGGCCTGGGCGGCACCGATGCCGTCCTGGCGTTGGACGAGTTGGTGGTCAAGGGGCGCGACAGCTACGGCAAGAACCGTCTGCTGGCGGAAACCCTGGTGGACGGCGAATACCAGTTCGACCAGTTCAAGAGCCAGAAAGCCGACCCTCGCGCCCTGAAGAAAATCACCCTGCTGACCATCAAGGCCGCCCAGGCTGAAGTCCAGCGCGCCGTGACCCACGCCACCGCGATTGCCAACGGCATGGCCTTCACCCGCGACCTGGGCAACCTGCCGCCGAACATCTGCCACCCGACGTTCCTCGGCGAACAGGCCAAGGCACTGGGCAAGGAGTTCAAGGGCCTGAAGGTCGAAGTCTTCGACGAGAAGAAGATCAAGGACCTGGGCATGGGTTCGTTCTATGCCGTCGGCCAGGGCAGCGCCCAGCCGCCACGCCTGATCGTCATGCAATACAACGGCGGCAAGAAGTCCGAGAAGCCTTACGCGCTGGTCGGCAAGGGCATCACCTTCGACACCGGCGGCATCAGCCTCAAGCCAGGCGCCGGCATGGATGAAATGAAGTACGACATGGGCGGTGCCGCGAGTGTGTTCGGCACCCTGCGCGCCGTGCTCGAACTGCAACTGCCGATCAACCTGGTGTGCATCCTGGCCTGCGCCGAGAACATGCCCAGCGGCACGGCCTCGCGTCCGGGCGACATCGTCACCACCATGAGCGGCCAGACCGTGGAAATCCTCAACACCGACGCCGAAGGCCGCCTGGTGCTGTGTGACGCCCTCACCTACTCCGAGCGCTTCAAGCCGCAGGCGGTGATCGACATCGCCACCCTGACCGGCGCCTGCGTCGTCGCCCTCGGTGCCCACACTTCGGGCCTGCTGGGCAACAACGATGAACTGATCGGCCAATTGCTCAGCGCCGGCCAGCAAGCCGACGACCGCGCCTGGCAGTTGCCCTTGTTCGACGAGTACCAGGAACAACTGGACAGCCCGTTCGCCGACATCGCCAACATCGGCGGCCCGAAAGCCGGGACCATCACCGCGGCCTGCTTCCTGTCGCGTTTCACCAAGAACCTGAACTGGGCGCACCTGGACATCGCCGGCACGGCCTGGACCAGCGGCGGCAAGGACAAAGGCGCCACCGGCCGCCCAGTGCCCCTGCTGACTCAGTACCTGCTGGACCGCGCCAAGGCCTGACACCAATGACCGCCGTTGGCGTCGCCCTCGGGTGGCGCCAGCGGCGGCTCAGGAACCGCAATGACCAAAGTCGATTTCTATATCCTGCCCAGCGCCGATCCGTCGGCGCGGCTGGATTTCGCCTGCAAGCTCGTCGAAAAGGCCTGGCGGATGGGGCACCGCATCTACCTGCATTGCAGCGATGCCGCCCAGCGCGACGACCTGGATGCACGCCTATGGGCGTTCAAGGGCGAGAGTTTCGTGCCCCACGGCCCGGCCGAAAGCGAACCCGAGGGGCTGATCGTGCTGGGGTTGGGAGATGACTGCGGCCAGCACCAGGACCTGTTGGTCAACCTCGATCTGAAAGTACCGGCCTTTGCCCAGCGCTTCGCCCGCGTGGCGGAAGTGGTGGTCGAAGACCCGGCCATCCGACAAGCCGCGCGGGAGAGTTTCCGTTTCTACCGCGAACAGGGCTATCCTCTGCAAGACCACCGTTTACAGCGACTCTGAGCCCTACGATGGACACTCCAAAATCGCCACAAAAGCCCGCGCACCTGCTGGATGACCTCGAGTCGATCCGCCAGTTGCTCGGCGACGACAACCTGCAACCGCCACTGCTGACCGACACGGTCGTGCCCGAGCCGGTGCATGACGAGCAGATTCCCTTGCTGTTCGATCCGATCAACGGCCAGCCCGAACCCGAGCCTGCCGCCAAGGCCGAAGCCAAGGGCCCCGACGTCCTGCTGCACCTGGACCGCGAATTGCGCGCTGCGGCGCAGTTGATCATGCAAGACGTCATCGACGACTTCGCCCCGCACATCGAAACCGAGATCAAGCGCCGGCTGGATGCGCGGATGGAGCGGTTGCTCAACCACTACGAGTAGGTTTTCCTGCCTCACAGTGGACACCTTGTGGGAGCCGAGCTTGCTCGCGATGGCGGCGGGTCAGCCTGCATCATTGTCGGATGTGCCGCCGCTATCGCGAGCAAGCTCGGCTCCCACAGGATTCGGCAATGCTCACACTTTCTGCGCCTGTGGCTTGCACCAGCCCCGCCCGCTATACTTCCCGGCTTTTCCTGAATAAATGCCAATAGGGTCCCGCCGCGCATGGATAAGACCTACCAGCCGCACGCCATTGAAACTTCCTGGTACAACACCTGGGAGTCCGAGAATTATTTCGCTCCGCAAGGCGCGGGCGATTCCTACACCATCATGATCCCGCCGCCGAACGTCACCGGCAGCCTGCACATGGGCCACGGCTTCAACAACGCGATCATGGACGCCCTGATCCGTTTCCGTCGCATGCAAGGTCGCAACACCTTGTGGCAGCCGGGCACCGACCATGCCGGTATCGCCACGCAGATGCTGGTGGAACGCCGCCTCGAAGCCCAAGGCCAGAATCGCCACGACCTGGGCCGCGAGAAATTCCTCGAGAAAGTCTGGGAATGGAAAGACGAGTCCGGTGGCAACATCAGCCGCCAGATCCGTCGCCTCGGCTCGTCCGTGGACTGGAGCCGCGAGCGCTTCACCATGGACGACGGTCTTTCGGAAGCGGTGAAGGAAGCCTTCGTGCGCCTGCATGAAGACGGGCTGATCTATCGCGGCAAGCGCCTGGTCAACTGGGACACCAAGTTGCACACGGCCATTTCCGACCTCGAAGTGGAGAACCACGACGAGAAAGGTTTCCTGTGGAACCTCAAGTACCCCCTGACCGATGGCGCCAAGACCGCCGAAGGCAAGGATTACCTGATCGTCGCCACCACGCGTCCGGAAACCATGCTCGGTGACGCCGCCGTGGCGGTAAACCCGAACGACGAGCGCTACCAGGCCCTGATCGGCAAGTTCGTCGAGCTGCCCCTGGTTGGCCGGCGCATCCCGATCATCGGCGACGATTACTGCGACCCTGAATTCGGCACCGGCTGTGTGAAAATCACCCCGGCCCACGATTTCAACGACTACGAAGTCGGCAAGCGCCACAACCTGCCGCTGCTGAACATCTTCGACAAGAACGCCAACGTGTTGCCCGCGGCCCAGGTGTTCAACCTCGACGGCACGCTGAACGAAAGCGTCGACGGTGCGTTGCCGGCCGAATACGCCGGCCTGGACCGCTTCGAAGCGCGCAAGCGGATCGTCGCGGCGTTCGAGGCCGCCGGCCTGCTGGTCAGCGTCGACGATCACGCCCTGAAAGTCCCGAAAGGCGACCGCTCCGGCACCATCATCGAACCGTGGCTGACCGACCAGTGGTACGTGTCCACCAAACCGCTGGCCGAGCCGGCGATTGCCGCCGTGGAAGACGGCCGCATCCAGTTCGTGCCCAAGCAATACGAAAACATGTATTTCTCGTGGATGCGCGACATCCAGGATTGGTGCATCAGCCGTCAGCTGTGGTGGGGCCATCGCATCCCGGCCTGGTACGACGAATCGGGCAAGGTCTATGTCGGCCGCGATGAAGCCGAAGTCCGCGCCAAGCACAACCTCGGTCCGGACATCGCCCTGGCGCAGGACAACGACGTCCTCGACACCTGGTTCAGCTCGGGCCTGTGGACCTTCTCGACCCTGGGCTGGCCGCAGCAGACCGAGTTCCTGAAGAAATTCCACTCCACCGACGTGCTGGTCACCGGCTTCGACATCATTTTCTTCTGGGTCGCCCGGATGATCATGCTGACCATGCACCTGGTGAAGAACGAGGACGGCACTCCTCAAGTGCCGTTCAAGACGGTCTACGTCCACGGCCTGGTGCGCGATGGCCAGGGCCAGAAGATGTCCAAGTCCAAGGGCAACGTCCTGGACCCGCTGGACATCATCGACGGCATCGACCTGGAAACCCTGGTGCAGAAACGCACCTCCGGCCTGATGCAGCCGAAACTGGCGAAGAAGATCGAGAAGGCCACCCGCGAAGAATTCGCCGAGGGCATCGCCAGCTACGGCACCGATGCCCTGCGTTTCACTTTCTGCTCGCTGGCGTCCACCGGTCGCGACATCAAGTTCGACATGGGTCGCGTCGAAGGCTATCGCAACTTCTGCAACAAGATCTGGAACGCCGCGCGCTACGTGCTGGACAAGGGCGAAGACTGCGGCCAGAACGGCGAAGCCTACGAGCTGACCCTGGCCGATCGCTGGATCATTTCCCAGTTGCAACGCACCGAAGCCGAAGTGACCCGCCAACTGGACCAGTTCCGTTTCGACTTGGCCGCACAAGCCTTGTACGAGTTCATCTGGAACCAGTACTGCGACTGGTACCTGGAGCTGTCCAAGCCGGTGCTGTGGGACGAAAACGCACCGGTCGAGCGCCAGCGCGGCACCCGTCGCACCCTGGTTCGCGTGCTGGAAGTGGCCCTGCGCCTGGCGCATCCGTTCATGCCGTTCATCACCGAGGAAATCTGGCAGCGCATCGCACCGCTGGCGGGCATCCAGGGCAAGACGATCATGCTGCAACCGTGGCCGGTGGCCAACGAGACCCGCATCGATCCGGCAGCCGAGGACGACATCGAATGGCTCAAGACCTTCATGCTGGGCCTGCGTAACATCCGCGCCGAAATGAACATCGGCCCGGGCAAGCCGCTGACCCTGTTCCTGAAGAATGCCAGCGCCGAAGACCTGCGCCGCCTCAACGAAAACGAGGCGCTGCTCAAGAAGCTGGCGAAGCTCGAGTCGGTGACGGTGCTGGCCGCCGGCGAAGAAGCACCACTGTCCGCCACCGCCCTGGTCGGCGAGATGGAAGTGCTGGTGCCGATGGCCGGCCTGATCGACAAGGCCGCCGAACTGGCGCGCCTGGACAAGGAAATCCTGCGTCTGAAGGGTGAAGTGCAGCGGGTCGGCGGCAAGCTGTCCAACGCCGGTTTCGTTGACAAGGCTCCGGCCGAAGTCATCGAGAAGGAACGGGCCAAACTGGCCGAGGCCGAGCAGGCCCTGGGCAAGCTGGCCGAACAGCATGGGCGGATCTCCAGCCTGTAACGGCGGTTCGTCACTGAAGAAGGAGGCCCTGGCGGCCTCCTTTTTTTCTGCCTGGCACTTTCCTACTCATGCTGAGCCCCTCTGTGGGAGATTCTATGGTTGAGGGGAAGCCCTCAAGCCGCTTTGGGTTGGTATTCGCTTTGCTCTTTCAGCAGAGCGAATACGATCCGAGCCAGCTTGCGAGCCAGCATTACCAACGCCTGAGTGGTAGTGAAACCACGAGCTCTTTGCTTTTCATAGAAGCCTTTCCAGGCAGACGTGCGGCTAGCCGACATGGCGGCATTGTGTAACAGCCGACGAACTTCCGGGTCGCCTCGTTTACTCAAGCTGCGGCGCCCGTCTTTTTGTCCTGATTTCGACACTCGCAAGTCCATCCCCAAGAAGGCAATGAAAGCGTCTGCGTTTCTG